>PLLW01000082.1 GCA_003141435.1 Ignavibacteriales bacterium
ATATTTGATACTGATTTAGAAGGTACTTTAAGACCACAAGGTGCAGGATGGGATATGGGGGCATTTGAATATATACAACCTATCCCACCTATTGGTTCTGTTGGTTCTGTAATAATCCAATTAGGCAAAAAAGGACTTCAATCATTTAGGATAAACTCTCGGTAGGGATAACCTTTTCGCAAATAAATAAGGATAATTATGATTGAACAGAATATAAATATTTTAAGACTAAACAAGCAGACGCTACTTTTTGTTAGCGAGGGAAGCGAGGACGTAACCGCTCACAAATTTACTTTTGTGGTAAAGCGTGACACCGAGCTAACATCACCGAGAGTAATTGAGAAGAAAAATTTAGTAGCGGGCGGCAGCGATAGTGAGCTCGCAGTTGTTTACGACAGCGTGTCTAAGACCCTCACTATTAACGTGTATCTTACAAAGTCAGACACCGAAGGGCTCACAAGTCTGAATTATTACTACGATATTTTAGAGGAAATTCCAGACGATCTTAATTCCGGTACAACTTTATTTATGGGCTCTGCTACTTTGGAACCGACAGTACAGTCACCGTCGGACGGTGTTAGCTTGCCAGAAAATTCACTGAGGTACGCAGCCGTGACCGCTTCGGACTTTAACGATAACGATATTATCGTAAAAAAAACTATTGGAGGTATTCCGGTATTTACAGGTCAGTCTCCTGCCGAATTAAACGCCAGTCTCCCAGTTGCTAAAAGATACGTCAATACTATAGACATGGATAGTGGAGTACCCACCCCAGCAACCCCTATGGTAAATACGATTGGGGCTATTGATTGGCAAAAAAGTACGGCAGGGATTTTAAGAGGAACATTAACTGGGGCATTTCCCAATACAAAAACATTTGTGAGCATAAATAATATTGTTATGGGGGATGGAGAGATTCCCTTTTATGTCTCCCATAATCCAGCGGGTAATGATTATGTGGAGATCGAATTTCAATCTTCCGCTAATCCGGGCGTACCTGCGGATGTTGACCTGCCATCTCGATTTGAAATATCTATAGAAGTTTTCCCCGCATGATAACCAATATTTACATATATGGCAATGATGAACACGCTTTAGATGTCTATGGTTCTTTTTGTCAAGGACTTGCTGATTGTGGTTCTGGTTGGACTGGAAGTGTAGTCTATGGAGCTTCTAATATAGCAACCGCTTTAGGATTAGGTTGTCAATTATATATTAAAAGCTATACGGGAATGTCGGGTATGATTGCAGAGGCATTAGCAAGTTATCCTGATATAGTTACTTTTATGCCAGCAGGCTCGAATACGCCAAACGATCATGTATATAATTCAAATGGAATATTACCAAATATAATTGTAACGGGTGCGGGGATAACATCAAATTTAACAGGATATGATATTGAATTTTATAGTCATGACTCCATAGATAATGATAGTCCCGATTTAAGTTCATTTTCAAATGGATATATAGCGGGAGTACTGACTTACATTACAAATTATTTGAATGTGAATATTTGGACAGCAAGATATTTATTAAGAGTGGCTTTAGGCAATAGTTGGACTCCGCAAAATGGATATGGGAAAGTAACCCCTCAAATTGCAGAAACAGCGATGGGATTATATAATCCATTAACTGATTATAATGCTTTAGACCCATTTATTGCTCGTCTCGGAACTATAGGAACAATTACCGGAGTAAAGACAGATCAAAACGTCGTGCTAACTTTAAGCCCTGTTACCAATGCGACCAGCTACGAGATCAGGAAAAATGGAGTTTTACTCGCGGTTCAATCAGGGTTAACATATACGGACGCACTTACGGCGAGTTCTGTTTACGATTACAGGGGGAAGTTTACAAATATATATGGAGAGGTAGAGTATTCGGAGTATTCGGATTCAATCGAAATAAAATTTTGCACTTTTAATACCATAGCGATAAGGAGTTAAATGTTTAGCGCAGCCACAGTTAAAAAAGTTTTACAAATAAATGATACGTCAAAAGACGTTGTACTCGATACTTTAATTTTATCAGTCAGCGACTTCATAAGAATATACTGCAAAGATACGTTTGAGACTATCCCTGCGGGCTTGCTATTACCCTTCTCTCAAATGATTGGACATATACTTAATACTAAATTTATGAGCGGTACAAGCAGCGAGTCTTTGGGAGATCACAGCATAAGCACGAGCGCTGACTTTCCTCCGGCTATGCTTAAGATGCTATCACCGTATAGAAAAGTGAAGTGCTTTTAATGGTACAAGATTTTTTTGACAATACCGTTTTATATGAGAAGAAAACTAAGACGAGTGACGGACTCGGAGGCTTTACGGCTGTATGGGGAGGCACAGGCAATCAGTTTTCAGTTAAATGCTATAAGAGGCAGCTAAACGCTAACGAGATCAGAGTTGACGATAAACTTAAGGCTATCTGTACTGAAAGAATTTATTCAGAATTAGTCACAGTCGATAATACTTGGAGAGCAACCGTGAACGGAAAGATTTATGAAATAACCGGCGTCTTAAACCGTCCTGATTATACTCAGGCAGACGTAAGGATTCTCGAATAATGAACGAAAATTTATACGACTCGTTATTTATTAAATATGGAATACTCCGCAGTATTGATCCCTTGTTGTTAAAGGCTCAGGTCAAACAGGAAAGTGCTTTTAATCCTCTGGCAGTATCGAAGTGCGGAGCGAAAGGATTAGCTCAATTTATGCCCGCTACATGGGCTCAGGTCGGAAAGGGTGATATATTTAACCCTGACTCAAATATCAGAGCGCAGGCAGCCTATATGAGTGCTCTGATGAGAGAATTTAAGGGAGATACTGAGAAAGTTCTCGCTGCTTATAATTGGGGAATGGGAAACGTATTGAAATTAAAAGTTTTTGCTCTCTTGTATTTACCGGAGGAAACACATCACTACGTTTTGAATATTGAAAAATATTATGATGAATATAAAAAGGGGTCCGTATGATAACAGGAATAATAATCTTTGTAGTAGGATTGGGAAGTTACATAGCGTTTTTGCTGTTTCCTCCAAAAGACAAAAAGACAAAATAATCTTAAATGGATTTAACTAATAAAAATAAAAGTTTTTTTGAACTCAATGAGCAAGATAGCAATGTCGGACACGAGTTACCCGATTACGTAAAAGCCGACTCACTTGCTCATTCTGAGTTAAATAGTAAGTATGAAATTGTAAAAAATAATTCTATCAATTCAATAATAAAAAAAGAGGTTCAAATGACAAATTTATTAAAGCCTATTGGCTATTTAATAGCTTTGGTTGCAGCTTTCGTATTCGCATTATTCTTTCCTCACACTACTTTTGAGGGTTCCGCTATCGGTATCGTAACAACCCTTACAGGATTGTTAGGTCTTACCGATTGGAGAACTCAGTTCGATAATTTCGAGGGTTACTTCAAATCTAAAACACTTGTCGGAGCTCTGTTAGCTTTAATCCCTGCCTTGGGCTTTTGCGTAATAAGTCTATTCGGTGTTGTGCTCCCTTCATGGGTGCAGACTCTTTTGACATGGATACTAACTGCGGGAGGCGGTACTTCCCTAGTTGGAATATTTGCGGCTAACGCTAAAGCGACTCCTGTATCTACGACTCCACCCACAGGTTTGAGTAAGTAATGGTAGCAATCAATCTGACCGCTATTCAGTTACTAATCGGCATAATTACCGCTATTGGTTGGGTTGGTATTCAGGTTGGGCTTCAATGGGCTTTTAAGAAAGATGTTAATATCAGACTGAAAGCCCATGAGGACAAAATTAAAGAACTCGACGCAGCCAGAGAGAGTAATAATCTCTTATTGGTTAAGATCAGTACAATACTTGAAATTGTACAGGAGCACACCTTAACCGTACAGGCAGACACAAAAGAGAACGGTAAGAAACTCGATGCTATGAAAGATTTTTGCAGAGTTAATGAGATAATACCGAAATGAGTGAAGTAAAAGTAACAAGCACTTGGAGAATACCTGAGTTCATGGTTAAGGTAAAAGAAAATTTAAGAGATAAACTTATCCTTGTCGGTGTATTCGTACAAGGCGAGGCTGTTAGCCGTTGTGTCGTGGGTTCATATCCACAGGGAAGCGGCAGAGTGGGAGGACGGCTAAGAGGCTCGATCACTTACGCAACTGAAAATGAACGTTCGGGGGTGAGACCCGAAGGTCAGCCAGCAGCTTCATCAGGAGACGGACTTCAAAATAACGCTCCTGAATTATCGGTACGTATCGGCTCTAACGTAGAGTACGCTCCTTACGTGGAGCTTGGTATCGGGGGTAACGCTCCAAATGCAATGTTTTTAAGAGGAGCGGTTGAGGAAAATCTTGACAGAATAAAACAGCTATTAAACTTGGAGGCTTCTTCTTAATGAATAACATGTATAATAAAACTAAAGCTCAAATTATGGCTGTTTATAGTGCTAACACGGACGCAGGCTTTTTGAAAAACTTGCTCGGAGATAATTTTTTCTATGCAGAGAAACCAGACGATAATTTGGAGAAAACTTACGGAGTATTCCAATTAACCTTTCCCGATAATAAAAAGGATTCAGCAGATAAATTTGAAACGGTTTTAATGCAGATAAATTTATATGACGAGTCGGAAAGTTCGGAGGCGGTCGGAAATTTAGCGGCAGCAGCAGAAAAAACTTTTAACGCAATTCAGTCTTTAATGAGTTTTACTCAGATAAGCGGGACAGTCGGGCATACCGTAACTACAACTATTGCATACGTAACGAAATCCAAAAGAGATTTTACTCGTTTCGTTCCACGTGTGGATAAGGTTTGGACTTCGGTACTTCAATACCGGATTAACTTACAAATTTTTGATGAACAGTAATTTTTTTTAATCACTTAAGTAGGAGACATAATGACAGGCGACGTAATCACAGGGATTTTAGGGACTATATCTTTCGGCAGCACGCCGACAGCAGTTAAAATAACAAAGTGGAGCTTGAAAAAATCAGCTTCACCGATAAACGTAAGCGATAACGGCTCGGCTGGCTTCGAGGAATTTAAGCCCGCTAAAAATATCGGCTGGACTGGTTCATTCACAGGGTTTATGAGAGTTGGCGTAACACCTCCTGCTATAAACTCAATAGTAGCGTTCTCAGGTGTAGCCGACACAGGCTCGACTTACTCCGGTAACGTTATTATAACTGAGGAAGGCTTTGACGTTGACACCGTTGGCGGCAACGCCGTACAGGTCAGCAGAAACTTCACCGGAACAGGAACTTTAACGGAAGTACATACCTAATATATGATTAGAGCCACGAAATTTATCGAAGGCTTTGGCGTCCTCTCTGAGCGATCAGCAGAGGACGTTTTATCACTTGCGGAATTTGCTAAAAAGAACGCAGATAAGCCAGCAAGTAATTTAATTGTATGCGCTACTACTATCAGTCAGTCGCTCAGGTATAATTATGACTGTATCAAGTGGCATGGATTTATTAAAAAATGGGAAATGAGAAAACTGCTTAAACCAAATTATTTGCTTAAAATATTTTCTCAGTCTCAAATTTTTGATCTGTACGCAGAGGCTTTATTACTTGAGGGCGTGGACGTAAAAAAAAAAGTAGCGGAGATAGCAAACGAATTAGTCGAGTCACCTCAAACACCTTAATAGCTCACTACTGTAATATATCTTACGAAAAAACAGAGAAGCGTTTAATAACTGAATACAGAGAATTACTTGACAGGGCTATTGCTTTAATGAGTTACGTGCATAGCGGAAAAATTGATCTTGAAACATACACGGATAGAAAACAATCGGCAGAAATGGACTATCAGAAATTCATAAACGAAGGAGGCACTCTTGAGTGATAGTGGAAATAGTTTAGGCGAGACCTATGTCGAGATCAGCGCTAAGGTCGATAAAATGGAACAGAGCCTTAACGATCTTAAGAGTACGACAGCCACAAAGGCAGAGGAAATAGGGAGCGTATTCTCCGATAAAATCGGTGCGGGTATAACTAAAGTCACCGGCATGTTAGCGGGATTTTTCGCAGCTGCAAAGATTTTTGATTTTCTCAAGGAAGGTGTTGACCTATACGGAAAGTCTGAGACCGCTCTCACTAAATTAAATTTCGCTGTTGGCGCAGCTTCAAAGGAGCTTGATAAATACGCAGACTCGTTAGATAAAACTACAAGATTTAAGAAAAATGATTTGCTTGAGGGCATGTCATTTATGGGCATGTACACAAGAAACGCAGATACAATTAAACAGCTTACTCAGGCTGCAATGGACTTAGCAACCGCAAGGGGAATGAGCTTTGAAGCCGCAGGGACAATGATAACACGGTCTTTCGGTTCTCAGGCAAACGCTTTAAGACGTATGGGTATTGACGTACAGGGAGTGAGCGGCTCTGAGGAACGTCTTAAGATGATAACCGAAGGCATATCTAATCACTTCGGGGGAGTGGCTCAGGCAAGTGCTAACACGTACGCCGGACGTATGGAAATTCTCAGCCATAAGGTCGAGGAGCTTCAAAAGGGAATGGGAGCGGAGCTTGTACCGGCTATCGAAGCAGTAACAGGCAGCTTTAGTGGAGCAATCGACAAGGGAAATAACACTACTGCCATGATGCAAGGGCTCGGAATTGCAGCGAAAATTATAGCCGGAGCTTTCTTACTTATTAAAATTGCCATTTTAGAGACTGGTGACATCATGGGAACTTTCGGAGCTTCTTTTGTCGCTTTTGCTATGGGAGATTTTAAGCATGCAGTTCAAATATGGGGGAGTGGTTTAACTGCAATGAAAAATGACGCAGTGGACTCATACGACTCGATAGCAAGTTTATTCAAGGCTAATCAAAAACTTGAAATGAATGTTAAAGTGAAACCTCTTAACATGGGAGACCCCACAAAAGCAGATCAGAAAGCCGCAGCCGACTTAAAGAAAGAAGCGGAGGCTCAGGCTAAAGATCAACTTGACGTACAATATCAGCTCATGGAAGCATACGGAAAACTTTACAGAGACGATATAAAAAACAAATATGATAAAGACGAGAAAGAAGCAAGTGACGAGTATAATATCGGTATGCTTAAACTTGAGAATGAAGAAAAGGTTGGCGGGCTCAGTGTGGCTCAGCAGCAAATTATTAACGATAAGAAAAAACTTTTAGGAGTCGCTTTAGAAACCGCTCTCAAGGAAGCTAATCAGGGCAGAGTCGACGATGAGAAAAAAGCGGAGGAAGAATTACTCGCTAAAAAAATAGAATTTGAAAAGTCGTACGACGCTCAAATAACATCACTTGAGAAAGAAAGAGTTGACACTCAGATCAGAGACCATACTCTCTCACTTGAGGAATATAAAACATATTTAGCGAAACTTCTCGCAGCAAAATTGAAATCTTTGGAAGAAGAAAACGAAAAAATTAAAGCAAAGAATAAAGAGCTTGGTACTAATAAACCCTTAATCGACATCACTCAGCAGAAACAGTTTGGAGAGAAAGAGGACAAATCAAATGTAAGCGATTATCAAAAAGCGCAACAGGATAAGTTAGTCGTAGCATGGAAAAAGAATAATTCCTTTATGTATGACTCGACTACGAATCTTACAAAATCACTTGTGAGTAATTGGAAAAGTACAATAACTCAAATGATGAATGGGACAAAGAATTTAGGCGAAGGTCTTAAAAGCATTTTCAAAGATGCTGGCGCAAGTATTATCGACTCCATAGTGACAGCACTTGGAAATATTGTAGAGAAATACATTGAAAGTATTTTTATTCAAGAAGCAGTGTCAGAGGGAGCACAGACGACGGCTGTTATTGCGGGCGTGACAACGGGAGGGCTTTTGGCGGCTGCATATGCAGAGCCAGCTATGTTAGCAAGTATAATGAGTTTTGGAGGTGCGGATACTGCGGGAATGGCTGGATTTTCTATGGCAATGACTTTAGCACGCGGTTTTAGTATAGCTCCGAAATTAGCGCAGGGAGGCGATTTTACAGTACCGCCAGGTTTTCCTAATGACTCTTACCCGATCTTAGTAGAAAGCGGGGAACACGTACAAGTTACACCCGCAGGGCAGAGCTCAAATAATAACATGGATATTGTGAACGCCATACTTGCACTTAATCGAAATTTAATAAATAAAAACATGAGTCCGATTGTAAACGTGCATGCTAACATAGACGGTTTGACGTTCACAAGGGAGACTGTTAATAAAAGTCAGCTACGATTAAATAACGCAGGGGTTAGGAATGTCGTATAGCTTAAAATTATATGTCGGCTCTGCATGGCAGGACATAAGCGATTATGTCGATATAACGAATAGCGTATTTCCAATTCAGGAGCATACGGACAGGGGAGAGCCTGTTATTTCGACTTTTGATTTAAGCATATTTGATAAAATCCCGTACGCTTTAACAGTCGGCGCAGACGTTAGGTTATTTCTGGACTCGGTAGTTCTAAAAAAATACGTTATAACAAAAGCGAATAGGGATATAGAGACTTCGTTCTGGACAGTGTCTCTTAGTTATGCTTACCAAAAGCTAACAGTGAAAAAAATATGTTCGAGCGTGCTGCAAGCTCAGTTAGACGCCTCAAATATGGCATTTAATTACTCCACAGATAACACAGGACACGAGAATGTAACATATTTGTATTTACTGCAATGTATGTTTCAGGCGTGCGGTTTTCCTCTTAGTATTATGCCTGACGTATGGAAAGCGGTTATTTTTAATATTGACCTAACGAGCGGACTTCCAATGACAGGCTCGACACAGATTGAACTTGCTCAGGTGTGCCTTGATATGCAAATGGTCTGGGCGTTGAATCAGGACACCATATTTCATGGAGCGGGAAGCGTAAATGATAAAGCGGTGAATGTCTTAAGACCGTACCTATGGGACTTTGTAAGAATGACGTTGCCAATTTTCAAATTAACAATAATAGACGACCCCGATAATCCAGACGGCTATAGACTTATAAGAAATGATTGGCTTCCCCTGATAACGGTCGACTGCAATTATTTATATAAAAGTCAGATTTTCGGCTATCAGACTGCGGGACAGCCAGCTCAGGGGGACGGTGTGAGTGTTGGTTTCAAGGCTGCTAACAGATCAGATTATTATACGTACACTTTCGCCGCTAAAATCGACCCGAGTATTCAGAGGGATTATGTCGAGTCGGCAGCATCAAATGATTTACTCTCTCTCGATTGGTATAATAATTTAAGATTTTTATTTCGCACCTCTCCGTCCCCTTCGGACTACATTCACGTGTATATGATAGGTGATGATTGTATTTGGTTCGATATGGTTGATTATGCGACACACGGTCGCCTTTGTGTCGTTCGGATATTATCAGACTATACTCTCCAGACTATTACAGGCGCGATAAGTATAGGACACTACTTTCAAGTGCTCTCGTTACAGTATGACCTTAATGGCGAATTTATGTTAATAACGCAAAATGTTTAAGGAGGAATAATGTTTTTTGGAATGGGCAGCCCTGCGCTAATCAACGGCGGTAATACGGTAGTTTTAGATCATGCAGTTCTAACGCCGACGTTTTCAGTACCGGACGAAGTGCTATCGACCTCACTATTTACGAGAAAGAGAAATTGGAAAACTTACGGAGATTATGCAGAATTTGAGATTGTAGTTAATCTCCACAAATATTGCGTGGAGATTGACGGTATAACTCCGAGAGATAAATTTATCCAAATATACGCCCTCAATCATGCGGACGTCTATTTTAAGGCTTGCGCAGACGGAGCAATTTTGAAAGACGGAAGTGGAGCGAGTGTGTTTTTTCACGTTACAGACATTACGCCTTATTACTTAAACGATATTATTGATTATGACATGGTAATTATCAAATTGCAAAGTGCTACGTATGTCGATCTTGCAGCGTGTCTCGCTGACCCCGCTACATGGACGCTTGAGGGTGGCGGGCATGTTGTTGACGAGAATGGCTGGCATGTTATATTATAAAATTTTTAATAAATAATTAGGAGATAAAGTGAAACTCAGACACATAATTTTTACGTTACTTTTATCGGTGTTAACATTTCCAACGTTAGCGCAGGACAAAAGAATAGATCAGTTTCCACCGGCAACGGTGATCAATAGCGCAGACCTAATTCCTATTTTTCAGAATGGCGTAACTAAGAAAATTACAGATTCATTATTCAATGCGGGAAATGATACTACTAAGTACCAACCTAAAGGAAGTTATCTAACTGCATCTTCTACTTTGAATGCTTCCAAATTGACAGGGACGATCAATGATTGTACAGTTGGTAAATTAACTTTCGGTGTTGAGGCGTATGATTGGAATCAAGCTGATGCTAATTCGTCTGTCTTTGATGTTAGTTCGTATGGAAATTATACTTACTTCATTATGAGTGGGACAAATACACAGGAAGGAGTCACAATCGCTACCATTAACGGCGGAGTGAATGGAAGACAGATCATACTTCAATATAATGATACAAACCCTTTTGGATTGGAAATAGACTCAACAGCATCGATACACCTTGCAACCCATTCGTACGTTATGGCTAAGGGCTATAATATCACATTGATATATTATAGTGGTATATGGAATGAAGTTTCAAGGAATGTCACACCTTCGAGTGGGGGTAGTATAACCGGTACCCCTTGGGCATCAATGGGGTATCTTACCTCTTCCAGTACTTTAGATGCTTCCAAGCTGACAGGAACGATCAATAATTGTACAATTGGTAAATTAACTTTCGGTGTTGAGGCGTATGATTGGAATCAAGCTGATGCTAATTCGTCTGTCTTTGATGTTAGTTCGTATGGAAATTATACTTACTTCATTATGAGTGGGACAAATACACAGGAAGGAGTCACAATCGCTACCATTAACGGCGGAGTGAATGGAAGACAGATCATACTTCAATATAATGATACAAACCCTTTTGGATTGGAAATAGACTCAACAGCATCGATACACCTTTCAACCCATTCGTACGTAATGGCTAAAGGCTATAATATCACATTGATATATTATAGTGGTATATGGAATGAAGTTTCAAGGAATGTCACACCTTCGAGTGGGGGTAGTATAACCGGTACCCCTTGGACATCGATGGGTTATCTTACATCTTCCAGCACATTAGATGCCTCCAAGTTAAATTCAGCTCCTTGGACATCAATGGGCTATCCGAGAACAGCGACGGACAGTTATCCGGCTTCTCCGAACATTGGAGATTTCAGTTATGATAATAATAGCACCTCTCTGAGTTACTATAACGGTGGTTCATGGACACCAATATCTAGCGGTTCAGGAGCGTTTCCAGGATTCGGTACTTCCAGTTCTACTGCTTGTGTTGGTAACGATTCAAGATTATCAAATTCAAGGACAGCCTCGGATGTTTCTGCGTGGGCTAAAGCATCTACTAAACCTACTTACACTTATTCGGAAGTAGGAGCTGCACCAGCTGGAAGCTATTTAACTTCTTCTTCTACTTTGGACGTTTCGAAATTAAGCAGTACTCCGTGGACATCAGCAGGGTATGTAACCGGAACTCCGTGGACTTCAATGGGCTATCCGAGAACAGCAACAGACAGTTATCCGGCTTTTCCGAACATTGGAGATTTCAGTTATGATAATAATAGCACCTCTCTGAGTTATTATAACGATGGTTCATGGATACCAATAGCTGATTCTAATTATGCTTATAAAAAAGCAATGAGTGATGCCAAATATCAGCCACTTGGTAGGCAAAGTTCCAATATTACTACTTTTAGTTGCAATCTAATTGGCACTGATTCGGTATTTAATATTAGTGGATATGCAAATTACAGTTACTTCCTTGTGAAGCCTGGAGCGGATGCTTCGCACACACGATTTATTGCGCATATTATTGGCGGTACGACGAATGGGAGACAGATCACGCTTCAGTATCACGATTCAACAGACCAACTTTTTTTGGTAATAAAATCGGGAGCAAACTTAAAACTTGCAACTACTGATAACTATATAATGCACGACCAATTTGTCTTAACATTAATATATTATAACGGCATCTGGTCTGAGGTTTCAAGAGCAACTGACCCGCACCTATCTGGCTTTGCGCAAACAAGTCAAGAATCTGGTGATACCTGGCCATCTTCTCCTAATGAGGGAGATATTGTCGTTAATGAAGATAATAGCAATGCTTTTATGTTAATATCCGGTGACTGGACGCAAATCAGTTCACAATTTCCAGGATTCGGTACTTCCAGTTTTACTGCTTGTGTAGGTAACGATTCAAGATTATCAGATTCAAGATATGCTAAGGGTACAGGAACGGCAGATGTTACAACTGCTTTAAGGGGAAATAATACATGGGTAAAAACTCCGAGAGTAATGAGTGTTAATGGTGCGCACTCAAGCAATCCTAATCAGGGCGATATGGATATAGATACTGAGAATAATAATCTCTACATGTATATAAATAGCGCGTGGAAAACCATTACACATAATTAATAATTTAATAGAAGGAAACAAACATGAAATCATGGAGAATAATCGTCCTTGTTATATTACTCATATTGAGTTGTGTGGCATATAAATTGTCGGCACAGGTTCGGGAGGATTCAGTAAAACAAGTTGAATTGAAAAATGATTTTGAATTTTTCCAGAAACAAAAAGCTGCTATTGATTCCCAGAGTATTGGGTATTCATATATAATGCATTATCTATATCAAAAATCTCTGATGATTGAAGAGAAGAAACGATTTAAGGAAAAATGATAACGTTGTCACCCATTTGTCACCCAAACGTTATCGGGAGAGGGCAATCAACTTACATCCAGGGTATAAAAAGCGTATTTTAGCATGTGTTTTAGGGATAGTTAAGGACTGAAAATCCTTGTGTCGGGGGTTCAATTCCCTCTCTGCCCACGTTCGTTAAGGCGCTTACCGAAGCGCCTTTTTAATTTCAAATAGCCCACTCTTTTCTTCCTTCTTCAAAAGCGGCTATTTAAGTTAATAGACAGAAAAATTTGATTTTGCATTAACAGTCCCATATATTTCGACCTATATTTTTTAATAAGTTCTTAAATGGAATTGGGGTCGTAGTTCAGTTGGTTAGAACGCCTGCCTGTCACGCAGGAGGTCGCGAGTTCGAGTCTCGTCGGCCCCGCTCAGTAAGCCCTTGTAAGTGAATAACTTACAGGGGTTTACCATGTTAAAGGTACTACAACCGGCACAATTCTTCATTTCAATCTCTTCCTGAATAAATTAATTAATCCCATATATACATTATATTATTAAAATAAAATATTTATTGAAACATTAGTTTTTAATAGCTATATTATTTACATAATTTTACATAAAATTTTA
Organism: Ignavibacteriales bacterium; assembly: GCA_003141435.1. Taxonomy (GTDB): domain Bacteria; phylum Bacteroidota; class Ignavibacteria; order Ignavibacteriales; family Ignavibacteriaceae; genus Fen-1301. Next base: position 13,318 of record PLLW01000082.1, read on the forward strand.
TTTCATTTAAAATAACGAGGTTCAAATGAAAGTTATAATTACTTCTCTATTCCTTTTTTCCATACAGCTTTTTGCTGGTATCGGGGTAGGTTATTCTGATGTCGGATCTTTACCTGTTGAACTAACTTCGTTTACTGCAAAGCAAAGCGTAAGCGGTATAGAGCTTCAATGGGCAACAGCAACTGAAGTCAGTAACTTCGGATTTGACGTTGAGAGAGCCTCTCTTGTTACACAAAACAACCAAACAAATTGGGAAAAGATTGGATTTATTAATGGACATGGTAATAGCAATTCACCAAATAAGTATAGCTTCATTGATAATAAACCACTGAATGGGAAATCCCAATATCGCTTAAAACAGATTGACAAGGATGGAGCTTTCAAATACTCAAAAACAGTAGAAGTTGTGTCCGTAATTTTGAAATATGATTTAGCCCAAAACTACCCCAATCCTTTCAATCCAACTACAGTTATTACATATTCCATACCTGCATCATCAAATGTACTGATAAATGTATATAACGTAATAGGTGAACGTATAAAAACCCTTGTAAATCAATATCAGGAAGCTGGTAGTTATAAAATTAATTTTAATGCCGTGGGTTTAAGCAACGGGATTTATTTTTACAAAATACAATCTGGCAATTTTGTTGAAATAAAGAAAATGTTGTTATTAAAATAAAAGGAATAAAAAAATGAAATTGAAAAATATATTATATTATTTAGCCGTAATTGTTTTGTTAACCTCACAATTATGGGCACAGAATACTAATCCTGTAGTTACAAATGTAACATTCAGTATTTCCGGTACAACAGTAACGGTTCATTACGATGTAGCAGACGCAGACGTATTACCAGGCACAGTTACCATCAGTATGCAAGTATCAAGTAATGGTGGAACTACATGGGATTATAATTATAATTCTCCTACAACCGCTACTGGCGATATTGGTCCTGGTATAAATAGCCAAGATGGTCTCATCAAAACAATTACATGGACATACTCCGGTGTTGAGAATAGTAATTTCAAAATAATGATTTTAGCGAATGATAATACCGCTGACGGAAGCCCTTGCGTTGGAACAGAAAAGGTGTATTATGAAGGGGGTCCTAATAATGATGGTGCTGCTTATTACAACACTATACAAATCGGCGGCCAATGCTGGTTAAAAGAAAATCTTAATGTAGGCACAATGATAAATAGCACAACCGGCGGTTCAAATAGCGATGGTAGTCAAACAAACAACCCCACAATAGAAAAATACTGCTATAATAATAATGAAGCTATTTGCACAACTTACGGCGGCTTATACCAATGGGATGAAGCGATGCAGTATGTAACAACGGAAGGGGCACAAGGAATATGTCCAACTGGTTGGCATATACCTACAAATGCTGAATTCGCAACATTGTCAACTATAGTAGGTGGAGATGGCAATGCATTAAAGGCTATCGGACAGGACAACACAAATACTAATACCAGCGGTTTTTCAGCCTTGTTTACTGGCTACCGCCTTGAAGCTGGGACCTTCAACGCTTTAGGATACGACACTTTCTTTTGGCCTTCTACGGAGCACGATGCGGCTTACTCATACGACATTTCCCTATCCTACGATAATAGTAATATCCATCTCGACTTCAATACTAAGATATTTGGATTCAGTGTCCGGTGCCTTAAGAATTAACTTATTATTAATATCAAGATATTGGCCAGGTGATGGCCTGGCTAATATTTAATCACTGGCAAAAGAATAAAGATAATAAATCATCCTCTCTATAATTCAAAGTTTAACTTGAATAGCGTATTATAATATTTTACTGTCTGAATTATAGAATAATATTCCCAAAATGAGAATAACACTTCCAAATCATCTTCATTTCTTTAATTTTATGCCGTTAAGTAAATTGGCACTTTAATTGGTAGCTATTGTGTAGTTGTTCTAAATAAATTAAAAAAACTGTGCAAATAGATCCTTTTAAAAATTTGTATTTAATCAAACAAAATGTTTTATATTTATCAGGCAAATAATATAGCATTGATGGACATCACACCTAAAACTAAAAATCAATGGATAATAGCGCAAATGTTACATAATTTTCATTTATTAGAGTAATAGAAAATCATGAAAAGATATATTCAACATAACAAATTATCTATTGAATATTTTCTTATTGATGGCTTAATACTAACAATGTTCTGTTATATTGGAATTATATCAAACTTGACCCCGGATAATTTTATAGAAAAGGGATTTCCATTACTGGTATTAATATATTTAGGTTGGTTGATTTCAGCTGCCACAACAAATAAATTCATTCCTGTAGTACGTCCACCTAAAAAATTGAAATCATTTGAATTTAAAGTAAGATTTTATTTGTGGTTCATTACACTGATTGTCCTATCAATGATTTTTGTGCAGCTAGGATTTAACAGCTCTGCTGGTTTTATCAAAACATTAGTAGGCTATGCAATATTGTCTTCATTGGTTTCGATGGCTTTGTTTGCAGCAAAGAAAGAAATCAGAACTGATGACCCCACTATAAAATTCTTAAAAGCTTATGAGATAGAGGATTTTAGAAAATTGCCCAACGGCAAGGAACATGATTTGAAGTACAGTTTTAAGAGCACGGAGGCATCTGAATCTGTAGTTAAGGAGCGGATGCAATTTGAATATCTGAAAGAATACGGAGAAGTATTTTTACTTCTCGACAACGTACTTGATTTCAAATCATTTGATACTCGTAAAACAATAATAATAAAATCTAGTGGTCCAAATGGTTTCTCCTCTGCGCCGCCTGAATCATATCAATTATTTGTAAACCTGCATATTTTGAATGAACAAAATCAAATAAATAGTTATTTACTTGATGTAAGAAAAACATTAGTACAGGGGGGGGTATTTGTTGGAGCTTTACACCCTAACCATTATAGGTATCACAGGTTTATAAAAAAATACTCTCTTGTGATTGGGAAGACACTTTATTTCTTTAATTTTATTTGGAATAGAATTTTTCCCAAGTTGCAAATTACAAGAAAGCTCTATTTTATGTTAAATAGGGGAAAAGACCGTGATATCTCTCTGGCTGAAGGATTAGGTAGAGTAGTATATTCTGGTTTTAGAGTATTAGACCTTGTTGTAGTTGGTGAAGTTGTTTATTTTGCAGCAGTTAAAGATAAAGGATCTGTACCTGAAAAGAAATTATTTTACAGCATCGTCTTTAAAATGCAGAGAATTGGCCAAGGTGGAAAACCGATTTATATTTATAAGTTAAGGACTATGCATCCTTATTCAGAATATATCCAGGATTTTGTACGCAATTTAAATGGGCTGGGGGAGGGACTTAAAATAAAAGATGATTTCAGAATTGCACCATGGGGGAAATTTTTAAGAAAATATTGGATTGATGAACTGCCTAATTTATTTAATTTTCTGAAAGGCGATATTAAGTTAGTGGGGGTACGTCCATTAAGCCGCAATAAGTTTGATCAATATCCTCCGGATTTACAAAAATTACGGATATTCACAAAGCCTGGTTTGATACCTCCATTCTATAAAGATCTTCCTAAAAACTCTGATGAATTAGTGGCATCCGAAAAAAAGTATCTGTTAGCTTTTCAAAAAAATCCAATCAAGACAGACATCAAATATTTCTTTATATGTTTGTATAACATTTTAATAAAACACGCAAGAAGTTCATAATTAGTTGAGGACTTCCCTCAGGAAATTATAGAGGATCATCAGAAGAGATTCAATTGGAACTCAAGAGGCGAAGCTGTGAGAAATTCAAGAGGTTGAATTAAAAGAATTTCACACAAAAATAAATTATTATTTTAAGAATTTTATGAAATTATTTCAAGAAGAATGATAAAAAAACTCTCGAGGTCTAAATGGAAAAAAATATTATAGCACATCAAATTAAAGGAATAAAAAGTGGGTACTATCAACGTATAGATCTTGCATGGAATACCTTCCTTAGTAAACCTGAGAGAAAATATTATTTAATAATTAAAAACATCATGGATTATTTTGTGGCATTAATTGCAATAATAATTTTAATGCCTATTTTTATTTTAATACCTATAATTATTAAGATAGATTCAGAAGGTCCGGCTCTATTTAAACAAAAAAGAATTGGTAAAAACTGCAAGCCATTTTATATATATAAATTCAGAACAATGATAAAAGATGCGCATACCAAACAGATCGAGTTACAAAATATTAATGAAATGCAAGGTGGTAAGTTATTTAAAAGTAACAATGATCCGCGAATAACACGAATTGGGAAATTTTTAAGAAAATACAGCCTTGATGAATTACCACAGTTATTTAATATATTGCAAGGTGAAATGTCAATTATTGGACCAAGACCATTATCAACACCAATTTCTGCATATGAAAAATACCAGTTGAAAAGATTTATAATAAAACCTGGGTTAGGTTGTATCTGGCAGGCATATTATAGGGATGAAACAAACTTTACGAAATGGATGAAAACTGATCTGCTATATGTTAAAAAAATTAGTCTTTTGTTTGATATTAAAATCTTTTTATTAGTAGCTAAAATTGTTATTCTAGGTAAGGGCGCTAGATAGTCTTAAGAGAACATCTTGAAAACAAAGTACATTTTGGAAAGATAAGCTTAGGGTGAATCATAAGCAGGTAACCTTAAAAGTTTATTTAATTTTTAATTAAATTCAACATTTCATAACATTAATTTTAATTTTCTATGGAAACAAAAAGCTTACTTCTTACCGGTATTTTATTATTCGTAGTTTTAACTACTAATATTTTTGCACAGGAAGATATACAAATCGGGAAAAGCCTTAAAGAGAATACGCAGCATAACGGTGCATTATACGATTATTCCAATCCGGAGGGCATTAATATTAAAGTAATGATCTGGGGATACGTACAATTTCCCGGTCAGTATATTGTTCCCTCTGCAAGCGGTGTAAATGATCTGCTTTCATTAGCAGGCGGACCGACTCAGGACGCTAATGTTGATGATCTAAAGTTATTCAGAATTAACCCGGATTCCAGCCAAACAATTGTTAGGTTTAATTACAGCGACCTTTTATGGAATAACAGCGATTTGTCTAAACCGTTAAAAATTCCAGGATTGCATCCAGGTGATATACTTCTGGTTCCCGGAGCACCCAAATGGTACCTTAGAGATTACTTAAGTCTCGTTCTTTCAATAGTATCAACCGTCGCATCCATCGCTACTCTTCTGGTTTACATCTATAAATAAAATAATAATTAGGGAATGTTATGCAAAACACGGATTTTGACTTCAAAAATTATTCATTCGGCTCTACTAAATCAATCAAGGATTACATCCTGCTGATCCGTACAAATCTTAAGACTTTCATGATTATTCCGATAATTATTTTTATCCTTTCTCTGGCTTATGCTATGTATCCGCCAAACATCTATCGATCCACCGTTACTTTAAAAATAATCGTTCAGCAGCAAACTGTTTTAAAAGACGGATCATTACCTGAAGTAAAAACTGAGAATAGCGATAGATTTATCGCAAATGAAATTGAGGTTATTCAGAATTATGATACCAGAGAAAGAGTTGCTAAAGCCCTAATTGATACTATTGAAAATGCGAAAAATAAAAAAGTTTTTAATTTATTGACACTTGACAAGAATGAAGAAGGTATAAACGGACATAAAACACTTAGCGATATTACCGGACTTTTATTAACTAAGGTTAAAACCGAGCAAAAAGCGGGTATGGATGTTATTGAGATTTCAGCAGAATCACCTTCACCAGAAGAAGCTTCCCTAATTGCCAATACATATGCAGAAAAATTTTTACAATTTAATCTTGAAGAAAACCGCAACCAGCTTAATGTAGTAAGAAAGTTTTTGGAAAATCAAAGCAAGGAAAAATTGACCGAATTGAATAACGCAGAAAATGAATTATCAAATTTTAAGGAAAAAGGCGGAATAGTATCTTTAGACGCTCAATCGTCAGAATTAATAACACAGCTTTCACAGCTGGATGCACAGAGGGATGCTGCAAAAATCGACTTGATGACTTCTAAGGGGGTATTGGATCAATATAAAAAAGAAATAGGCAATCAGAATCCATATCTCGCTAATTATCTTGAAAGCCAGACTTCACAAGCCTATATAGATGTGCTTCAAAAACAGATAGCCGAACTTCAGATGAACAGGGACATGGCTATGGCTAATAAAAGCCCTAATATGGATGTCTCAGTTAAAATAAATGAATATGATCGGAAAATAAACGAACTAAAGCAGAAATTGAGTTCCAAAATTAACGGCATTAAGACAGGGGCATTTTCAGGCAGCCCGGACCAGATAAAGGACCTTGCACAGAAACTAATAGAAGAGGAAGTAAGAAATCATTCTCTTTCAATAAAATTGAATGAATTACAAACAATAATTAATAAATATGAAGGTAGTATTAGTAGATTACCCAAAAAATCTATGGAATTTGCCGGGTACCAAAGAAATATGGAGTCTTTGCAGCAACTATACACGCTTGTGCAACAGAAGTACCAGGAAGCTTTGATCAATGAACTTTCGCAGCCGGGAAATTTGGTAATTATTGGTGTGGGCAGGGTTCCGGATAGTCCTGCAAAACCAAACAGATTAATGATTATTCTTATTGGATTAATGATATCGCCTGTAATTGCTTTCGGTTATATTTTAATTAAGGATTATTTCGACGATACGATTAAATCACCCGATGATATTGAGAAGAATGATATTAGTTTTCTTTCATGGATACCTCATTCAATTTATAATATCAATAATTATCACGACAATGAGGAATTATTAGCTTTATATGAATCGGATTCTCCTGTAAGTGAGTCATTTCGGGCCATTAAAGCGCGTATTCTCCATTCCAAAGCCGATTCCGGGATTCCTAAAATAATATTAGTAACCTCAGCGGCAGAGGGTGAAGGTAAATCTTTTGTTTCTTTTAATTTGGCAGGAAATTTTGCTCAATCAAATAAGAGAACTTTATTATTAGACTGTGATTTAAGAAGACCTAGAATTCACGCTATTATGGGAGTTGATAAAAAACCGGGACTTGTAGATTTTTTACTTCACAAAACAAAATTAGAAGAGATAATAAGAAAAACCCGAAAGAATAATTTAAGTTATATAACGTCAGGTTCAATTATCAAAAATCCAGCTGAATTGTTAGAATCTAAAAAAATGGACGATTTCTTAAAAATAATACGAGATTTTTTTGATGTAATAATTATTGATTCCGCCCCAATAGTCGCCGTTATCGATACTGAAATCCTTACAAAGTTTGTTGACGGAACTATTTTGGTTGTATGTGCTGATAAAACTAAAAATCAATTAATGATGGATGCAGTTGACATAATTAAACGCAATAAGATTCCATTCCTTGGTACCGTACTAAACGATTTTAGATATAAGAGCGGTTATGGTTATTATTACAAATATTATTACAACTATTCATCAAATGGGAATGGGGGTAAAAAACATAAAGTTAAACCATAATATGAAACTGATTATTTAAAGTAGCTTATTTTTTAACTAACAAACCAAAATAATTATGAGCGATACGAAATTCCTTGTCACTGGTGGAGCTGGTTTTATCGGTTCCAATATTGTGGAAGAATTATTAAAACGGGGGCACTTTGTTAGGGTATTGGATAATTTGGCCACAGGCAAAAGAGAAAACCTAAAAGAATTTGAAAAAGATATTGAGTTTCTGGAAGGGGATATTAGAAGCTATCATATTGTGCGGCAGGCTGTAAAAGATATTGAAGTAATTCTTCACCAGGCAGCTTTACCCTCCGTTCCCCGTTCAATAAATGATCCCATAACTACAAATGAAGTAAATGTTATGGGTACATTAAATATTCTCGACGCATCTAAAAATGCGGGTGTAAGAAGAATAGTTTATGCTTCCTCATCTTCAGTATACGGAGATAACCCCAAACTTCCCAAAAGCGAAGATATGTTTCCCAATCCTCTTTCGCCTTATGCAGTTTCCAAACTCGCGGGTGAAAAATACTGTAATGTTTTCTCCAGACTTTACGGTATGGAAACAGTTACGCTAAGATATTTTAATGTTTTCGGCCCTAAACAGGACCCAAACTCTCAATATTCAGCGGTTATACCTAAGTTTATTGAAGCGATAAAAGCAGACAAGCAGCCGACTATTTACGGCGATGGAACACAAAGCCGTGACTTTACTTATGTTGCAAATGTTGTTGAAGCCAATATACTGGCTGCAACTAAAGATATTGAGAGTGGATTAGTTATGAATTGCGCTTGTCACGGGCAAATTACATTAAATGAACTTGTGATACAGATTAATAATCTTTTAGGAAAGAACATTGAGGCAATATATGCTAAATCTAGAGAAGGGGATATTAAGCATTCGTTTGCAGACATAAGTTTAATAAAGGAAAAACTAAATTTTATCCCTAATATAAGTTTTGCGTTAGGATTAAAAAAAACAATAGAATTTTTTACCAATAGAAAATAAAATTATGAAAGTGGTTTTGGGCTGGCGGACTTGGAACCCGTTTGTGATTTTTAATCAATTTGCATCTTTTTTTTCCAAAGGCTCCGAAAGAAGCAATCTGGCAAAGAAACAAATTTTGTACTCTTTTTTCTTGAAAGCGATAAGTGTTGTTATTGGTTTACTATTTGTCCCATTGCTTCTCCATTACCTTGATGCTGAAAGATATGGTATTTGGCTGACGCTAACTTCAATTGTGGGTTGGTTCACATTTTTTGATGCGGGTTTAGGAAATGGCTTACGAAACCGGCTTACTGAAGCGCTTGCACAAGGAGAACAACAACTTGCCAAAGAATATGTTAGTACAACCTATGCAATTATTTCAATTATTTTCATTGTAGTATTAATAGTTTTTTATTGCGTAAACCCTTTCTTGCACTGGAATGAGATATTAAACACTTCCCTTGTTCCTGCTAAAGAACTTAGCCTATTGGCATTAATTGTTTTTACTTTTTTTCTATTAAGATTCATCTTTCAGTTAATAGGAATTATTTTGATGGCAGACCAAAGGCCTGCCTTAAACAACGCTTTTGGCCCTATTGGTAATATTGTTTCTTTAATTCTCATATATATACTTTCCCTTACTATGAAAGGGGCATTTGTAATTATGGGATTTGTTTTAAGTATTGTTCCTGTTATTGTTTTGTTGATTGCAACCTTTTTTTTATTTCGAAAAAGATATCGGTATTTGGCTCCAAGCATAAAAAATATAAAATGGGAACACACTCATTCCCTCTTGGGGTTAGGTGTTAAATTTTTCTTAATTCAAATTGCATCCATTATTCTTTTTACCTCCTCCAATATGATTATAACACAAATTTTAGGGGCTGAGCAAGTAGCAGTATATAATATAGCTTTTAAATACTTTCAGGTGCCTGTTATGCTTTATGGTATAATTATGACTCCTATCTGGTCCGCAGTAACAGATGCCTACTTTCGAAAAGATTTTGCTTGGCTCAAAAATACTTTAACAAAATTGAATAAATTTTCTTTGTTGGTTTTTGTTGGTATTATTTTTATGCTGATTGCTAGTCCATATGTTTTTTCATATTGGGTTGGAAAAAAAATCGATATACCTTTTGCTGTTTCTGCCACAATGGCATTATATGCTGCTATTAATGTCTTCCTTTCTCCCTATTCTCAATATATTAATGGAATGGGGAAACTTTATCTGAGTACAAGATTAGTTGTTATTATTTTTATCGTATATATACCTCTTGCTATAATATTAGCCAAAAGCCCTTTACAATTAGCCGGAGTTATGTTAGCCACTTGTATAATTAATATTCTGAACATACCATTCGAAGTTTATCAAACTAATAAACTCATAAACCAAAAAGCACATGGAATCTGGAACAAATAAAAAATTTAGAGTTGTTTGGCTTTGTCATTTTGCCAATGCACAAATGAAAGCTTTCTTTCACACACCACACGTAAATGAATTTGCACCGTGGATAGATAATCTGATTGAATTATTTCAAGATAGAACTGACATTGAACTTCATATTGTGGCACCCAATATTTTTACGAACAAACAACAATATGTTAAGATAAAAAATGTGCAATACCATTTTTATCAACATGCACCAAATTTTATTCCTGGGAAAGTTTATAATCGACTACGCATAGAATCAAGGACAAATTATTGCTATGCAAAACAGAGAATTAAAAAAATAATAAGGAATATTAATCCAAATATCATTCATCTGCACGGTGCCGAAAACCCATATTATTCTGTCGGCATTCTTCCGCTTATAGACCAGTTTCCTACATTTGTAACAATACAAGGATTTGTAAGAAATGCAAGTGCACGCGATTTTAGTACAAATAAAAGGATAAAAATAGAAGAAGAAATCCTTAAAAGAACGAAGCATATCGGTGTGAGAACTAAGGAAATGGCTCAAATTTCATTATCATTAAACCCACATGTACAATTGCATTTTCACGAATATTCGGAGACAATTCCTACTATTACAAAGGATAGCAGTATAGAGTCAACCTTTGATATTATTTTTTTTGCTAAGGTATGTAAAGATAAAGGAATTGAAGATTTGCTGGAAGCACTGGCGATTGTTAAAAAGAAAAAACCCAACATAACTTTGCATATAATTGGCTATGCTGGTCAATCTTATTTACAGCATCTTATAAAAATGACAAAACTGCTTAATATTGAAGCCAATGTAAAGTTTTTGGGTTTTATGGCGTCACAGCAAGACGTTTTTAAACATGCAATACATGCAAAAATAAACGTGCTGCCGACATATCATGATATTATTCCGGGCACTATCACAGAAAGCATGTTTATGAAATTGCCTGTAATTGCCTATAATGTAGGGGGCATACCGGAACTAAATGATAAAGGTCAGGCAATCGTGCTGGTAGAGAAGAATAATATACAACAACTTTCTAATGAAATAGCTGCCTTGCTAGAAAATGAAAGCAAAAGAAATTCTCTTGCAGAATTTGCATATACTTATGCACAAGAAAGATTTAAAAATAATTATTTGGTAAACGACATAATAAAAGCATATAATGAAACATTATCTATATGAAATAAGAAAGTCGTTTGATAAACGAGGCTATTTTTATTTCATCAGTTTCATGCTTATGGCGAGTACTTTTTTACCACTTGTGACGAATAATGTCCGCTTTATAACAAACGATTTTTGGTGGTCAATTATATGGCTATTTTCTTTAATTGTATTTAAACCACAAGTATTCCAAAATAAGCTAATACTATTTGTTATTTTATACGGTGTAATATTTATTTTAATATTACTTAATACTTTGTGGGTTAATGTTGATGAGGGGAATAAACATCAAATAACTGAGGAGTGGTATGATGTTTTAGTGGCATTATCTGTCTTAACCTATTTCAGAATTGAGCAGGATTATTTTCGGTTTGCAAAATTAGTAAAATGGATAATGATATTTATTTTTATTACGGCAGTGATGTCCATAGTTGTTTCATTGATGGATCCCATGTATGTTAGAGATTTAACAGGTATAGCTGATTATAAATTAAATAGTGAAGTAGAAACAATTTTAAGTTATAAAAAATACGGTGGAGGTGACTATAGTTTTGCTAGTGGTCTGGTCTGTTTATTCCCTATATTAATTTATTATTTCAAAAATAATCATAAGTGTATTATAAAAAAGCAATATGTGCTAATATTTGCGGTTGTTTGTTTCTTTGCCTTGTTAAGAATACAAATATTTGCAAATATTTTAATTTCTTCGTTTATAATTGCTTTTAGCATTTTAGGGACTAAAAACTTAAAAAGAAATATTATCATCTTAAGTTTTGTAATTGTTGTGATATTATGTATTCCAATGCGATTTTATACAGATATAATGATTTACGCAAGCACATGGTTCCCGAGCAATTCCGAAATTCATTTCAAATTAAATGAAACAGTAAAATTTTTACTAGGAAATTATGCCGGTTCAGATATAACTGCTAGAGCTGACCGCTATCCATTATTACAGAAAGCTTTTATTGCAAATCCTTTATTGGGGCATTTTATCTCTGGTCGCACTAACGATATATTTCTCGGTTACCATTTATATTGGATGAATAAACTGGCAGTTTACGGGCTTTTAGGAACAATACCCTTTCTTTATATTATATATAACTTTATAAAAGGAAGTTTGAAATATTTTGATAAAGAATTTACATTCTATTTTTCGCTTTCCATTTTTTCAATTGTCGTCTTAGGGTTAATGAAGGCGCTTGCGGGACGAGCAACATGGTACGTTTTTTTTATTATAGTACCAGGGCTTTATTATTTGCCCATACTCAGAAAAAGAGATAAGCAGTATAATAACACACACAAAAATGATATTAATTTACAAGGCAATAAATGGTCTGGTATTAATGAATACTAAAATAATATATATAATTACCGATAGTCCTATACCCATGGGGATGGCAGAAGCTAGTAGAATTTTTTCATATGCTAAAGGATTCCTTTATCATAAATTACCTTGTGAAATAGTAGTATTTAGAAAAACAGAATCTAGACAAAATATTATAAATTTTAATGTAGAAGGTGAATCAGAAGGTGTAAAATTTAGATATTTATTTAAGTCCACTATAAAAGCAAAATATTTCTTCAAACGAAGACTCGATGCTTTTATTGGAATTGTTAAGTTATTCTTATTTTCAGCTTTGTATGTCAAACCTGAATCTGTAATAATTTATTATTCTTCATACACCATGCCGGTTGTTGCTTTAAGGCTAGCTAAAGTGTTTAATAAGGTAATTCTTCTAAAGGAAGAGGGCGAACATCCTTCTGTCCGTAAAAGAAATCATAATCTATTTAGTCGTTTAATAATTGACCATATTCATTATCGCTTATTTAATGGGTTTCTTTTGATAACTCAAAATTTAATGCAATATTTTGATAAAAAATATCCTGGGAAAGCCAAAATTCACGTCACTTTGACTGTCGATCAAGAAAGATTTTTAAATTTAAATACAGAGAAGAAAAATTTTATTACATATTTAGGACAATTAAATGACAAAAAAGATGGGGTTGGTATTTTGATAAAAGCATTTGCAAAGGTCGTTCAAAAATTTCCGGGCTATTATTTAAATTTAATTGGAGAGGCTGAAAGCAAAGAATTGAGAGATAAATATGAAAAAGACGTTCTCAATTATGGGATAGAAGAAAATGTAGTTTTTAGAGGAAGTATTGATAGAAATACAGTTCCAAATGTATTAATGGAGTCAACAGTATTAGTTTTACCAAGACCGGATAGTATTCAAGCTAGGAATGGCTTTCCAACTAAGCTTGGTGAATATCTAGCGACGGGCAATCCAGTAGTGGTTACCTCAGTTGGAGAAATTCCCAATTATTTAATAGATAAAAAAAGTGCATTTTTAGCAATTCCTGGAAGTGTAGAAAATCTGGCAGAAAAAATTTGTGAGGTATTAAACAATTTAGAATTTGCAAAAAAAGTAGGGTTAAATGGTCAGAAAGTTGCCGCAAAACATTTTAATAAAAACGACGAAACCAAAAAAATTATTGAATTCATAAGGGAAAACTTTTAATTAATTTGCAGAATAGTCGAATCCATTCCCATTTCTTCTGATCAGAAACAATTCAATAAATTATTAACATAAAAATATTAACTTATGAAAGCAGTAATTTTAGCTGGTGGTCTTGGGACAAGGTTAAGACCTTTCACAGAAATTATACCCAAACCTTTATTACCAATTGGTGAAAAAGCAGTTCTGGAAGTTCAGATTGAACAGCTCAAGAAATATGGATTTGATGAAATTTTCCTAGCCACAAATTATAAATCTGAATATATTCAAAATTATTTTGGAGATGGTTCTAAATATGGAGTAAAACTTCATATTAGTAAGGAATCTAAGAAATTAGGCACTGTTGGTCCTATTACGCTGCTTAAAGAAAAGTTAACTGAACCATTTCTCGTTATGAATGGTGACATTCTTACTTCAATGAACTACGAAAAACTATTTAATTTTGCCTTAAATATTGATTCCGATTTAACAGTTACGGTAAAGGAAATAATTACCCCTTTCCAGTTCGGTAATATTTTTTATGAGGGTGATTATGTAACCGGTATTCAGGAAAAACCAAATATCAGAACAGAAATATTAGCAGGGATTTACATATATAAACCAAAAATATTTGAAATAATTCCTGAAAATGAGTCGTTTAGTATGGATCATCTGATAAATAAAATGATAGATTTGAAGCTGCCGATTGCAAAATATGAAATGCATGAATATTGGTTGGATATTGGAAGTGAAGATGATTATAAAAAAGCACAGGAAGCATATAAAAATAATTTTACTATAGATGAAAACAATGAGTAATGCTAAAAGGAAAATATTAATAACCGGTGCAGATGGTTTTATAGGTTCCCATTTAACAGAGCAATTATTGGAACAGGGATATCTGGTAAAAGCACTGTCCTATTATAATTCTTTTAACAATTGGGGCTGGCTTGAGAATATTAAAGAAACCAGGAATCTGGAAATAATAACCGGCGATGTGCGTGATCCTCACTTTTGCCAACATGTTGCTAAGAAAATTGATATTATTTTTCATTTAGCTGCCCTAATAGCAATTCCATATTCATATATAGCCCCTGATTCATATATAGATACAAATATTAAAGGGACATTGAATATTTGTCAGGCAGCTAAAGAAAATGGTGTAAGCAGGGTTTTAGTCACATCAACCTCTGAAGTATATGGAACTGCTAAATATGTTCCAATAGATGAAAATCATCCAAAACAGCCTCAGTCACCATATTCTGCTTCAAAGATTGCAGCTGATGCAATGGCTTTAAGTTTTTATAATGCATTTAATTTACCCGTTGTATTAGTCAGACCATTTAACACATATGGTCCAAGGCAATCAGCCCGGGCGGTTATTCCTACTATAATAACACAGATTGCTAATGGTAAACGCAAAATAAATTTGGGTGATTTAAGTCCTACCAGGGATTTTAATTATGTAAATGATATATGTAATGGTTTTAATCTTTTATCCCGGTGTGATGCTGCTATTGGACAGGAAATAAACATTGCAAGTAATACAGAAATATCGGTATATGACCTTTCCCGAATGATAGCTGAAATGATGAATGTGGAAGTAGAATTTGTTGAAGATGAACAGCGTATAAGACCAAAAAATTCAGAAGTATTCCGTTTAAATGGTGATAATACCAAACTCAGGTCATTAGTAGGATATGAACCAAAATATACTCTGCGGGATGGCTTAAAGGAAACTATAAAATGGTTTACAAATTCAGAGAATCTGAAAAAATACAAAGCAGATATTTATAATGTTTAAAGATGTAGTTGATTTTATAAGGGAATTATATCATACTGAAGAGTTCATCCCTCTGCACGTACCCAGATTTATTGGGAATGAGAAGAAATATCTTGTTGAATGTATTGACACTACATTTGTTTCAAGTGTGGGTAAATTTGTAGATAAGTTTGAAGAAATGACAGAACAATATACCGGGTCGAAAAAAGCTGTTGTATGTGTAAATGGTACAGAAGCCCTGCATATGGCATTAATGCTTTCAGGAGTAAAGGCAGGAGATGAGGTAATTACTCAACCTATTACTTTTGTTGCTACTGCAAATGCTATTTCATATACTGGTGCACATCCGGTATTTATCGATGTTGATATGGACACTATGGGATTATCCCCATTCAGTGTTGAAGATTTTCTTGTTGACTTTGGTGCTATGAGAAATGATGGGTTTTGCTATAACAAAATATCTGGAAATAGAATAAGTGCATGTGTACCTATGCATACATTTGGACATCCTGTTAAAATTGAAGCCTTAGTGAAGATATGTGAAAAGTATAATATCGCTTTGGTTGAAGATGCAGCCGAGAGTATTGGATCAAAATATAAAGGAAAGCATACAGGGACGTTTGGGAAGTTTGGAATAATAAGCTATAATGGAAATAAAACCATTACTACGGGCGGGGGAGGGATGATCTTAACAAATGATGAAGAGCTGGGTAACCTGGCAAAGCATCTTACAACCCAGGCTAAAATACCTCATCCCTGGGAGTATGCACATGATTATATCGGTTATAATTATAGAATGCCGAATATAAATGCTGCTCTTGGAGTTGCTCAAATGGAATCGCTAGATACTTTTATTGAAAAGAAAAGGGAAATTGCAGCGATGTACAAATCTTTTTTTGATTCTAAAGGGATTCATTTTTTTAGTGAACCTGAAGACTGCTATTCAAATTATTGGTTAAATGCAATAATTCTCAATAGTAAAATAGAACGAGATCAATTTCTTGAATTTACTAATGCAAATGGTGTAATGACAAGACCCATATGGAAATTAATGAATAGATTATCAATTTTTAATAACAATAATTATAATGATTTGTCTAATGCAGGATGGCTTGAAGAAAGGGTTGTGAATCTTCCAAGTAGTTATAGGCTTTAGCTGTCTTAGTTTTAAGCTTGTCAAATTTAATAATGATATCTATTCCCAATGAATATAGAAATAGAAATAAATGGTATCAAGGATTTTATAAATGAACGATTATGAAATATTCTATCTAACAGATTCAGATAAATGGAATAAATACCTCAAAATGCTTCCTAGAGAAATGCAAGATATCTATTTTACTCCTGAGTATTATTCTCTCTATGAAAATAATAATGATGGAAAAGCCTTTTGTTTTTTTTATAATGAAGGGGATAATATTGCACTATATCCTTTCTTGAAAAACTCAATTAGGGATTTAGGCTATGACCTTGATAAAGAATACTATGATATACAAGGAGCTTATGGCTATAATGGGGTGTTAACAAATAATACCTCACAAACCTTTTTACATTCTTTTTTTGATTGCGTTAATGAGTTTTGCAAACAAAACAATATTATTGCTGAGTTTTTAAGAATAAATCCGATTTTACAAAATCCGCTATTATTTCGAACAAATTTTGAACTTATCTATGACAGAGATAATATTAATGTTAACCTGTTAAATGATAATGTATATGAAACCGAATATGAATATTCTACAAGAAAGAACATTCAAAAAGCCAAAAGAAGTGGCTTGACTTATAAATGGGTATTTGGGAATGGAATTAACGATACCGATTTAGAATTGTTTCGCAAAATATATTATTACACAATGGATAGAAATGGTGCGGATAGTTATTATTATTTCGGCACAGATTTTTTCAATAATATTTTAAAATATTTGGGGAAAAATTCATTATTTGTTTTTGTATTGATTGATGGTCAAGTTATATCATGTGAACTCGTTATGTTAGGCAAGGGAATTGCCTACTCATTTTTGGGAGGGACACTTAGTGATTACTATCAATATAGACCAAATGATTTTTTAAAACAT
Organism: Ignavibacteriales bacterium; assembly: GCA_003141435.1. Lineage (GTDB taxonomy): Bacteria > Bacteroidota > Ignavibacteria > Ignavibacteriales > Ignavibacteriaceae > Fen-1301. The sequence goes on from PLLW01000082.1 coordinate 30,761, forward strand.
GAAACAATTAAACTTCTGAAAGTTAAGGGATTTTCTAATTTTTTACTTGGGGGAGGGTCTGAAGGAGTTTTTAAATATAAAAAATCATTTTCCAAAAATGGCGTGGTTCCTTTTTATATTGGGAAAAAAATTCATAATCAGAAAATATATGACTCTATTATCCAGCAATGGTCCCAAAAAAAACATTCTGAAAGCAATCGTTTATTAAAATATAGAGAAATAAGTGATGAATGAATTAGTGGTAATGACAAGTCAATTTCTAGCATAAAAAACATGACCAAAAGTGAAGTCCAAATAATGCATATTACTATTATTACAAAATGTAGCCTAATTAATAAATATATTTGTCACTTTTGTGAATAAATATCAAACTGCAATGAGAATAATCAACAATGAACAACCAATATCTCTTTAATGAAAGATACTTTATAAATACTTTCGAAAGTTTAGGTCCAAGTGCAATTCTTTTTGAAGTGCTAAATAGTCAAATAAAGGTTGAGTGTGTAGCAATTATTTTTATTTACGGTATTTATGTGCAATATCATCTTTCAGGTCAAATACAAGGTTCTGACAACTCAGTTAATAATTTTATTTTAGACGAAGCAGTAAAAAACGCGTTTAAAAACGGTGCTAAATATTTTCATTTTGGTATTGGTACTACTTCACATTTTGATGATCCTCTTCTGAAATTCAAAACAAGTTTTTCAAAAGATAAGGGGGGATTTTTATAACTTTTGTCTACTCACAAATTTTTATTTATTAAATCATTAACATGAGCTTTGCTTATAATATTGAACTATTCCAGGAACAAAAACCGATGGGCACGGCGGGAAGCAATTCTTTGCAAAAAGGGAAAATTTGCAATACATTATTTTTTCAACTATGGTATAAAAAATGGGGGCTAACAAAATGAAAATTCTTTTCTTCATTGGCGCATTATGTCTGGGCGGCGCAGAAAGGCGCCTTATTGAGCTATTATCATATTTGAAAAAAAACACAGATTACTCCTTAATGCTTGTAGTTAGAAGAGACCAAATAGATTACCCTGCTTTTAATAAATTAAATATTCCATGCATATTTCTTACCAAAAGGTATTATAAAGGAGATAGAACACTTCATTATAGGTTCTATAAAATATGTAAGGAATACAAACCAGACATCGTTCATACATGGGCCCCCATGCCGGCATTTGTTTCACTATTAGCTATTATACTTTTAAAAATACCTCATGTTAATAGTCAAATTACTGATGCCCCTCTAAATATTAATAAATGGAGTATTAAAAATTTAATAAATAAAACTAACTTTCTGTTTTCAACAATCATTCTCGCAAATTCCTATGCTGGTTTAAAAGCATACAATGTAGAAAATAAAAAGAGCAAAGTTATATACAATGGTGTTTATTTGGATCGATTTAGTAATTTGCCCGATAAAAAAGAAATACGATCAAAATATCGGGTATTTTATAATCTCGCTGTAACAATGGTTGCTGAATTTTCCGATAATAAAGATTTTGATCTTTTTATAGAAATCGCAAAAATTATAAATTTAAAAAGAAATGATGTATCCTTTCTTGCTGTAGGAAATGGTATTAATTTAGAAAAAATTAAGAAGAGAGTTTTTGATGAACAAATTCAGAATGTTATCTTTACCGGGAAAATCGATGATGTTGAAAGTCTCGTTAACCTGGCTGATATTGGTGTTCTATTTTCTACAAATGGAGAAGGAATTTCAAATGCTATAATTGAATACATGGCTTTGGGTAAACCTGTAATCGCAAATGATGCCGGTGGGACAAAAGAAATTGTAAAACATAGGGTTAATGGTTATTTAATTTCCACTGAGACCACAAAAGAAATAGCCGAACTGATCAATAACTTACTTAATGATAAAGAGAAAAGACAGAAAATGGGCGATGCTGGGAAAAAACTAATCCATGAATTTTTTACAATTGAAAGAATGGGGAAAGAATTTGAAAAGGTTTATCAGGAGATAGCAATTTTATAAGTTCAAACTTAATCAATCAATACCAAAATATAAATTTCCTCAAGCATAACCTGTACTTTCTAATTATGAATTTCCATTTGAAGCATCCCTAACAACTATATTTCATTGTTCTAATAAGAAATAATTAAGATGAAGCTAGTACTTTTTAAGATTCTAAGAATTTCTGGGATTCCTTTCATAATAAAAGAAAGTATTCAAAAAAGAAATGTAACTATAATTACTTTTCATCAACCATTAGTTGATACTTTTGAAATCTGCACTAGATATTTAAAGAAGTATTACAATATTATTCCCTTATGGCAGTATATTGAATACTTACAAGGGATAAGATCAATTCCTAATAAATCTATAATCATTACTTTGGACGATGGTCTTAAAAATAATTATAAATTACTTAATATTATAAAAGAATATAAAATACCTATTACTATTTTCCTTTGTTCCGAGATAGTTGGTACAACCCGACATTTCTGGTGGACCCATGAGATAGTTGGATATAGTCTGAAGGAATTAAAGAGAATGCCGGAAATTGAAAGAAGAAATCTTTATAAACAAAATGATTTTGATTATGTAACTGATTATGGAGAAAAAAGCCGACAAGTTCTTAATATGGAAGAAATATACGAAATGTTTTTATCCGGATATGTGGATTTTCAGTCCCATACAATGTCACATGTTCTTTTAGATAAATGTGATGATTCTTTGGCCCTTGAAGAAGTACAATATTCAAAAATAAATCTTGAAAAGAAATTAAATAAACCTGTCTATGCATTAGCATATCCAAATGGGTTTTATTCAGATCGGGAAATCATAAATGTCCAAAAATCCGGTTACCTATGTGCCCTAACTATGGACCCAGGCTTTAATACAAAGAAAACTAATCAATTTAAATTAAGAAGATTAGGTATAAGTGATAAAGCTAACATAGACGAGATTATAGTTAGAACTTCTGGTTTATGGGGATTTATTAAAAAAATAAAAAAAATAATAATGCCATCTTCAATAGATTGAAATATTATAAGGTTTCAAATTGTTTAGATATAAAATGTTGAAATTAAAATCAGAGATCCCTATTAAAAAATTAGTGCTGATGAAAAATACTGGTGCTTCAAAAATCCTTATAACTTCTCCTTCTTTTAACGTTGATGAAAACATAGGTGGTATTTCCAGCTTTACTAAGCTTCTAATAGAAAACAATCATTCTATTGAATACGTCCTTTTTGTTAGAGGCAAAAAAGATTTTGAGAGAAGAGGGTTTATTTGGTTAATTAGACAACCTATTGTATTATTAAATTTTATTAAAATTTTAATAAATGAAAAAAGTATAAAGATTGTGCATATTAATATGCCATTAGATAGTATTGGTGTTGTTAGGGATTCATCATTGGTTGTAATTGCTGGGTGTTTTAGAAAAAAAGTTATTCTGCATTTTCACGGTGGAAATTATAATCTCAATAAAAGAATTCCGTTATTTCTAAAAACATTTTTAAATATTTCAATTTTGTTATCTAAAAAAATAATAACGCAGGGGAAAAAAGAAGAAGAATTCTTTATCGATTATTTTAATATAAATTTTAAAAATATTTTATTTATTTCTAATTCTGTAAAAGTTCCCATCCCCCCCCCAATTAAATCAAAAAGTACACTCAAAATACTATATTTAGGTCGCATTGATCGAAACAAGGGTTTGAAGGAAATTGCACTGGCTCTGGAACAATTGAAAAATAAAATTGATTTTCAATTTATTATTGCTGGTGATGGACCAGATAAAGATGATTTCATTGGTGATTGCAAAAGACGAATTCCAAATAATTATCATTATATGGGCATAATAACTGGAAAAAAGAAAGAGATGGTTCTTGATGAAACAAATATTTTTTTGATGCCATCCTATTATGAAGGATTACCATATGCTCTTTTAGAAGCTATGGCATATAAATTGGTACCAATTGTAACGCCTGTTGGTTCAATCCCGGAAATTGTTGAAGATGGTAAAAATGGATTTTTAGTACCGATTTATAATTATAAAGCTATAATTAATTCTATAATGGAGTTAGATAAAAATCCAAAGAAATTTGAAGAACTGGGTCATAATGCATACGAAACTATTAAATCAGATTATTCATTAAGTAGTTACCTAAATAAAATAAATGCTGTATACTCAAATTTGTATCCGAAAATTTTAAATATTAAAAAAATATAGTTTTACAAATAGGAATAAATCTTCCATAGAAGATTTTATACTTTCTTAATAATATTTATTTAAAACTAATTGTAAGAAATATTTAATATAAAAATAGTTCAAAGGAAGTAATAATATGAAAGTATTAATCTTGGCAGGTGGTTATGGTTCACGAATTAGTGAGGAAACTATTTTGAAACCAAAACCTATGCTGGAAATAGGTGAAAATCCTATCCTGTGGCATATTATGAAATATTATTCGTGCTATGGATTCAATGAATTTATTATTCTTCTTGGTTATAAGGGATATCTAATTAAAGAATATTTTGTCAATTACTTCATACATAACAGTGACTTGACGATTGATTTAACAAACAATCATATTGAGTTACACAAAAATAAGTCCGAAGGTTGGAAAGTTACTTTACTTGATACTGGTTTAAACACATTAACTGGTGGAAGAGTAAAGCGTGCACAAGATTTTATTAAGAAAGAAAGATTCATGTTAACGTATGGTGATGGTATTTCGGATATTAATATAAACGAACTTATTAAATTTCATGAAAAACATAAAAAAACAGTCACTATTACGGCAGTTAAGCCCGAAGGAAGATTTGGCGCGATTGATATAGGAGAGGGCAATCGTATTCTTAAATTTAATGAAAAGCCAAAGGGAGACGGTGCGTGGATAAATGGAGGCTATTTTGTTTGTGAACCAAAGGTATTGGATTATATAACTGAAGGTGATAGTACAATTTTCGAAAAAACACCCTTAGAAAATCTTGCTAATGATGGTGAGTTGTTTGCTTATAAACATAAAGGGTTTTGGAAACCGATGGATACTCAAAGGGACAAAAATGAATTAGTAGAATTATGGCAAAAAGGCAAAGCACCATGGAAAATTTGGTAGGTTATAAATTATTTAAAAATATTTATTATGGAAAAAGAGTTCTAATCACAGGTCATACGGGATTTAAAGGTTCGTGGTTAGCTTTTTGGTTGAAACTAATGGGAGCAGAAGTAATAGGATATTCACTTGAATCGCCAACTCAACCAAATCATTTTTCCCTTTTAAATTTAGATATTGTTCATTTAATCGGTGATATATTAGACGAAGAAAAATTAGATGTGGCATTCAAGACTCATAATCCGGAGATAGTCTTCCACTTGGCCGCTCAACCACTTGTTAGACAATCTTTTAATGATCCAATATTAACATATAAAACTAATGTTATTGGTACCTTAAATGTTTTTGAAGCATGCCGAAAAACACCTTCAGTAAAAGTAATTATTAATGTAACTAGTGATAAGTGTTATTTGAATAAGGAGTGGATTTGGGGATATAGAGAATCAGATGAAATGGGTGGATATGATCTTTATAGTTCTTCAAAAGGGTGTTCAGAAATATTAACACAATCATATCGAAATTCATTTTTCAACTTTGAAACATTTCAAGATCATGGGGTATCTTTGGCAAGCGTAAGGGCGGGTAATGTGATCGGTGGCGGTGATTGGGCACAGGATCGATTAATCCCGGATATAGTACGTGCGATTTCACAAAATCAAGTTGTATACCTTAGGAATCCAAAAGCTGTTCGTCCTTGGCAGCATGTGCTCGAGCCATTGAGTGGATATCTTTTGTTGGCATCAGAACTTAGTACTGGGAAGAATGAATATGCAGATGGATGGAATTTTGGTCCCAGTGATGGCGATGCAATCACTGTTGAAGACGTTGTGAAAAGTATTAAAAATAATTGGGCTGATCTGAAATATGAAATTAAATCGATAGTGAATCAGCCTCATGAAGCGACGCAATTGAAATTAGATTGTTCAAAAGCTGTGTCATTACTATTGTGGAAACCAATTTGGAATAGCAAAAAAACATTTAATATTACAACGGAATGGTATAAAAAATATTATTTGGAAAATAAGATATTAACTAGAGAAAATATTTTTAATTTTATCAATGATGCTATTGACAATAATACAATATGGACAAAATGAAGTTTATTGAAACAGAAATTAAAGGGGTTTTCTTAATACAGAATTTATTATTTCAGGACGAAAGGGGTAAATTTATAAAAACATTTCAGCGAAGTATATTCAATGAAATGGGACTTAAATTTGATCAAAAGGAGAATTTTTTTTCCGTTTCGGCTTTAGGAGTTATAAGAGGATTACATTTTCAATATCCTCCTTTTGCTCAGGAAAAGTTAGTATATGTGCCCAAAGGAAGAATTATGGATATAGTACTAGATATTAGAGTTGATTCTCCAAGTTATAATAAACACATAGTCGTTGAGTTATCTGAAAAAAATTGCTATTCTATATACATTGCGGCTGGTTGTGCGCATGGTTTTCAAAGTCTTGAAAACGATACAGTAACTGTTTATTCTCAAGGCACAGAATATGAAGCATCTGCTGATGGAGGAATAAATCCATTATCGTTAGGTATAGAATGGCCTATTAAAGAATATATTCTTTCTCAAAAGGATAAAAAATTTATACACATTTCGGATTTTGAATCTCCATTTAAGTTTTAAAAAATATATGAGAATGATAATTACAGGCTCAACAGGTTTTGTCGGAAGAAATCTACTTCCAAAATTAATTCAAGCTAACCATGAAATTTTTGAAATCACAATTAATCCTGATATATCAAAAGAACTTTATGGTGATAACACAAGACAATTTTATTTTATCAATGATAATCTTAATGATCTGAAGAATGAACTGAATAACTTTAAACCGGAAGCATTAATCCATCTTGCTTCTTATCTTACTTCCTCGGATGATACTAAAGATATGAGAAAACTAATCAACTCAAACATAATTTTTTTATGCCATGTATTAGATGCAGTAAAAGAATCTGGTCTTAAATGGTTTATTAATACTGGAAGTTTTGCTGAGTATTATAAAGGCGACGGGGTTCTTGATCCAGCTTACCTATATTCAGCAACAAAAACAGCCTCCAGAATTTTTGTTGATTATTACAGTAAAGCTTATAAATATAATTATATTACAATAGTTCCATATACAATTTATGGGGGAGTGGATACACAAGAAAAAATAATTGATTTAATTTTTAATTCCTTAGAATCGGAGAAATCAGTAACTCTTACAGCGGGTAATCAAGTTTTGGATTTTATTCATATTGAAGATGTTGTTGATTTTTATATCACCTGTTTGTTAAATCTTCATAAAATCCCAAATAGAACTAGTTTTCAATTGGGAACAGGAACTGGACATACATTAAGAGAAATTACTGCTATAATGGAAATGTCTACTAATAGATCTTCAAATATCGCCTGGGGATCAAAGTCTTATCGTCCAAGAGATGTTATGTATGCAGTTGCCAATATTTCAAAACAAAATTATCTATTTGATTGGAAACCCAAAATTCAAATAGAAGATGGAATTAAAAAATACTTAGCAGAAAGAAACATTAGTCTTAAATGAAATTAGAAGACAGGATTAAAATTATTGAACGCCAAATAGTAATGGATTCCCGTGGTTGGTTTCTCAAAGTAATCACTGGTAAGGAAGAACATCTTCCACAATTTACAGGTGAAGTTTATCTCATTTCGGCTAACCCGAGCGAAAGTAGAGCCAATCATTATCATAATGAAGCAAATGAATGGTTCACTTTAGTGCAAGGAAAAGCTGAGATGATAATTGAGGATATTGAGACAAAGGAAAGAATCGTTTTACAACTTGATTCAGAAAAACCTCTTACGATTTATATACCGCATCATATAGCACATACTTTTAACAATCTTTCTGATGTCCCTTATATTATAGTAACATATACTGATCGATTATTCTCGCCCAAAGATACAGTATCATACTCATTATGCAACCATAGTTAGTGATAATAAAATATAAATGAAAATACTTATAGATATTGGTCATCCTGCTGCTGTTCATTTGTTTAAAAATTTGATAAAAGAATTATCTCTAAATGATCACGAAATATTAGTGACAGCTAGAGAAAAAGATGTAACAATTAATCTGCTAAAAAAATATAATATTAATTATATTTCCTTTGGTCCTCCTAAAAAAGGATTACTTAGAAAAATATTGGGGACTATTTCCTTCACTTATAAATTATTTAAAGTTATTAAAAGATTTAAACCTTCTATAATACTAAGCTCAACTACTATATATCCAGTAATATTAAAACCATTAATCAAAACACCTGTTATATCTTTTCACAATACAGATTCAGATCTTGCCTTAAATTTATTAAAATACGTGAATAATATTTATATTACACCAAATAGATTTAAAACAAGCTTAGGAAAAAATCATATAAAAATTAATAGCTATCACGAATTAGCGTTCCTTCATCCAAATCAAGTAAATACTGAACTTTATGATAAACAAAAAGAAAACATATTTGGTTTAAATACCAGAATAATTTTGATTCGCTTTGTTTCATGGGAAGCTAGTGATGATAGAGGTCTTAAAGGTTTTTCTTTAGAAGAAAAGTTACGATTGGTTGAAAAAATGAAAAAATATGGTAGAATAATTATTTCATCAGAAGTAGATTTGCCAAATGAGCTCGAAGAATATCGTTTAGAAAGTAATAAGTTTCTTAATAATTTGGAAATGCAATTTATAGAATATTGCTCTTCAATTTTTATAGGTGAGAGTGGGGCAATGGCAGCTGAATCAGCATTATTAGGGGTCCCTGCAATATTTTATAGTAATAAATATCTTGGATTTATTAATGAACTAAATGAAAAATACCAATTAATCTTGAAGGTATCTAATATGGATGATTTATTTAGAGTATCAGAATCTTTATTAAATGATGAACATAGCTCCGAAATATGGGATAGTAGATTAAAAAAATTATTATCTGAAAATATTGACCTAACAGCCTTCATGATATGGCTTGTAAAAGAATACCCTTCGAGTTATTTAATGTTGAGAAAAAATATAAAAATTTTAAATCGCTTTAATTAAATAGATTTTCTAAAAAAATATTTTTATATCAATAATTAGCAATGATATTTTCAATTTCCAAGAAAAACATTATTAAGAGAATCTGGTAAATAAGTTGCCCAAAATACAAACTGTTTTTAAAGGAAAGACCAACAATACATTATTACAATTAATCAGATATAGTTTTGTAGGTGGTTTTGCTTTTTTAGTTGATTTCGGAACTTTAGCCTTTCTAACTGAATATTTTCATATTCATTATTTAGTTTCAGCTGGCATAGCATTTATATTAGGTTTAATGATAAATTATTATTTGAGTGTGAAATGGGTTTTTAATAGCAGAGCAATGGAAAATCGATGGTTGGAATTTTTATTATTTTCGCTTATTGGGCTTGTTGGTTTAGGTTAAATGAACTTTTCTTATGGATACTTACAGACATTTTGTCTATTTATTATCTCCTTTCAAAGATAATTACAACTTTCATCGTGTATTTTTGGAATTTCTTTGCACGTAAAGTAATGCTTTTTAACAAATAAAAATCTTAACTATGAATACAACCGCTATAATTATTGGAGCTGGCCCAGCTGGGTTAACTGCTGCTTACGAACTTATAAAAAAAACAGATATTAAACCAATAATAATTGAGCAATCAAATGATATTGGTGGAATTTCGAAGACAATTGTCCACAATGGAAATCGTATGGATATTGGAGGCCATAGATTCTTCTCGAAATCCGATATGGTTATGAAATGGTGGCAAGAAATCTTGCCAATACAAGGTTCTGATTCTAAAGATGATATTCTTAAAGATATTTATTATCAGAAAAAAGAATTCAGGTAAAACTTTCACCTAAAGGCCTTGATCCTGAAAAGATAGATCGGGTAATGCTTATCAGAACCAGGTTATCACGTATTTTCTTCCTTAGGAAATTTTTTGATTATCCCATCACACTTAATGGAAAGACAATATCTAATTTGGGGATTATCAGAATTATTAAAATTGGTTGGTCCTATATTTGGATTCAGATATTCCCTGTTAAAAATGTAAATTCACTAGAAGATTTTTTTATCAGTAGATTTGGGAAAGAACTGTATAAAACCTTTTTCAAAGATTATACTGAGAAAGTATGGGGCGTACCATGTACTGAAATTGCTGCTGAGTGGGGAGCTCAGAGGATTAAAGAATTATCTGTCAAAAGAGCATTGCTTCATGCTGTAAAATCTATATTTAAAAAAGAAAGCTCAATTGAACAGAAAAATACAGATACCAGCTTGATTGAACAGTTTATGTATCCCAAATTAGGTCCCGGACAAATGTGGGAAACAGTTGCAAAAATTGTTGAAGAAAAAGGAGCAATAATTATTAAAAACTCCGAAGTTGTTAACCTAAATATCGCAGAGAATCAAGTTACTGAATTGAGTTATTATAATCATACAACTAATTTGAAATCTGTGGTAAAAGGGGATTACTTCATTTCTACTATGCCAGTTAGAGACCTTATAACTGCAATGGAAGATAAAGTACCCGCTGATATAAAAACGGTAAGTGAAGGGTTGCAATATCGTGATTTTATAACTGTTGGATTACTTTTGAACAAGCTGAAAATAAAAAATGGAACAAAAATTACCACTTTAAATGGATTAGTTCCGGATAACTGGATTTATATACAGGAACGAGATGTAAAAGTTGGCAGATTACAGATATTTAATAATTGGTCACCTTATATGGTAGCTGACCTCGACAAAGTTTGGATTGGCCTCGAATATTTCTGCAATGAAGGTGATGAATTATGGGAAATGACGGATTCGGAATTTATTCAATTTGCAATAAATGAATTACATAGCATTGATATCATTGATAAAAATGAAGTAATTGATAGTGCAATTATTCGAATGCCCAAAACTTATCCCGCCTATTTTGGAACATATCCACAATTTAATTTAATCAGAGATTTCACTGATAAGCTTGAGAATCTGTTTTTAATTGGAAGGAATGGAATGCATAAATACAACAATCAGGATCATTCCATGCTTACTGCAATAATGGCGGTAAACAATATTATTACAGGATCAAAATCAAAAGATAATATTTGGAATATTAATACTGAGGAAGAGTATCATGAAGAAAAATAAAGTTTATCAGTTTTTTACTACCAACGGACTTCTTTTAATCATTCTTTTAGCATTTATTATTAGAATGGTTTATTTTGTGTCTTTACAACCTTGGAATAACGAGGTAGTTAACANNGTTAACAAGACTATTTTAGTATTTGATGCTGGCGGTTATCATAGCATGGCACTGGGAATACTATCTGAAAAGTCATTTAATAATTTCGGCAGTTGCCGTACCCCACTTTATCCGATGTTTTTAGCTGCCTGCTATTTAATCTCCGGGAAAGCAATCTGGTTTGCTTTACTTGTTCAGATTGTGATTAACTTGCTAACATTATTATTTGCCTATAAAATAGCGTTAGAATTCTTTTCTAAAAAGATTGCATTAATAACATTGTTTTTGTTGGCAATAGATTATCACCAGGCAGAACTTACCGTTAGTTTATTAACAGAAACTTTGTTTAGTTTTATTTTTATAGTATCAATTTATTTTTTATGCATTGGACTAAGGCAAAAGCAGATTTCTCGGTACATAGTAATTAGTAGTTGTTGTTTGGGATTAGCTACGCTGACTCGACCTATTTCATTTCTATTTCCTATTATAGCCGTGCTCTTCATAATTTATTATAATTCATTAACTAATAAGCATGTTGCGGGGCGATTAAGATTTATTTCAAGTATGAAATATTCTTTGATTTACATCCTGTTTTTTTTGCTCATTATTTCACCATGGCTATATAGAAATTACATAGTATATAATGAACCCAAATTAGCTTCTATTTCAGGATATACATTGCTTTTTTCGGATATTGCTCTTACTGAAGCTGATAGAACTGGGCATTCTTTTCACGAGTCAAAAGCTTTTTTCAAACAACAGGCTTATAAGGCGGGAAGTGATACAGCAGAAGAGCAATCTTTTAAAAACTCTCAAATTTACACACAAATTGCAATAAAATATATCAAGAACAATTTTTCACTTTATTGCAAAAGTCAGTTAAAGGGGATGGTCAAAATGTTTTACAACTTTGAAAGAATTAATGATATAAAAACAGAATACGGATTAGCCAAATATAAAACTATAGGCTTATTGGTTTATTTTGGGATAATATATTCCCTTTTTATTTTAGGCATAGCAATATCGATTAAGAAAATATATCTAATTAATGTTTTGTTTTTATTAATAATTATCTATTTCGATGTAATAACTGGTGTTAGTGGTGATGCTCGGTTTAGTGTTCCTATAATGCCATATATTTACATATTTTGTGCTGTTGGCTTTTTACCTTTTTATACTATGATTAAGGATAAATTTAGCAGTGTAAAAAAATAATTTTAAGTTTATATCTTTGGTTCAATAACCTAGAATCGTGGGAGATCCTATACATAAATATTGAATAACATGGGCAGTGATACAGTATTATCTATGTTTCAGGATGATCAAATGCTTATCAAAATGACAGGGACCATAGTCCTATGAGCATTAGGATATATATATGGCTTTGTGTATTTTCAACAGAAATGATATTATTGTTTTACAGATATAAAATTTTATCCAATTCTATTGTTAAAAAATGATAAGAAATAATAAAGTTGTAGTTGTACTTCCGGCATACAATGCGGAAAAAACTCTTGAATTAACATACCGCGAAATTCCTTTTGATATTGTGGATGAAGTAATTCTCGTTGATGATGCCAGCAAAGACAATACTGTCGGTGTTGCAAAAAAATTGGGAATCCATGTAATTAAGCACGAAAAGAATCTCGGTTATGGGGGCAATCAAAAGACATGTTACAGCACAGCCTTGCAGCGGAATGCCGACATTGTTGTAATGCTTCATCCAGATTATCAATATACCCCAAAGCTGATTTCGGCAATGGCGTTTCTCCTTGAATCTGCAGAGTTTGATGTTGTACTGGGTTCAAGAATTCTTGGCGGAAAAGCAATGAGCGGAGGAATGCCGATGTATAAATTTATCAGCAATCGTTTTTTGACTCTTACGCAGAATATTTTGATGGGTGCAAAGCTTTCAGAATATCATACCGGCTATCGTGCATTTACACGCAAAGTTTTAGAATCTCTCCCTTTAAATAAAAACTCTAACGATTTTGTTTTTGATAATGAAATGCTTTCACAAATATTGTACGCTGGTTTTCGGGTTGGTGAAATTACCTGCCCTGCTAAGTATTTTGCGGATGCATCTTCTATCAATTTTTCCCGAAGCCTGAAATACGGATTGGGCTGTATCCATACTTCTCTTCTGTTCAGACTTTCAAAGATGGGGCTGTTGCAATCTCCTATCTTCACATTCAAACTCTAATGAATGAGTTTTTCTGTGTCATTCCACTATTGATTCGCATAATTATATATGGCAAGCAGAAATTCTAAAAAAGAGGGGATATAATTGTTTTTCAAGCTGATATCTCCAACTATTGGTAAGTTCACCTGCCGTTATGGCTGCATAGCGGAATAGCTATCAGGTTCAGCCTGAGGGCGGGGTTTTGTATTTTCGATCTCCCCATTCTTTGTTAAATATAATCTTATTCTCTTTATCGTTGAAAATGAGTCAGGGAAAAGTGAATTGAGAATTGCCGGTTTCTCAACATAGAACGCAAATAAATTCTGCTGTTTAGGAAAAAATTTAACAAACACACTATAAAATGGGTGCATAAAATTCAAAAAGTTCATTTTTAATTGCCCTTTATACTTTAGCTCAGGAGTACTTGGGAAACTGTTTCCATATCCCCCTCTCTGCCTATATTGTTGAGACAAAAAATTAGAGTAACTTAGTTAGTCAAAAACAAGAGGGTAAAGGATACAATAATATAATGATACAAGAAGGAAGGGAACCCAGATCAGTAGATCAATCAGAAACGGAAGGAGCCCGTAGGGCGACTGTAGTTTCTGATTTGAAACTTGATACGGAAGTGCCTGTTAATCGTAAACGCCATTATTATAGCGAAAGATTTAAGAGAGAAGCAGTAGCCAAAGTATCTGAGCTTCGTCAGTCAGGTGGTGGAGAGATTGGGAGTTATTTGAGATCAGAAGGGTTATACGCTTCGATGGTAATAAAATGGGAAAAGCAGTTTAAGCAGGAAAACGGAATATCAGTAC
>PLLW01000018.1 GCA_003141435.1 Ignavibacteriales bacterium
TCAATATTAGGGAAAAACCCGGCTATGGAGTGCTCGTCACTAATTTAAATGAGATCAGGGGACTTGAATTTGACTACCTGTTCATAGGTGGTATGACAGATGGCATGCTCCCGACTCGCTATGCTCCCGAAATATTCTTCTCCGGTAGCTTCTTCAAATATGAAGAGCATCATACAGCAGAAGAACGCTATCACTTCTATCAATCGCTCTGTAGTTGGCAGAAAAGACTCTATCTCTCGTATTCTGCAATTGATGGCACTAAGGAATTATCCCGCTCCGTTTTTCTTAATGAATTTGAAAACCTTATTGAGGTGACTAAAATAGATGAATCGCATTATAACGATAGTATCTATTCCAAAGAAGAGTTGCTAATCAATTTTGGGAAAAATTATGACATGGATCCCCACGACTTATTCAAAGGAGAAATCCCGCCCGATATAAATCTCTCTGAATTGAAAGAATCTATTCTGAAAGATCAGCAAAGAATTGAACAGCTAATGCTCCCCCCTGAACAGCAGGTTTCTGTAAGTGATGATAACCTTAAAAATAAACTCAATGAAGAATTCTCCGTTACTCAGCTTGAGACTTACGCAAAATGTCCTTATAAATACTTTGCCGAAAGGATTCTTAAACTAAAACCTATCGAAGAACCGGAGGAGGAAATAGAAGGACTGGAGCTTGGCAGCCTTTTGCACGCTATCCTTTATGAGTTTTACACTGAACTAAAGAAAAAGAATATTGTCCTTAGTAATGCAAATGAGCAGCAGTTCGCTATCGCCGAAGAACTCATTTTCAATATTGCCGGTAAAATGGTAAAAGCTATGGGATTTAAGTCTCCCTATAGTTTCTTTGAGCAGGAAAAAATACTTGGTATAGAAGGCGATAGAAAGGAGTCTATCCTATATAAATTCCTGCTGACTGAAAAAGAAAATGATGACGGCTTTGTCCCTGAATTCTTTGAGGTAGGATTTGGAAATATTAACTCTAAATATAATAAATCGGATAATCCCCCTATCGATATTTCCACAGGTAGTGTCAAAGTAAGGGGCAAAATTGACCGCATAGATATAAACCATAAGGAAAAGTCTTTTAAGGTAGTGGATTATAAACTCGGCGGTAAAAAACCCACCGCTGATGAGTTGCTCAACGGAATTTCCCTCCAGCTGCCATTGTATATGTACGCTGCAAAAGAAATTATTAACAAACAGTTACAAAAAGATTATGCGCCCGCTGGTGCGGAAATATTTTCTTTGAAATATAAGGAGGGCGACTTCGGTAAGTTCCCGATAAATATATCAAACAAAAAACTCCCTGTCCCGGAAGGCTCCTCTGTTTATGATGAACTAATAAAAATTACCCTTGCCGCCATAGAAAAATATGTCAGGCTAATTGGCGAAGGTAAATTTAATCTGTCCATTCTAAAGGATCGTGAAAATGTGATTTGCCGTTATTGTGGTTTCAAACCCGTCTGCAGGGTACAGGAAATAAGTTAATTTTTATGTAAAATACACATAGTATGAAAGTTTATTATCCTATAATTATAAGTTTCCTGATATCTCTCTCTGCTTCGGCTCAGAAAAATGTTATCGCCGATATCGAATCCAAACAGTTCGCCTATACTAATAAACTTCAGAAGGTGCTCTACCCCGGCGATTCAACAATTGATATACAATATTATAAACTGGATTTGTCCTTAACTTACACCCCTAATCACCTTAAGGGCAAAGTAACTGTTAATCTTAAACCTGCTTCCTCTGTCAGCCGGTTCTTCCTTGATCTGCAAAATAATTTAACTGTTGATTCCATAACCGTTAACGGAATTGCTAACCAGTTCAATCACACCAACAACCAGCTTGTTGTAACTTTGCCGCGGATATTCAACAGCAGCGAACTTATCTCCACTCTTATTTATTATGAAGGCGTACCCGGTAGCAGCGGATTCGGTAGCTTTACATTCGGTACCCATTCCGGCCAACCCGTTATTTATACATTAAGTGAACCCTATGGTGCAAGCGATTGGTTCCCGTGTAAAGATACCCCTGCCGATAAAGCCGATTCATCCGATCAGTGGATAACCTGCCCTTCAGATTTATATGCAGTGTCCAATGGCAAACTCATGAGCATAACAGATAACGGGAATGGAACCAAAACCTTTAAATGGCATACCGGTTATCCAATAGCCCAGTACCTGCTTTCGCTTGCCATTACAAACTATACCATCTATACAAATTATTATAAATACAGCCCTGTCGATTCCATGCCCATTGTCCATCATATTTATCCTGAAACTTTTTCTTCGGCTAAGAGTGTCTTGGATATGACCCCCCTAATGATTAAAATCTATTCTGATAGGTTTGGTCAGTATCCTTTTCTTAAAGAAAAATATGGACATGCGCAATTCGGATGGAGCGGTGGTATGGAGCATCAAACCTGTTCTTCTATGGGAAGCTTTGCCGAAGATATAATTTCTCATGAACTGGGTCATCAATGGTTCGGTGACGATATTACTTGCAAGGATTGGCATCATATATGGCTCAATGAAGGATTCGCCACCTATTGCACCGGTTTATACTATGAAGCTGCTTATGGTCCCGCTGCTTATAATTCTTACTTGGAATCCCAGATGGTAACAGCTCAAACAGCCGTAGGTTCAATTTACGTGCAGGATATTAGTAATATAGATGAAATATTTGACAATGCCCGGACTTATTCCAAAGGATCGGTAGTGCTTCATATGTTAAGAGGAATTGTAGGCGATACTCTCTTCTTTAGGATTCTCAAATCCTATATCGCCGATTCCACACTTACATATAATGTCGCAGTCACCGAAGATTTTCAGAAAATTGCTGAAACAGTCTCCGGGTTAAATCTGGAATATTTCTTCAGTGAATGGATATATGGTGTCAATTATCCCCAATATAGCTTAACCTGGAAATATACCCCCGCCTCAGGGAATCTTTACAATGTTACCCTCAATCTTTCGCAGCAGAATAATGCAAACCCCTCTTATTTTACTATGCCTGTAAAAATAAAAATATCAACTGCTGTAGGTGATACTCTTTTTACAGTCCTTAATGATCTTCAAAGCCAGCAGTATGGCTTCACAGTCTTGGGAAAACCTACCGGTTTAATCTTAGATCCCGATAACCAAATCCTCAAGACACTTAACATACTTGATATCCCGGATGATCTTAAACCTGCGTCGTATCAATTAAAGCAGAATTATCCAAATCCCTTCAACCCAACTACTAAGATCGAATTCTCTATTCCAATAAGTTCTCTTGTTACAATAAAAGTTTATAATGAACTTGGACAGGAAATCGCCCAGCTAATGAATGAAGAAAAAAGACCGGGTACCTATTCCGTGCAATTCTCCTCAATTCAGGGAAACAAAATTCTCCCCAGTGGAATTTACATATACAAAATAACGGCTGGTAATTATACCGAATCCAAAAAAATGATAATCCTAAAGTAACTACATACTTAATTAACCTTCAACTTCTTACAGTAGTTGAAGGTTTTGTATATAACACAACACCCCTATCCTTAAATCTTATAACCAAACCCCTATACCGGTAATTATTACCACTAAAGCCCTTCTGTATATTAGCAGTATAAGATGAAGCCGAGATGAGCGACTCAGATGCGACTCAGATACGGCTCAGTATACCCGTAGATGCTTTTAAGGACTGTAAAAAATAGTGCAAAAATAGCCAAATTTTAAGGGGTTGAATTCTGATTTACCTCCACCACCCCCCAAGCAAATCCCCCCCAGATGTAAAATTTACCTTTCTCAATCCGAGAAAGACACCTCCCGTCACCCCCAAATCCAACTATTTGTAAGATAAAAATCTCTCCCGAAGGAAAAGAATCGTTTAGAAGTCGGAATCTTTTATCCCGTTTTTTATTGTACAATGATTGAGTTTAAAAGGAATATCAATTAAGTTTATTTGAACTTATAATGATGTTTGGATAAAGATGAACAGGTCAAGATTCCAACGGTAAAATTATAAAACATCTAAAATGCTAAGGAATACTAAATGAAATATTTAGCCACATTGATCATTCTTCTATTCTTAATTTCCTCAAATGAAATATTACAAGCCCAATGGGTGCAAACTAACGGGCTGAATGAAGGACAAGTAAATTGTTTAGCAGTTAGCGGAAGTAATATATTTGCGGGTTCTGATAACGGTATTTATCTTTCTACAAACGACGGTTTAAACTGGACACTAATATTGCCGACTGATTCCTGGGTTTATGCTCTTATCGTCAACGGAACTAATATTTTTGCAGGTACTTTGGGGGGCGGTGTTTATCTTTCAACTAATAACGGAACAAACTGGACACAAAAAGGTATGGCTGGTAATGATGTTTTTTCTCTCATTGTCAGCGGGTCTAATATTTTTGCAGGTACTTTGTGGGGCGGTGTTTATCTTTCAACTAACAACGGAACAAACTGGACACAAGTAAATAATGGTCTGACGAGCAGTTATGTTAATTATGTCGCGTCTCTTGCTGTCAGCGGAACTAATATTTTTGCGGGTACAGATTGCGGTATTTTTCTTTCAACTAACAACGGAACAAATTGGACACAAGTAGGTCTGGCTTATACTTATGTTTCTTCTCTCACTGTCAACGGGACTAATATATTTGCAGGTACCGTAAACGGCGTGTTTTGTTCAACGAATAATGGAACAAACTGGACACAAGTAGATAATGGTCTGACAAATAATTTTGTTAAGGCTCTTGCTATCAGCGGAACTAATATTTTCGCGGGTACCTCGGCAAATATGACCTTGGGCGGTAGTGTATTTCTTTCAACTAACAACGGAACAAACTGGACACAAGTAAATAATGGTCTGCCAAGTAATACTGGTGTTTCTTCATTTGCTGTCAACGGAACTAATATTTTTACAGGTATTAGTAGTGGAGGGGTTTGGAGGCGGCCTCTTTCAGAATTTACTGATGTCGCTAAAGAAATAAATGATTTACCACAAGAGTTTACACTTTCCCAAAACTATCCCAATCCCTTTAACCCTTCTACAGTTATAAAATATGCGATTCCATTTGAGAGCAATATTAATATCAGGTTCTACAACTCCCTTGGTCAATGCGTCAGGGAAGTTGATTCAGGAACCAGGCAGGCAGGATACTATGAGGTCAACTTCAGTGCATCTGGCTTGGCAAGTGGTGTGTATTTCTATTCAATAAAGGCTATCTCTGTGGATGGTAAGAATAACTTTAGTGCTGTAAAGAAGATGATAATAATAAAATAATTTTAATAGCGATTATATTATAAAAAAACATATGCTATGTTTTGTAGCATAAAATCGTATGATAAATAGTTTTGAAAATAAAACACATAAAGAGACGTTTAACATGAAAAAGATATTGTATATATTATTATTTGTTTTGAATGCCTTTCTTTATGGGCAGGCAAAAAAAGAAGTCGCCAATTATGGCTATCACTTAATGCCTCTTAAGGTCTTAAGCGAATCTGACCGGCAACTAATGTCCGGTCATCAGTTTAAGTCGGTTGATAAGTTAGCAAAAGTTACCGATTTACCGGTTAGTGTTGATAATTCCTCGTTAATGCCGCCTGTCTTAGATCAGGGACAACAAGGAAGTTGCGTAGCATTTGCTGTATGCTATGCTCTCGCCTATCTAAATAATAAAAGGAATGGCTGGTCCCTCGATCACCAATATAGTCAATCATTCCTTTATAACCTGCCGGGTTCAACTGAAACTGGAGGGACGGATGCCGGGATAGTCTGTTCAGTAATGCAGGAAGCTGGTTATGTGACATCACAACTGTTCCCATATGATCCAACAACTTCTGCAACCTTACCTAGTCTACCTATTATGCAAGAAGGGATAAAGAATCGTATATTCGATGATTGGTATTGGTTTTATATCGGTGATACCTTGCCACCGGTTGGTTACGGAAGTTATCCAGTGCCCATACCCGGCTATCTGGGAATCAACACAACCAGAGCGCTTCTAGCCGCTGGCAAACCAGTCGTTCTGGAATTAAGCCTGACAGCAGGATATGGAGGCGCAATGGCCAATGAAAATTGGGTTTATTCTTATGCTACAAGTGGTCAACAGGAATTTACAGGTAGCCATGATCTATATATAGTCGGTTACAATGACACAATAATGACAAAAGACGGCAGGGGTGCTTTCAAAGTTATAAATTCTTGGGGAGCAGACAAGTTCGAACATGGTTATTGTTGGATTACCTACAAGTTTCTAGCCATGAAAGACTATGGTTGGTATGATTTCGCGACCTTTAGTCTCAGAGATAATTATCAGCCGCAGTTGACAGTTACTTTTGACCTTCGTGACTTCGGATGTTTTGCGTGGATGTTAAATTCCGGTTTGAAAGTAGGGAATAACGTCTATAAGCAGCGACTTTGGGCATACCGTTGGGGTAGACTTGATCAGAATTTTCTGAAAGAAGTCATTATTGATTTAACGGATATTTCTAATGGCTTGACGATTAGCGGTCAGAACACTTTCTTTATCGAAGGTACTCTGTTCGCTTCTATGCTTGGCCCCAATAAGCCGACAATCACCGGCATTCACATCACAGATCCAATTCGTGGAATTGACGCTTATCAAGCAAGCAATATTGTTATCAAAGATTCTATCTTCCATGTGGAATGGAACTTTACTAACTCCGCTATAACGGGGATTAATAGAATAGCAGATTCATCACCACTAGATTATGTGCTTAATCAGAATTACCCGAATCCTTTCAACCCTGTTACCACAATAAACTATTCCCTGGCAAAAGAAGGGAACGTAAAGCTCACTGTTTATAATACTATTGGAAGTAAGGTGGCGACAATAGTAAATGAATATAAATCGGCAGGTAATTACTCAGTTCAGTTTAATGGTAGTAACTTTGCCAGTGGAATATATCTCTACAGAATGGAATCAGGAAGTTTTAGTACTGCAAAGAAACTAATTTTACTTAAATAACAGATTCATTCTTTCAGAATAAATCTGTCCCTGATGATTTAGCTCCTTTGAGCTATATCTCTTGACTAATCACAAATTATCATATCTTTGACTGCTATAACGGTAATTTCGTAGAAGAAATACCACCCTAAAGTGATAATATTGAATTTATCTTATCATTTTACCGCTATAAAGGTATATTTTAATAAAAACATTTATTATATTTATATAAACATAATTTTAAGTGAGATTGTACCGCTATGGCAGTAAATTATATCCAAATTTCTAGCCCAAATGACTTTGCAAAATTTATTCAGTTCTATCGAAAGAAAAGTGGATTAAGCAGAGAGAATTTGGGAATGGTTGCAGGTGTTGGTAGGACTGCAATATTTGATCTTGAACACGGAAAAACAACTTACCAAATAGATACCTTATTTAAAATCATGGAAGTGCTGAATTTGAAGCTTCATATCGAAGGGGCATTTAATGGAGAATTAAAATGAAAAAGGCACAGGTATTTAATTTCGGAGAATTATGTGGCTATCTGGAAGAAATCCAACGTTCAAAAGAATACAGATTTACATACTTAGAAAATTATCAGGGCATACCAATTTCGCTTACAATGCCAATCGGGAAAAAAGTTTATCTCTACAATGAATTTCCTCCGTTCTTTGATGGCTTACTGCCGGAGGGGTTCAATCTTAATGCACTCTGTAGACAGCTCAAAATAGATAAGGATGATTCATTTCAACAATTACTTGTTGTGGGAAAGGATGTTGTCGGATCAGTTACTGTAGAGCCTGAAAATGAATAGATGCCCTCTTTCTTATGAAGAAATTGCTGACGGCTTATATTCGGATAAGGGATTAAAAAAACTGGATATTCGTTTAACAAGTCTGAAGCAGCTTGATTTTACTGCAGAAGAACTTCTTGAGGAGGCTGCTGCACGTAGTGATAAAATATCTCTTGATGGGGTTCAGCCAAAACTAAGCGCAGCACTTTCAGTAGCAGATTCTACTTTCAAATTTGTAGACAAGAATGGGATTTATATTATTAAGCCTCAACAGATGGTCTATTCGCATATTCCCGAAAATGAAGATCTGACCATGCGCTTAGCCCAAAAAACAAAAATAGATGTGCCGCTCCATGGACTGCTTTATGACAAAACATTAACTCTTCATTATTTTATTAAACGATTTGACCGGACAAAGCCAAATGTAAAATATCATGTTGAGGATTTTGCACAGTTAAGTGGAAAAAACAGAAACACAAAATATGATTCAAGTATGGAACAGGTTTCAACGTTGATTGAAAAATATTGTACCTTCCCGGCGATAGAAAAAGTAAAACTGTTTAGATTGACTCTGTTTAATTTCTTAACTGGTAACGAAGATATGCATCTGAAGAATTATTCCATCATAATAAAGAACGATATTACTTCACTTTCACCTGCGTATGATTTGCTTAACACCACAATTGCTTTGAAAAAAGCAAAAGAAGAAATAGCGCTCCCTATAAAAGGGAAGAAGAGCAATCTAACAAGAAATGACTTAGTAGACTATTTCGGAAAAGAACGATTACTATTGAATGATCAGACAATATCTTCAGTTCTGAATGAATTGGAAAAAATAATCCCTGAGTGGAAAGAAGAAATAGCAATCTCATTTCTTTCCAAAGAAGCAAAGGAAGCATATACTGCTCTCCTTGAAAAACGTAGTATAATATTAAACCTGGTCTGAGCAAACCCCATAGTTATAATTTTGCTCCTTTCCTGCTTATTATCTAATAACAATTGAGTTTTGAAATAATATCCACTAAGTTTACTTGAACTTATGATTTTGGTTTGCAAAGATGCGCAGGTTAAAATTCCAATTATTTTATTATAAAAAATTAAGATTATTCGGGAATACCAAATGAAATATTTAGTCATATTAATAACACTTTGCTTCCTTATTCTTTCCACTGGAATTTCCCAAGCCCAATGGACATCTACCAACTTTTTCCCTAATAGTAAAAACGTATACAATTTTGCCTTCAGTGGGGACAATTTCTTCGCTGGTACCGATAGTGGTGTGTTTCTCTCTACAAATAATGGAATGGATTGGTCTCTTGTGAATAATGGTCTGCCTGCTCAACCTTGTGTTTATGCCTTGGCTTCAATAGGGGATAATATTTATTCAGGCACTAAAGCAGGTGTGTTTCTCTCCACTAATAATGGCACAAACTGGACAAATATTGGACTGACTAATTATAGCGTTTATTTAGTAGCCGTTAAAGGAAATAATATTTTTGCTGCTACTGGTAGTTATGGTTTGTTCCGGTCAACTGACAATGGAACTAACTGGACTCCAATTAATAATGGTCTGATAGCTAATTACGTTAATTGTCTAACTGTTAGCGGAGATAGTCTCTTTACAAGTGTTTTTGGTTATTATAATTGGTCTGCTTATGGCGATGCTTATATTTCAACCAATAATGGAGATAACTGGACTCCATTATATGCAATTGGCAGATCAGGCTTAGATGTTACCGCAATTGCAATGATTGATAGTAGTTTATTTTTAGGCATTCAACCCTATTATGAAGTAGGTTTCCTTCGCATTCCTGGAGGTGTATACATTTTGCATAACACAATTTATGGCAGAGTTTGGGACGGAATATTTAAAGACTTAACAATTGGCTCTGTATTCTCTTTTGCTGCTAGTGGAACTAACCTTTTTGCCGGTACAAATACTGGCGTATTTCTCTCTCTCAATAATGGGTCAAATTTGGTATCAGTTAATACTGGTATGATGGGTGCATTTAGTATCTATTCTTTAGTCGTCAACGGAAATTATATTTTTGCTGGTACCAATGGAGCGGGAATCTGGCGCCGCCCTCTCTCAGAATTAACAGGTGTAACTAAAGAAGTCAATGATTTACCAAAAGATTTTACTCTTTCCCAAAACTACCCCAACCCCTTTAATCCGACTACAGTAATTTCCTATTCCTTGCCCTCATCCTCAAATATAAAACTTGTCGTATATAATACTTTAGGTCAAACAATAAAAGTTCTTGAATCCGGATATAAGAATGCAGGCAATTACTCCGTTAACTTTAATGCATCCGATCTTCCCAGCGGTATCTACTTCTACAAATTAGAAGCTGGTCAATTCTCCCAAATTAAAAAAATGATCCTTATCAAATGACCGTCTATAAACATTGCATATTAAAAATGAGTAATAAATGAAATATTTAGCTACAATGTTCCTCCTTCTCCTCTTAATTTTCTCCGACGAAAACTTACAAGCCCAATGGGTGCAAACGAACGGACCAATTGGTGGCAGTGTAAGTTGCGTAGTAGTTAACCAGAATAATATTTTTGCTTCTACAGGTGATTGTATTTATTTTTCATCAAACAACGGTGCCTCCTGGTCTCAGAGAAATAATGGCCTCCCAAGCGATTGTTCGGTTCAATGTTTTCTTTCCCAATGGAACAATTTGTATCTAGGTACTGTGAGTTCCGGAGTTTATCTATCCACAAATAATGGAATAAGTTGGTCACAAACTGGTCTTGAAAATTCTAATGTTTATGCTTTTGCCGTAAACGACAGCAATATATTTGCAGGGACCAATGACGGTTTATATATATCGACTGACCACGGAGCAAATTGGGCAATTCGCTATAACTTATGGGTATTTAATTCACTGACAGTAATTAAGAATAACATCTTTTTTTGTGATAATGGAGTTGTTTTTCACTCATCTGATAATGGGACATCCTGGGCGCAATTAAATTTTTTATCACCAATGCATAGTGTCAACACCCTATGTGCCATCATGAATAATATTTTTGCAGGGACAGACACAGGTGTATATCTTTCAACCAACAATGGAGCAGAATGGACCCATGTTGGAGAACTTAAGTATGGTGTTTCCATTCTTGCTTCGAGCGGGAATAATCTTTACGCCTCATATCCGGGTAGCTGGGTCAGTGAGGATAGTACTAGTTTCATGAGTATTACTTCGATATATCATTCAACTAATAACGGAACAGATTGGAATGATATAACAAATAATTTAGTTCAACCGAGATTTAATCAGATTTATTTAAGCGGTGACAATATTTTTGTCGCAACGGGTGATGGATTATTCCTTTCTTCAAACAACGAAACAGAATGGACACAAGTTGGTCTACCAACTATTACTATCAATTCAATGGTTTCAAATGGTAATAATCTTTTTGCAAGCAGCAATAACATGGGTATTTACCTGTCGAATGACAATGGAACAAATTGGAAAAAAGTCTATAACGGATGGAATCATGGAGATATTTTAATAGCAGCCAGCGAGAATATTGTTTTTGCCTGTTCTTCAAACCGTTCTTATGGGTTATTAATTTCAACAGACAATGGAATAGAGTGGAATAGTACAAGTTGGAATAATACTAAATGGATTACTTCTCTTGCGGTTAGCGGAAATAATGTTTATGCTGGTACATATTATTCTTATCCTTATGTTGATGGTAATATATATCGTAGTACAAACAACGGAATAGATTGGACCTCTTTAGGATTGAAGGACAATACAATTGCATCCATTGTTGTGAGCGGAAATAATATTATTGCCGGCAGCCAGGATGCTTATAGCCAATTGGATCCTGTATTCCTCTCAACAAACAACGGGGAAGGCTGGGCACAAATAAATACAGGTACGGATTATATTTATTCACTTGTCGCTAGTGGTAATGATATTTTTGCCGGTGCCGGAAACGGAGTTTTTCTTTCGACGGACAATGGTACAAGTTGGAGCAATATTGGTCAGACCGTAACAAATGTTCATGCACTTGTTGTGAGTGGAGATAAGATAATCGCAGGGACACCTGAAGGTGCCTATCTTTCTACAAATATGGGGACGATATGGAAATTGGCTAATAGCGGGCTTAGTAAAACAGATGTGCAATCTCTTGCAATTTCCGGTACTGATGTTATTGCAGGCATAAATGGAGCAGGGGCATGGAAGTGGTCTCTTTCAGAAATTTCAGGTGTTTCTAAACTAGTAAAAGATATACCACAGGAGTTTACCCTTTCCCAAAACTACCCCAACCCCTTTAATCCGAATACAGTAATTTCCTATTCATTACCCTCAGCCTCAAATATAAAACTCGTCGTATATAATACTTTAGGTCAAACAATAAAAGTTCTTGAATCTGGATATAAGAATGCAGGCAATTACTCCGTTAACTTTAATGCCTCCACTCTTCCCAGCGGTATCTACTTCTACAAATTAGAAGCCGGACAATTCTCCCAAATTAAAAAAATGATGCTGATTAAGTAATTCCCTAATGCTTTTTTCTTATTATGTCCTTTATTTAGTCTGTTCCTTTGATCCACATCTCATGCCTAATCACAAAATTATCATACCTTAACTTAAATTTTAATAATAATTTAGGAACTATCATGATTACAGAAAAAATCACCAAAATGTTAAATAAACAAGTAAACCAGGAGTTTTATTCAGCCTATCTCTATTTGCAAATGTCCGCCTTCTTTGAAGAGGAAAAACTAAGCGGATTTGCCGCATGGATGAAAATTCAATCCGGGGAAGAATACAAACACGCAATGAAACTCTACGAATATGTTTTGCAGGCTAATGCAAAAGTGGAGCTTCAGAAAATTGATGCACCCAAAAACAAATGGAAAGATGTACTCGATGTTTTTCACGATACCTATAAACATGAAAAACAAATAACGGGTTATATCAATGAAATTGTAGATTTTGCATTAACTGAAAAGGATTTTGCTACCTTTAGTTTTCTGCAATGGTTCGTAACCGAACAGGTTGAAGAAGAATCAACCGCACTATTGATTCTTGATAAGATTAAATTAATTGGAGATAATAAAACAGGACTCTTTTTCCTCGATAGGGAAATGGCTGGTAGAGCAAGAACATAAAATGCAAGGAAAAAACTATTTATTTTTTCTCCTTATTGCTTGACAACAAATACTAAATTCTTTAATTTCGATGTGCCACTGCTAAAAGCGGTGGCAATTTTTTTTATTACCTTTAATTTGGGCTATTATATGTCAGATGCAGGTTTTGTTTATGTCACCAAAGATAGACTGGTGGAGATTGAAAAAGAACTCCAGGATATGAAAATTAACGGTCGAAAAGAAAATGCCCGTAAAATTGCTGAAGCTAGGTCACATGGCGATCTGTCTGAAAATGCTGAATATGATGCCGCCAAGGAAGAACAGGGCTTGTTTGAATTAAGAATAAGTAAACTCGAAAATTTACTCTCCCGTGTCAGGATTATTGAAAAATCTCACTTGGACGATGGGCAAGCCCACATACTATCGACCGTTAAAATTAAAAACCTGAAATTGAATAAAATTATTGAATATACTCTCGTTTCCCCCGAAGAGGCTGATTTCCAGGCTGGAAAAATTTCAGTAACTTCACCGGTAGGGCAGGGTATTATGGGTACTAAAGTTGGTGACCGGATAAAGGTGAACGCCCCTGCTGGATTACTGGAATTCGAAATTCTTGAAATAAAATAATTACCGATCTTGACTGACGAATCGTACATAAAATTAGCAATTGAAATTGCTAAAAAAGGAATGGGCTCTGTCGCACCTAACCCTTTGGTCGGATGCGTGATTATTAAAAATGAAAGGATTGTCGGTGCTGGGTTTCATGAAAAATATGGGGGTAAACACGCCGAAATAAATGCTATCGAAAGTGCTATTGAAAGCGTTGAAGGCAGTAGCATGTTCCTCAACCTCGAACCCTGTAACCATTCTGGTCTTACTCCTCCTTGCACAGATAAAATAATAGAATCTAAAATTAAACGCGTTGTCGTCGGCACTCTCGATATGAATCCCCTTGTTAGCGGTAGCGGTATTAAAAAGTTAAAATCCGCTGGTATTGAGGTTAAGGTCGGTATTCTCGAAAATGAGTGCGTTGCTCTTAATAAGTTTTTCTTTAAGTATATNNGATGAACATGGCGAATCAAAATGGATATCTTCTACCCAGTCGCGTAGGTATGTTCATGATCTAAGGTCTAAGTATGATGCTGTTCTTGTTGGGGCTGGAACTGTTAAAAAAGATGATCCGAATTTAACGGTAAGAATGGTTGAGGGTAGAAACCCCCGCAGGATTGTGATCGATACCGACCTTTCGATTAAGTCTACTAATAAACTTTATCTAAATAACAGTGATAAAAAATTAATTATTGTTACGTCTAATAAAAACACTGATAAAAAAAACAAAATAAAAAGACTTGAAAACTGTGGTGCCCATCTCATCTTTGTAAATGAAGAGGAAAAGAATAAGCTGAACTTGAAAGAAGTACTAAAGGAATTGGGGAAAATGAAAATATCCTCTATTCTTGTTGAAGGGGGTGGGTGTATATTTACTTCGTTTGTTAAGAAAAATGTCTTCGATGAAATCCTGTTATTTATGGGTCCTAAAATTCTTGGCACAGGTCTTCCTTCTATTAACAATATTGGTATTAAAAGCATTCGGAATGCTCTTAAAGTTAAAATTGGTAATTGCGAAAAGATTGGGGACGATCTTATGGTAGAACTATATAAGTAGTTTTAAACCATTCCATTCTTTATTTTTAACCTATATATATTTTAATGATTTAAGGAATTTAATATGTTCACCGGATTGATCGAGGAAAAAGGAAAGCTTATAAATAAAATTAAAACTGGCGAAGGTCTTAAATTGGTCCTCTCGGCAAATAAAGTATTCGACGATTTGAATATCGGTAGCAGCATCAGTGTTAATGGGGTTTGTCTTACAGTGGTTGAGTTAAATAAGGACTCGTTTGCCGTCGATACAATTGAAGAGACTCTTAAAAAAACAAATCTGGGACGCCTTAATATAAATGACTTTGTTAACCTGGAAAGACCTCTCAAAGCAGATGCTCGCTTAGGCGGTCATTTTGTCCTTGGCCATGTCGATACTACCGGCAAAGTTGAATCCGTAAAGGAATTATCCAATAGTCATTTTATGACTATTAGCTATCCTGAGAATTTCAAAAATTATCTTATCTATGTCGGCTCTGTTGCTATCGATGGCGTAAGCATGACTGTAGCTGAGGTCACTAACAACTCCTTCTCTATTGGCATTATTCCGCACACTTGGATTGAAACTGTCTTCTCCAATAAAAAACCCGGTGACACGGTCAATCTTGAGTTTGATGTTCTTGGTAAGTATGTTGAAAAGATTATGGAAGGGAAAGCCGATAATATCCCTCTTTGATAATGAAAAAAACTGAACAGAAAGTCCTTAAGTTTATTGATGACAATTCCCTTATCCGCAAAGGGGATAAAATATTAGTCTCTCTCAGCGGGGGACCGGATTCTGTATTCCTTCTTCATTTCCTGAAGAAATATCAAAAAAGATTAGCTGTCTCTCTCTATGCTTTTCATCTTAACCATCTGCTCCGGGGAAAAGATGCCTCTCTTGATGAGGATTTTTGCAAACAACTATGCTCATCCTTAAATATTCCCCTCTTCTCTGTAAGGAAAAATGTTAAGCAGTTCGCCCATAAGAAAAAGATTTCGATTGAAGAAGCTGGTAGGGTATTAAGATATTCTGAACTCAGTAAATTATTAAAGAAGATTAGCTTCAATGCAATTGCTACAGCACATAATTGTGACGATAACACCGAAACTGTTCTCCTTAATTTGATTAAGGGAACTGGTCTTAAAGGTATTTCAGGCATCCCGGTAAAAAGAGATAACATAATACGTCCTATTCTGGTTTTGCCTAAACAGGAAATCCTTAAATATCTTGACCTGAAAAAAAATAAGTTTAGAATCGATAGCTCTAACTTTGAAATTGATCTGGAACGGAACTTTATCCGGCATATATTGCTCCCATTAATAAGATCTAAATTGAATCCTTCTGTAGATAATGCAATATTTAATTCATCGCAGAATTTCAGAAGCCTCTATTCATATTTGTTGAATTCAACTAATGAAGTATTTAAGGATATTTGTATAAGGGGCTCTGCATTAAATATTCCTCTGAATAAATTATTAAAGTTAAATGATGATCTTTTAACCTTCTCCTTAAAAGAACTTGTAGAAAGAAACTTTTCTGAAAGCCTGATGTTTAAGGATATCATCTCTCTTAAAAGTTTGATATCAAAACAAACCGGAAGGAGAATTAACCTTTCCTCTGGACTCACGGCTTATAAGGAAAGAAATGAACTTATTATTAAACAAAACAAGGATTCTGGTCTCCTTGAAAAGAAGAATATTAAGATCAATATAGGCGAAGAAAAAACTTTTGATAATTTTACTGTTTCCATAAAATATGCTGATGTTGCGGCTATTTCTCCCGGTAAAGAAAAAACACGCGAGTTTATTTCTGCTGATAATATAGTGGGCAGCAAATTTGTTATCAGAAACTGGAAGAATGGTGATAAGTTCTTTCCAATCGGAATGAAAGGGAAAAAGAAAATTTCCGACTTCCTGAATGAATTAAAAATAGAATCTCATAAAAAAAAGGAACAGCTATTGCTTTTGAATGGTACAAAGATTGTCTGGGTTATCGGTCATAGATTAGATGATAGGTTTAAGATTACAAAGAATACTAAAAATGTTCTTGAATTATGCTTAAAAATATCTTAAATAATAAAATTATAATAAGTGATGATGTCTTTACATCGCTTAATACCGGGGGCACAGATTCTTGCAAGTTTTAATGTGGTTTCTCTATTGGTTATGCCTAAAAAGCTTAGATATAATGTAAAAATTGATTATATTAGCTTTAATAACCAAAATAAATTTGACATCGATTTACGCTATTAGCGATATGAATTAAAAATAATTAACCTATTAATATTATTACTCTATTTATGGCAGAAGATAAAAAAAACGATAAACCTACTAAATTTACTAAACCCGGAGGCTCTGGTAAGCCGGACGATAATTTCGATTGGTCTAAAATAATCCGTCTTGTATTTGGCTGGGGCGCGGTTGTTATTGCAGCTGTAATAGTTATGCAGCTATTTAAATCTGGTTCTACTAATTATGTTAGCGTTCGCTACGATCAGTATTTAAAGCTTCTTAATGAAGATAAAATTGCCAAAGCTACTATTACTAAATCTGATGTTAACGATTATTACTTCAAGGCTGATTTAAAAAGTGAGGAAAGTCTCACAATAGACAATAAAGAGATTCGTACAAAAGAAATTTCGGTTTATTTGCTCGAACCCATTGTTAAAGACCAGGAAGCAATCTGGAGAACCAAATTCCCTTATTCTTTTGAAAAAGAATCTAATGAATGGCTTAATGTACTTCTGGGCTTTATACCTTGGATTCTTATTATCGGTGTATGGATATTTATAATGAGAAAAATGCAGGGATCCGGAGGTGGATCACGCGGTATATTCTCTTTTGGTAAGAGTAAAGCAAAATTAATTACTCAATCTGGAACAAGGATTACTTTTAGAGACGTTGCTGGGGCGGATGAAGCAAAGACAGAGCTTTATGAAATAATCGAATTCCTTAAAGAACCTGCTAAGTTTCAGAAACTGGGTGGTAAAATACCAAAAGGAGTTCTTTTATTAGGTCCTCCGGGAACTGGAAAAACTCTTCTTGCTCGTGCAGTCGCTGGGGAAGCTGGCGTACCTTTCTTTTCAATCAGTGGCGCTGATTTTGTCGAAATGTTTGTGGGTGTCGGTGCCAGCCGTGTTAGAGATCTGTTTGAGCAGGGTAAAAAGAATGCTCCGTGTATTATTTTTATAGATGAAATTGATGCGGTAGGAAGACATAGAGGTGCTGGTCTAGGCGGTGGTCATGATGAAAGAGAACAAACTCTTAATCAGCTCCTTGTTGAAATGGATGGTTTCGAACAGAGTGCCGGTGTAATTATTATCGCTGCTACTAATCGTCCTGATGTTTTAGACCCTGCGCTTTTAAGACCCGGTAGGTTCGACCGCCAGGTAGTTGTTGATAGGCCTGATGTTAAAGGAAGAGAAGGAATTCTCAAAGTTCATACAAGGAATATTCCTCTCGATCCCAATGTTAAACTGGAAGTGCTTGCAAAAGGCACTCCGGGGTTATCCGGTGCTGATTTGGCAAACTTGGTCAATGAAGCTGCTCTCCTTGCTGCAAGGAAGGATAAAAAACAAGTTGAGATGATCGACTTTGAGGAAGCCAAAGATAAGGTGATGATGGGGATGGAAAGAAAAAGCATGATCATCTCTGAAGCCGAAAAGAAAACTACCGCGTACCATGAAATAGGGCACGTGCTTGTCGCCAGAATGATTCCTGAAGCTGATCCGGTTCATAAGGTTACTATTATTCCAAGAGGTCGGGCTTTAGGACTTACGAGTTATCTTCCAATAGATGAAAAGCATACTTACTCTAAAGCATACCTAGAAGCCATTATTACTTACGCTCTTGGTGGTAGAGCTGCTGAAAAACTTATATTCAATGAATTTAATACCGGTGCCGGTAACGATATTGAAAGGGCTACTCTCCTTGCACGTAAAATGGTCTGCGAATGGGGTATGAGCGACAAACTCGGTCCTATTAGCTATGGTGCTAAAGAGGAAGAAATCTTCCTTGGAAGAGAGATCCAGAAACACCGGGATTTCAGCGAAAAAACCGCAATAGAGATTGACGAAGAAATCAAGGCTATCGTTTCTGCTGGTATGGCTAAAGCTGAAAGAATATTAACAGAAAATATAGATATACTCCATAAGCTCTCTCTTGAATTGCTGGAAAGAGAGATACTCGATTCGGACGAGATTGATAAAATTATTAGAGGCGAAGAACTACCGCCCTTTGTTAAAAATGGATCAGATAATGATTCATCTCTTCAGGAAATCCCTGATCATGTTAAGAAATTATTAGAGCAGCGCAAACCAAAGGAATCCACTCCTAAAGATGACTCAAATTGATAAAGGGACCATTAATTACAGAGATGAAGTAGTTCGAAAACTAATTCATCTCTGCTCTCTTTCTATACCTATAATTTATTACTTTATTCCTCAATCAACTGCTATTATTATACTTAGTATATTAACTGTTCTTGCTGTTGTTCTCGATGTATCAAGATATTTCTTCCCCGCGGTTGGTAAACTGTTCTATATGATTTTTGGCTTAATTCTTCGAAAACATGAAAAAGATAGGAGGAAGAAAAACTTAAATGGAGCAACTTATGTCTTCATTTCCGCCTTATTGGCTGTAATAATATTCCCTAAAATCCTGTTTTTAACAGCATTTCCCATTCTGATTATTAGCGATTCCACTGCAGCTCTCATTGGGAGAAAATATGGTAAACATAAATTCCTCGCTAAAAGCCTGGAGGGAACTTTAGCTTTTTTCATTAGTGCAAGTATAGTCGTTTTGTTTACTCCTAAGTTAAATGGGAGTATAACCGAATATTTTATCG
This sequence comes from Ignavibacteriales bacterium, assembly GCA_003141435.1. Lineage (GTDB taxonomy): Bacteria > Bacteroidota > Ignavibacteria > Ignavibacteriales > Ignavibacteriaceae > Fen-1301. The sequence continues at coordinate 19,372 of PLLW01000018.1, forward strand.
GGATTGTAGCAGCAGCTATAGGAGCTATTGTGGAAAATATTTCTTTCGGTTACGCAGATGATAATCTTACTATTCCTATCTCTGTGGGATTATCTATGTGGTTATTTTACATTTTGCTTTTCCCCGGCATACCATTGATTTTACCTAATGTACCGAGGTAATAATGAAGAAAATATTTACTGTTCTTTTTTCAATCGTAATGCTTTTAGTTCTTGAGTCTTGTGAGCATTCTTATCAACTTGCTAAGGGTGCGGAAGATGAAATTATTGTTGTCGCTGATACCGCTGAATTTGAAGCTCTAAAAATCCCTCTTAGGGATATATTCGAAAAAATTATCTATACCCCTCAACCGGAAAAGCTATTTAACCTGAAAAGAATTTCCCCCAATGAAATTGAGAAATATCAGAACAATAAAAATATAATCCTTTTAGCGCCTCTTAATTCTGCCTCTAATACTTCAAGATTTGTTAAAGACTTGCTTGATTCTTCTAAGAATTTGAAATTGGTGTCTGAGCACGATTGTATGATCCCTCGGTATAATCTTTGGGCTAAGAATCAGCTTGTAATGATTTTAACTGCCCCTGATATGCATCAGCTTGAACTTGGTTTGGTAAGAAATAAAGAAGCTCTTCTGAATTCATTCCATAAAATGTCCGATCAAAGATTACATGAATGCCTGTGCGATTCAAAATATGAGAAAAAAAGTATTGAGGGAATGCTCCTGAAATCTTATGGATGGATAATATACGTCCCATCCGATTTTACAGTCGCAGAAAATGAACCTAAAGAGAACTTTTTTTGCTTAAAGAATTCTTCAGGGAAAGATATGGGGAAATGGATTTTTGTTTATTGGATAGACAATGCATCCCCTGCTTGTCTTAATGAAGATTCTGTAAGGACAATACGCAATAAGCTGACCAATAAATATTATAAGTCGACTGATGTTTCCTCATTTGTTAAGATTGGGAAAGATAATTGTTTAAATGATGAAGTCACATTTGATGGAAATTATGCTCTGTTAACTCAAGGATTATGGGAAAATACTAAGGGAATGCAGGGACCTTTTATTAATTACACCTTCTTTGATGTCAATACAAAAAGAATTTATATGATTGATGGATCTATCAATGCTCCTGATTATTACAAAAGAAATCTCATCCAACAAATGGATGTTATGCTTAAGTCGTTTAAGACAAAAGCGGAACTCTCTAAAGAAAAACAGGACGAGCTTCTCAAAGCCGCAGAATAATATTATCTCTCAGTCACCTGCAATAATTCCGATGGAATATTATAATTCGGAAATTCCTCTTTGATTTTCTTTATATAAATCTTAGCCCTGTCAAACCTATTATATTGAATTTCATATAATGCCCTTCTTGCAAGCATTGTACCAACATCATTTTCCATGAAATCAATATATTTAGTCCTTGTTTTCGGAAACCTTATTGTAAAAATTGGATCAGGAGCAGGCACATATTCTTTTCCTTTAACCACCTTGAATAATAAATTATCAGGAACTACTGTGTATCCTTCTGGCAATATAAATTCTCCTTTCCGCATCTCGTTTTCTACTAACTCTGACGAAATATAAATATCCTTTTTATCTATATTCGTTGAAATAAGGTTGGTCATTATTTCCCTGTATAGGTTTTCCAGAAGGTTGGAATCAAACGCTTCATTCCTTTCGAATGGTTTCAATGCATCTTCGAACATATTAACTTCTGTATTAACTCCATCCAGCAATCCTGGATGCTGCCTGTTAATCTGAACATAATACCAGGACCTTCTTAGTAACTCTTTATCAACCACGGTAACATCAGGTCTGTACTTTTCTACTAATTGGAAATAGTAGGAAGGGGAAACCAAATAATCCCATAAATAAGTTAAAACGATCGAATTGGGCTTTGTGCTGTTCAGTGTGCTTTTGGAGAAATCTTCAAACGTGTATACATCTTTCAAGTCATTCTCTTTATAATTGAAAATCACTTGTATTAAAATGAATAATGCAATAAGTGCTGTCGCAATTGATTGATTGTATTTCTTAAAGCTAAATTTGGAAAATATCTGTACTATCCCGAAAAGAGCAAAAAAGGAAAGTGCAACGTATGACATAAGAAAATAGGAATCTATATCAACAATATCATAATTGCTTGCATATAGTAATGAAAACAAAAAGAGTATAATGTTAAATATGAAAAATTTTCTTGCCTTTAGATAGGAAATGACAATTCCGTATAAGCAAAATAGAATGCCTATACTGAACTCTGAAAATAAATTACTAAAAAAATAACCCAGCTGCTTCTTCATAACTTCTGAGGATTTGAAGAACCATATTTGAAATTGCCAGCCGGACACATGTCTATAGAATCTTTCAAAATCAACTGGATTCCCCCAGTTTAAAACAGGACCTTGCGATGCTCGGATCGGAAGATAAAGATATGTGCCTGCAAATATTGGTAGAAATATTAAAAAGATCATAATCAACAATCTTTTTATACCTGTTATTTTGAGTCTGAATTTATCAAAATATAAATAGGCTGTAGCTGGAAGTACGAAAAGGGTAGTCATATGATTGGTAAAACCTAAAGCTAAAATAGCAGCAAAAATCAACCATCTCTTGGTAAGCCCTCTTTCTCCATCGGGGGTTATGTATGCCTTTAATAATGAAAAAATAATTAAACAAAAAAGGAAGGCTTGCAAAGAATAAACCTCAACAGCATTTCCTTGGTTCCAGAATGTTCTGTCAAAACCTAATAACAGTCCTGCAGCTATAGATGCTATGTATTTAACAGGTTCGCCAATTGTTAATTTCAGTGGGGGAGTTGCTTGCTTCTTGTTTTCCTCTCCCTTTTTCCTCTTCCCCTTCTTAGCATCTTTTTGAAGCTTTGTCTTATTGGTAGTTTCAAATACATTCAGATTGTCAAGTATTAGTTTACAAGTATAAACAAAAACTATTATGACAAGGCTGCACCATATCGCAGTAAGCAGGTTTAGTTGGTATATTTTGGAAAAATGAAAGGGGATTAAGGAAAATAAATGCCCTAACAATGTGAATAATGGATATCCTGTTGGATGAGCAATCCCTAACATTATTTGCACAGTTGCAAGTTCCCCTGCATCTATCTCAACTACAGAAGGGGCTAATGTAGTCACATATACAATAAATACTAGAAGCCCCGCTATTATAGCATAGTATTTTATCAATAATTTCAATTTAGTTGCCCATTGTTTTGTTAAATAATCTACTATTTGCTCGTAATATAGAATGTAATTCTTTTTTATAGACAGTATTTTCTTTTTCGTCTTCTTTGAAAAGGTACCCGCTGTTACTGTAAATACACTGATTACGTATAATAAGATCTTTCAGGAATGTATAATTTGCTTTAAGATACTTTTCTTCAGGGAATAACTGGAGGATTTTCTTTTCTGAATGTGCTTTTAATAGTTTATTAAATATTTTTGGGGTGGTTAACATTAAATATTGAATTGAAAATTCAATATCCAGTATTCCTCCGCTACTCCTTTTAAGATTAATGATTTTCATCTGATCCATAGTTCCAGAAGGGATCAATTTCCTCCTCATTGTATTGATCTCTTGTTTGAAAGCCGTACTTTTTTCTATTGTAATTCTTGCAACTATTAGATTCTTAAACTTATCGAAAAGCTTTCTATTTCCTGAAACGAATTTGAGTTTACACAATGACTGTAATTCCCAAACTCTGGCTCGGTCAGTTAAATAACGCTCATATGAATTTATATCCCATACAAGCTGGCTCGATTTTCCTTCTGGCCTTAACCTGCAGTCCGTTTCAAATGGCTGTAAAATCTTTTTTATCTTAAGCAGGAGGTTCTGAAATATTTTCTGTAAATCAAGCTGTGTATATTGTTCTTTTACAACAAATATTAAGTCAATATCTGAAGAAAAATTCATCTCACCGGCACCGAAACTTCCTAGTCCGGCAATAAAATATTCAATTTCTGAAGGAACTATCTTCAGAGATGTGTCTTTTATTTTCTTAATAATATTTGACTGAAGAATATTCCCAAACTTAGTAGAGTTAATTATGCCAAGTGTAAATTGCGCAGAAAGCACAAAAAGAAGTTTCTTAATAGTATAACTATCGCTATTTATATTATCAATCCTTTCAAAAATATTTCTGGAAATGTAATATTCTCGTAGTTCTTCATCTTCAGCAAAAAGGTCTACTGTTTTTTGACTGAATTCGCATAACTTCAGAAAGGAATAGAAAAATTTTTTGTGGCTAAATTCTCTGTACCAGAGAGAAGGGAAGGGGATATTCTTCATTATTCGTGCAAAATTCTGTAAAATATTGTCTGATCTTGTAGAAGATTCCAAATATTTAATAAGAAAAGGTTCTATGTTTTGAAAGAAATCTATTGAGTTCTTGTCGAACTGCCTTATCCCAAGCACTCCCTTCCCCTCACTCAGAAATAATAGATTATTTTCAGCCCTCTTCCTGTTTTCGAATTTTATTTTCTTTACGATTGAATCTTTTCTATCCTCTTTTTTATCCATGATGGAAGAAAATATTTTTTTAACTTGTGTCCTTTTTATAGAAAGATCCTTTTTAAATTCTATTATCGATTTATATTGTAAAAAGAAACTTAGATTTTCAAGAAGTTCACCGGATTCTGGAATAAGGTGCGTTTGCTTATCATTCATAAGCTGAAGAAAATGCTCGGCATTTCTGTAAAACAAATAAGCTGCTTGAAAAATAGCAGTTTCTTCATCCCGGAGTAGATTTTTGATATTTAATAATTCTATGGCCTCTAAGGTATTACCGGTTCTTATTTCCTTATACCTTCCGCCATTTATTAGCTGAAGTGCTTGTACTGAAAATTCGATATCTCTAATACCCCCTGGTGAAAGCTTAATATTTTCTTCATTTGTCAGATTCTTTTCAATATCTGCCTTTAGTTTGCCAATCTGTTCGGTAGGAGAAATAGAAAAGCTTAAAGGGTAAATAAAAGGTTGAAGATAATTAATAAAACTATCAAATAATTCTCTGCTTCCACCGGCGAAATTTGCCTTTAACAGCATTTGCCGCTCCCAATCCTCTCCCTTGCTTTCATAATATATTAGATAATCATTTAGAGTTCTGCATAAGGGGGAATTCTGCCCATCCGGACGTAACCTCAAATCTACTCTGTATATGTAACCGGAGCTTGTATGTGATGCAGAATTTTCTATAAACAAGTAGATCGCTTCTGTTAGAAGTTCATGGTATTCTTTATTATTAATAATAGTGTTATCATCAAAAAAAATAATAAGGTCAACGTCTGAACTGTAGTTTAATTCATTCCCGCCAAGTTTTCCAAGTGCTGTTATACAGTAGCGGTTTTTAACTGTTTCTATCTTATATTTTTTCAGGATCTCTCTGTAACAAAGTTCAAATAGTTCTTCAATTATTATCTTTGCAAGTATGGATAATTCAAAAGTAATTTCTTTGAATCCCGTGGTTTTCATTAGATCCATTAAACCGATTCTTAAGATTTCTTTCCTTTTAATTCTTCTGAATGCATTTATCTTCGTATTGAATGAAGTATATTGATTTATTGAATTTTTGATGTCATTTCTGAATTTTACAGGATCTGGTTTCGGTTCAAGATTGGAAGGATTTACAATATAATAGAAATATTCCGGGTTTCTTACCAGAATGTCCGTTAGGTAATTACTATTTACTGAAACTAAAAGAAGAGCTTCTATGTAATGGGGATATTTAATACATTCATTAATAAATGAAGTTTTGTCGAACATACTTGTAATTATTCTAAGGAGATTGGACTCGGAAGAATATGTGAAATAATGCTGGTGAATTTCATTTTCAATTAAATTGAAAAATCTGTCTAATGTTTCTGGTGGAATAAATCCCGCGGAAAATTCAGCAGTTTTAGTTATAAATTCTTTCGATAAACAGGTTTGTTTATAAGACACGGCATTTTAGTTTTTTATGCAACAAATCTAATATTAAATGTCATTAATTGCACCATTCTCTTTCTTTCTAAATTGCATTTCAGGGGCTCAATTTGTAATTTTAATATTCACTTACAAGGAGTAAATAGCCGGAATGCTGGAAATTATTAAAAAAATATTCGGTGACAAGCATACAAAAGATACAAAATTGCTATGGCCAATTGTAGATGAAATTAAAGAAGAATATGAAAAGATTAAAAATCTTACAGAAGAAGAATTAAAAGCTAAGACTGTAGAATTTAAAGAGAAAATACAAAATTATACTGCTGAACTGAGACAACAAATTGAATCATTAAAAGAACGTCTTAGAACAGATGAAGATTTCGATCGCCAGCCCTTATATGATGAACTCGCTGAACAGGAAGAGGAATTAAATAACAAATATGAAGAGATTTTGGATCAGCTCCTCCCCGAAGCTTTTGCAGTCGTTAAAGCTACTTGTCAGAAATTAGTAGGCAAATCCTGGACAGTTGCTGGAAATAAAATTATTTGGGATATGGTTCCCTATGATGTTCAGCTTATGGGTGGTGTCGTTCTTCATCAGGGGAAAATTGCTGAAATGGCGACCGGAGAAGGTAAAACACTTGTCGCAACTCTGCCTCTATATTTAAATGCCCTGACTGGGAGGGGAGCACACCTTATTACAGTTAATGATTACCTCGCTTTGCGCGATAGCGAATGGATGGGTGAGATCTATAAATTCCATGGTCTTACCGTTGGTGTAATTCTCAATACCATGAATCCCGATGATAGAAAACAAGAATATGATTGTGATATTACTTATGGAACTAATAATGAATTCGGTTTTGATTATCTGCGTGATAATATGTCAATCGAAAAGCAAAATCAGGTTCAGAGAAAATATAATTATTCTATTGTCGATGAAGTTGACTCTGTTCTTATTGATGAGGCTAGAACCCCTTTAATTATTTCTGGTGCAGTTGATGTAGACGATCAGAAATTCGATGAAATGAAACCGAAAGTTGAACGTCTCGTTAGGCTTCAGGGGAGTTTTGTTGCCAAACTTGTTGCTGATGCTGAGAATTTGTTGAAAGAGGACAATAATTCCCCCGAAGCAGGTATCTATATATTCAGGGCTTATAGAGGACTTCCCAAAAGTAATAAACTTACCAAAGTTTTAAGTGAACCGGCTAATAAAAAACTTATGAACTCAACTGAAATGGAGTTCCTTAGGGAAAAAGCTAAAAATATGCACATTATTGATGATGAACTCTATTTCGTTATCGATGAAAAGAATAATACTATTGATCTTACAGAAAAAGGCAGGGAGGAACTTGCCAGAGGGAGTGGTATCGAAAAAGACTTTTTTATCCTTCCTGATCTTGGCACTGAAATAAGTAAATTCGAAAATGATACTGCTTTGTCCGACCATGAGAAAGTTAGAAAAAAAGATGCACTCTATCAGCATTATTCAGTAGCAAGTGAAAGAATTCATACTATCCATCAGCTCCTTAAAGCCTATACTTTGTTTGAAAAAGATGATGAGTATGTTATTACCGAAGAAGGTAAAATCGCCATAGTTGATGAGTTTACAGGAAGAGTTCTTCCAGGACGAAGATACTCTGACGGTTTGCATCAGGCTATCGAAGCTAAAGAAAATGTTAAGGTTGAGAAGGATACTCAAACCCTTGCTACAATTACTCTCCAGAATTATTTCAGGATGTATAATAAATTAGCAGGTATGACCGGTACCGCCGAAACTGAAGAAGGGGAATTCTTTGAAATCTATAAACTTGAAGTTGTCGTCATTCCAACAAACCAGCCTTGTGTAAGAAATGACGACGACGATGCTATCTACAAAACTAGGCGCGAAAAACTTAATGCTGTCATCGATAAGATCGAAGAATTAAGAAAACAGGGCAGACCTGTTTTGGTCGGTACAACTTCTGTCGATGTGTCGGAAACTATCTCAAGGATGCTTAAAAGAAAAGGTATCCCTCATAATGTGCTTAATGCAAAACAACATCAGCGTGAAGCAGAAATTATACAACACGCCGGTGAGGTCGGAGCCGTTACTATTGCTACAAATATGGCTGGTCGTGGTACAGATATTAAATTGGGTGCCGGAGTTGTGGATAAGGGAGGTCTTTTTATCCTTGGTACAGAACGTCACGAATCAAGAAGAATTGATAGACAGTTGAGAGGTCGATGTGGTCGGCAGGGAGATCCGGGTACAACTCAATTCTTCCTATCCCTGGAAGATGACCTGATGCGCTTGTTTGGAAGCGATAGAATTGCTTCTGTTATGGACAGAATGGGCATTAAGGAAGGTGAGGTTATTCAGCATCCTCTTATAACAAAATCTGTTGAACGTGCTCAAAAGAAAGTTGAAGAGAATAATTTTTCCATAAGAAAAAGATTACTTGAATACGATGATACTATGAATCAGCAGAGGGAAGTAATTTATACCCGCAGGCAAAGAGCCCTTGAAGGTGACCGGCTGAAGGGTGAAATATTCGATATGCTTGATGAATTTATTACTGAATTGGTGGGAAAGTACTATGATGATGTTCAGCTTGATGCTATAAAAGAAGATCTACTTCTGCATCTGTTGGTTGAGGTAAAGCTTAAATCGGAAGAATTTGAGGAACTTGGTCAGGATGGCATAAAAGTAAAAATCCTTAACTCAGCAAAAGATTTCTACAATAAAAAAGAAGAGATGATCAGCAGTGATCTTATGGCTCGCCTTGAAAGGTATGCAGTTTTAAGCGTTATTGATCATCAGTGGAAAGAACATCTTCGTGAAATGGACGATCTGAAAGAAGGTATAGGTCTTAGAGCTTATGGTCAGAAGGACCCTCTTGTTGAATATAAGGGAGAAGCTTTCAAGCTATTTGTAGCACTTCTTGATCTAATAAGAAATGAAGTCGTCTCCTTTGCCTTTAAGTTCTTTCCCCAGGCTCCTGAAGAAATTCAATCAAGAAGAAGACAACCTGCAAAAAGAATGGTTGTATCTAAACAGGACACCACAAATATTGGTTTATCAGGTAATAGGGCACCCGCGGAAGGTGAACCCCAGCAGGTTGGAAAACTCCAGCCGGTTCAGGTTGATGAAAAAATAGGCAGGAATGATCCCTGTCCTTGTGGAAGCGGAAAGAAATATAAAAACTGTCACGGAAAATAAATGAAAAAAATAGAAGCTATCATTCGTCCCTTTAAATTAGATGAAGTTAAAGAGGCTTTAATGGAAGAAGGAATTCGGGGCCTTACAATATCTGAGGTCCGTGGTTACGGAAGACAGAAAGGACATACCGAAACCTACAGGGGAAGTGAATACAGGATTGAGTTTATTCCCAAAATAAAAATTGAAGTCGTGGTGGAAGATAGTAAGACCGAAAAGGTTGTCGAGGCTATTTTAAGAACTGCTAAAACAGGGCAGGTAGGTGATGGCAAAATATTTATCTATGATGTAAAAGATGTTATAAGAATTCGAACAGAAGAATCCGGGCAGGAAGCATTGTAAAATTTTTACCTTTTAGTTAAAAATATTCTTTAATAGCTTTTCGTATGAAATAATTAAATGGGAATCCTTTGAAGAAAATACTTGTTCTTTTAATACCGGTATTTCTATTTTGCGGGTGCGGCATTTGGAATGATTTTACTACCTACTTCAATCTTTATTATGATACCGCTGACAGTTTTGATCAGGCAGAGCAGCTGATAAAACAACAAAAAGTGGATCTCTTTTCCACCGAGGATGTTCCTCTTCCCGGTACCGCTGGTCAGCTATTGAATAAAGTTATTGAAAAAGCATCTAAGATACTCCAGTTTCATTCCCAGTCTTCCTATGTCGATAATGCCTTATTGCTTTTAGGCAAATCTCTCTATTATCAGAAAGATTACCTCAAGGCAATGAGAAAATTCCAGGAATTGATCACTACACATCAAAATAGCAGCTTTGTCCTTGAATCCCAGCTTTGGATAGGGAAATCTCAAATGAGATTAAGGCAGTTTGATGCCGCCTTGAAAACTCTGGACGATGTTAAAGATGAAGCTGTAAGTAAAAAAGAAAGCGATATTTATGAAGATGCCTATCTGGAAGAAATTAAATACAGGGTAATTACTGAAGATTATGATCTTGCTATCTCCCTCATAAATGAATTCCTTAAAGTCTCCACCAACGGTGAAATCAATGCAAAAGTTTCTTATGAACTGGGGAAATTGTACACTAAACAGAATAGTCCGCAGGATGCCATTGCTGCTTTTCAGAATGTATCCAATTATTCTCCCACATATGATATAACTCTGGACACAAGGATTGAATTGGCTAAAGCCCTCCGAAAAAACGGTGATCCGCAGAAAGCTCTTGATATTATGCAGAGTATGAGAAAGGAAGCTAAATACTCTGACGCCTATCATAGGATTGATCTCGAAATAGCCCTTTGCCTTATCGATTTGAAAAGAATGGATGAGGGGATTCAAACATTAGTTAAAATCGACACATCGTTTTCGGCCACCCCCAGTGCTGGCTCGGCAAGATTTGAACTAGGGAAAATATTTGAAACTAGAATTCCAATTTACGATAGTGCTTTCACTTACTATATGAAAGCTTCTATGTCCACTGGTTCTGATCCTAAAATGCTTGTTACTGCAAATGTGAAAGCCACACTTTTCAAAAAATACCAGTATATTAGATCACTTATTGATGATAGTAAAAAACAATTAAACTATGCTGTAAATCCTGAAGAGTTTATTAAAGATTCAGTTGCCTTCTATTCTGATACTCTTAAACCCCGTCAGGATGAATCCCTGAACCAGAATAAAAACCAGAACGTTAATGATAGAAGCTCAGGTAAAGAAGATGCAAGATTGAATCCGACATCAACTTCAACTACTGGAGTTTCCAATATTCCTAAAAAGACTCCCCCTGTCCGCCCTCATCTTCCTATTGATACATTAAAAGCAAATGTGGTAAAAAATGAATTTGATCTCGGCAATATATTTTTCAATGAATTGAACCGCCCTGATTCAGCTGCTTATTATTACAATGATATCCTGAACAATTATTCCGGCTCAAAACATGAAGGTAGAACACTTTATTCGCTGGGAATTTATTATGAGACTTTGAATGATTCCGTTAAGTCAGATAGTATTTTCAATGTTATTTATAATCGTTACAGATCTGAAAAAGTAGTAAATGCTGCTGCAATAAAATTAAAAAAGCCCCTTGTTGATTTTGAATTTGATCCGGCAAAAGATCTCTATGCAGATGCAGAAACTGATATGATTAAGAAAAACTTTAATGTTTCATTAGATAAATTCTATGGAATATCAGTGAAGTACCCAAAATCTCCTTTAGCTCCTAAAGCATTATTTGCATCGGGATGGATTCTGGAGAATGATCTTAAATTATACGATTCCGCCGCAGTTGTATATGATACCTTAACCACCCGGTATCCTAAGACGATATATGCCAACAAGGTTACGCCTAAATTATATTATTACAAGGAAGAGTTACTAAGGAGAAAGAATGCTGTTAAAGATTCTCTTGCTAAAATTGAACAGGCAAAATTAAAAGAAAAAAGTATAGATTCCTTGAATAATCAAAAAGGGAGTATGATTGATTCCCTTAAAAAAAATAATAAAACAATTGGTATGGATTCCTTAAAAAATACCAAAGGGGTCTTAAGTGATTCTCTTAAAAAAAATAATAGAACATTGGGCGTGGATTCCTTAAATAATAACAAAGGGGTAATTAGCGACTCTCTTAAAAGATTTACTAATAAACCGGGCATTGACTCTTTGAATATCAATAGGAGGGTTATGAGCGATTCTCTTAAGAAGGATATAATAAAAACTCCAAATAGCAAATGAATGAATTAGGAGAATTCCTTGAAAAGCATTTGCCCTCTATTAAAAGAAGAAAATTCAGGTGTCTCTTCTGTTATATTCTATTCATAGCTTATTTTAGCGTGCCCTCATTTCAAATCCCCATTCTTGAATATAATACATTCAGAATAACTTCCTTAATGGAACAAAGAGCCATTGAGAATAAGCTGCTTTTTTATCCCCGACAGTCCTGGTGCAGCATAAATGATGTAAATCCCAACCTGCTGAAGGGAATAATCTCAATGGAAGATGGAAAGTTCTTTTCACATAAAGGTATTGACTGGGAAGAACTTAATAAGTCTCTTGCCAAAAACAAAAGAAGAGGTAGGGCAGTCCGCGGAGGAAGTACAATCACAATGCAGCTTGCCAAGAATCTGTACTTCTCAACTGAAAAGAGTGTGTTTAGAAAAGCTAAAGAATTCTGGATTACATTACGTATGGAAAAAGAATTATCCAAGAAGGGGATTCTAAGCAATTATATCAATGCAGTTGAATGGGGAGATGGCTTGTTCGGAATTAAAGAGGCTTCGGAAACATATTTTGATAAAGAACCCTCATCCCTCAATTTAAATGAATGTGCAAGATTAGCTGCCGTTATCCCGTCTCCATTGGTTCATGAACCCGATATTAATTCTGCTTATGTTTCCAGAAGAGCGGCTATTATTCTTGGGAGACTCAACGACGTTGTTCTGTTTCCGGATAACCAGTAATGAAAAGAAAAGAAGTTCTTGATCTTATCGAGGGCGGGGAAAACCTTCGGTGTGAATTCAAAAGGAAATTTTCTTCTTCGGAAAAGATTGCCAGAGAGATGATCGCCTTTGCCAATACAAAGGGAGGAGTGATACTTTTCGGAGTAGATGATAATAAAGAATTAGTAGGTGTTGATAGTGAAAAGGCTGAAGCCGAGCTTATTAAAGATACCGGTCTCAATTATTGCCAACCCCCATTGGATTTTAATATCGAATATTTCGATCTGAATGGTAAAGAAGTCGTTGTAGTAGAAATCCCTGAATCAGATAATAAACCTCATAGAATTCAGGATTATTCTAATGAATTTGATATAAACAAGGCAAAGGTCTGTATAAGGGTGAACGATAAATCTGTATTGGCAAGTAAAGAAATGGTAAGGATTTTACGTGCCCGTACCAACAACCTGAATCTTAAAAAATATGCTATCGGACCTATTGAGAAATCTCTTTTTAACTATCTTTCTGAGTCTGAAAGGATTTCCGTTAAAGAGTTGAGTGCAATGGTCAATATATCAGAGCGGAGAGCTTCCAGAACTTTAGTAAAACTTGTTCGCGCAAATCTGCTATTAATACATACCAAAGATAACGGCGACGAATATTTTACTGCTACCACCTGATTTATTAACTTAATAAAAATACGCTTTCAAAACGTTTTCAAAAGCCGAAACATATATACCCCAAGTATTACAACTCTATCCTTTATTGTAATATCATGCGTTTTTGAAATATTTACATCTGCTCGGCAAATTTTCTTGGTCAACAGGGAAAAGGGAGGCAATTATTTTATGATTGTACGGGCAGTAGTTTTGCTATCATTTACTTAACGGAAGGGTAAAATAGAAAGTGCTTCCTTTGCCTTCTTCGCTTTCCACCCGAATATTGCCGCCGTTCTTTTCGACAAATTCTTTACACAACATTAAGCCTAAACCGGTGCTTAACTCTCCATCTGTTCCTTTTCTGCCTGTTTTTTCGCCGATCTTAAACATGTTCTCCATCATACTTTTTGGCATTCCAACTCCCTTATCGCTAATGGATACTTCAATCATTTGATCTTGTATTTCCTTAGCGCTGACTGTAATCGTTCCGTTGCGGGATGTAAATTTAACAGCATTTGATAACAGATTTAGTAAAACCGAGTTTATCATTTTTTCGTCAGCATAAGCATGTATTCGGTCTGTTACAATATTATTTAACGAAATTCCCTTTACCTCACTGCTGTTCTTTATCGTTTCTACATTTTCAGCAATCAAATCCGAAAGCGAAATATCTTTTGGCACTAAACTTATTGAGCCGCTTTGCAGTCGAGCCCATTCCAATAGATTTTGCAATAATTTGAATAAATTATCTGCTGCCTGATGCATAGCGCTCCCTAATTGGACCAATTCCTTAACAGACAATTTATCAGCATCTTCGGCTATAGTTTGTGTCAAGCCCAAAAATCCAAGAAATGGGGATTTCAAATCATGCGCAATGATGGAAAAGAATTTATCTTTAGTAGAGTTGAGCTCTTGCAGTTGTTTATTTTGCTGCTGAATAATTAATTCCGTGTGCTTTTGTTCTGTGATATCTGTAAAATTTTCTAAAAGGAGATTTCGTCCTCCCAGTGTTATTTCTACAACCGACTTGATAATTGGAATTTTAATACCATCATTATTTAACAATGCACGTTCAGAGTTGTCAATTGTTTGCTTGAGGTCTGTAATCGGACACTTCCCGGTTTCTGCAGGGCAGATGAATTTGTGACAAACATTCCCTATAATCTCCCCCCTCTGTGTACCAAACATTTTTATGGCTACTGGATTTAAATCTAAAATAGCGTGTGTATCCGAATCAATAATCATAAATCCGGTTGACATAGCATCCATAATTGTTCTTGATTTGGTTTCGCTTTCACGAAGTGCTTCCTCAGCCAATTTTCGTTCGGTGATGTCAGTTATGATATGTACGGCAGCTTTTATGTTATTATTTTCGTCAAAAATAGGATCGACAACTACTTCAAACCAATTGTTATTAAATGACAAAAGCATGGTTTCTCTTTTTTTGCTGAGTTTCATCCGTACAAGAGGGCAACCATCAAAATTGCAATCCATTTTGTATACAACTTCATGGCAGTGCCGACCCAACATATTTTCTTTATTGCCAAATAAACTTTCGGAGATTTTATTAACTTGTAAAATAATGCCGTTGGGATCGAGTACAAACACAGAATCGTTAATTCCATCAAAAGTAGCTTGCCACCTGTCAGAAGATTCTTTTAGAAGATCCTCTTTTTGCTTTCTTCCGGTAATGTCATGAATTACCCCAAAGATCTGTTTGGGTTTACCATCACTATCCCGTAAGTAAATAGTCTCACTGCAATCCAGCCAATACCAATCGCCATTTTTGTGTTTCATCCTGAATTCATGTATGACATGCTCATTATCTTTTACTTCTGAATACTTTGGATACGTTACCTCGAGGTAAGTCTTGAAATCTTCCGGGTGCATTAAAATGGAAATAACATTGTTCCCCATTATCTGAATTTCTTTAACTGAGTAGCCAAAAATAGTATGGATTCCATCATTCATATAAGCATATGTCTGCTCAATGAGGTCGTAAATATAAATGATATCAGGACTGAGATTGATAATGGATTCAATGAATCGTTCTTGATTCTGCAGAGGTGTTTGTTTAGCTTTTAGCTCCATAATTTTATAATATAGGATTGAAGAAAGAGAAGCTAAGGAAAATCCGAAAAACTAATTTGTAGTTCACTCAAATTCCCATGATGTGTGTTGTAAAGATAGTTAAACGTAACAATTAATAATTAAAGTGTCAATAAGGGATTTCCTGAAGGGCAATAAGGGGGTCACTATGAGAAAATACGCGACTCATTCTGATAAAATTTAGCTAATCCCAATAATGAAAAAAGTTGACTATCTAACATAGGATATTTATATTTCAGGCTGTTTTTGCTTTCTTTTAGGAATGATGTATGTATATCAAGATTAGCAATCTAAGCGACGGTGTTCATAATTTTAGTTTAGATGAAGCTGTTACCAAAATAAACCTGGAAGAACCTTTTTTTGGCAATTTTGTAGCAGAAATAGAGTTGAGCAAAATAGTAAACCAAATAATAATAAAAGCTTATCTTGTTGTTAATGCTCATTTTGAATGTGACCGATGCTCAAATGATTTTGATACTGAACTGAAAGGAAGCTTTCAGCTAGTGTATTTTTTAGGCAATAAACCGGATGGTGATGAGAAGGATAATTTAATTTATCTGCCTATTACTGCCGACAGAATTGAAATAGGAAAAGATCTGAGAGACTTTGCAGTTTTATCGATCCCGATGAAAAAAATATGCAGGGAAGATTGCAAGGGCTTATGTTTTAATTGCGGTAAGGACCTTAACGAAGGTGAATGTAACTGCGATAAGAATAAAACAGACAGCAGGTGGCTTCCATTGATGGAATTGAAAACTAAATTAAATAATAATTAGAACGGAAAGACAATGCCAAATCCTAAACGAAAAATGTCCAAAACCAGAAGGGATAAGCGGAGAACACATTATAAAGCTACTGCTTCTACATTGGGTACCTGCTCACACTGCGGTGAAATGAAATTAACTCACCGTGCATGTCCCGCTTGCGGCTATTACAATGAACGCTCGATGTTTTTACCCAAAAGTTAATATAGATATTACCTTTTAATGTCAAATTCTGATTCCCTTAATTCTAAGTGTAGAATAATAATTGATGCTATGGGGGGCGATTTCGCCCCTCAGAACGCTGTATTGGGAGCGGTACAGGCTTTTGAGGAGAAGAAGGATTTTGAGCTTTTCCTTATTGGTAAAGAGAAGGAGATATTAAGGGTACTTTCAGAGAATAAAGTTTCTTTCCCTAAAGAAAATATTATTCATGCTGAAGATGTAATTGAAATGGGAGATAGTCATCCAACTGCAGCAATTAAATCCAAACCAAAATCTTCAATAGTTGCAGGAGTTAATCTTGTGAAGGAGAAGAAAGCGGATGCTTTTGTAAGCGCCGGGAATACTGGTGCAATAATGGCAACGGCCACTTTGATTATGGGACGGATAGAGGGAGTAGGACGTCCTACTATGGGAGCTCCTATGCCAAATACATCGGGCATTTGCACCTTATTCGATGTTGGTTCAAGCGTGGACTCCAAACCCAAGCACTTACTTGAATATGCAATTATGGGGACTATCTATACAAAGGAAATATTCGGTGTTGATAATCCTTCCGTTGGGATATTGAGTGTTGGGGAAGAAGAATCGAAGGGGTGTGAGGTTTCACTTGCCGCCAGTGAACTTATAAAGAAGACTAATCTTAACTTTAAGGGAAATGTTGAGGGGGGGGACATACTTAAGGGTACTGTGAACGTTGTAATTTGCGATGGCTTTACAGGGAATATACTTCTTAAATTTGGTGAAGCTGTAATTCCTTTATTGAAATTTAAGTTTAAGGAATATGCAGAGAAGGGGCTGATGAATAAACTTAAAATGGGACTTGTAAGAAGTGCTATGAAAGATATTCTGAAAGATTTTAGTTACGAAGAACAGGGGGGCGTTCCTCTGCTGGGCGTAAACGGGATCTGCATGATAGGTCATGGGAGATCAACCCCGAAGGCGATTAAGAATTTAGTCTTCCGGGCGGACTACATGTATAAAAAGAATTTAATTAAGAAATTTGAAAGCTCTATAAAGCAATACTCTCACTTATAAAATGGAAATAAATGGAAAATAAAAAGAAAATGCATGCGGCTATTACCGCAGTTGGAATGTTTGTTCCTGATAAAGTTTTAGATAATGCGTACTTTGAAAAGATAGTAGATACTTCGGATGAATGGATCCGTACGAGAACAGGAATCCAGGAAAGAAGGATGCTTGAGAATGGCGCTACAAGCGACTTGGCAACAGGTGCAGCAAAAGATCTTCTTACAACTTATAAAATAAATCCAGAGGAAATAGAAGTAATTATTGTAGCTACGGTTACTCCGGATATGTTTTTTCCGGCTACGGCTTGTCTTGTGCAGGACAATATAGGCGCTAAGAATGCATGGGGTTTTGATATGAATGCAGCTTGTTCAAGTTTCCTTTTTGCTTTACAAACGGGAAGCGGATTGATTGAAAGTGGACGCTATAAGAAAGTGCTTGTTATAGGTGCAGATAAGATGACATCCATTACCGATTATAATGATAGAAATAACTGCATACTTTTTGGTGATGCAGGCGCAGCAGTTCTTCTTGAGCCGACAACAGATCTGAAATATGGTTTCCAGGATTCGTTACTAAAGGTTGACGGATCAGGACGCGAAAGTCTTTATATGAAGGGGGGCGGAAGCCTTAATCCTTCAAGTCATGAAACTGTTGATAAAAATATGCACGTGATTTATCAGGATGGTAAGGTTGTATTTAAGGCTGCAGTTAAAGGAATGGCTGATATATCATATGATTTGATGGAGAAGAATAATTTGAAGGGGGATGATATTGCTTATCTTGTTCCTCACCAAGCGAATCTTAGAATAATCGATGCCACTGCAAAGAGGATGGGGGTTGGACGGGAGAAGGTAATGATCAATATTCAGAAGTATGGAAATACAACTTCTGCAACTATCCCATTATGTTTAGTAGAATATTATCGTGACGGTAAAGTTAAGAAAGGGGACAAGCTGATACTTGCAGCGTTTGGCGCCGGTTATACGTGGGGCGCAACTTATTTAGTATGGTCAATGGATTAAGGAAAAGAAAATATGTCTAAGATAGCATTTTTATTTCCGGGACAAGGCGCTCAATATGTAGGGATGGCAAAGGATCTTTATGATAATTCACCGGAAGCCAAGGAGATGATCAGGACTGCAGATGAAGCTGTGGGAGCGAACTTATCCAATATCATGTTTAACGGTCCTGAAGATCTGCTTAAGCAGACAGAATTTACTCAGCCGGCAATTTTTCTTCACAGTGTTGTTTTGGCTTCTTTAATAAGGACACTTCAACCTGAAGCGGCGGCGGGGCATTCACTTGGGGAGTATTCTGCTCTTGTTTCTGCCGGTGCAATTCAGTTTTATGATGCAATAAAACTTGTGAGAGAGAGAGGTAAGGCAATGCAGCAGTCGGGGATAGATAATCCCGGAACCATGGCTGCAATATTAAGTCTGAATCCAAATGTAGTTGAAGAAGCTTGTAGGGAAGCCTCCGTGGAAGGTATTGTACAGTGTGCTAACTTTAATTCGCCGGGGCAGATTGTAATTTCCGGTTCAATTCCGGGTGTTAAAAAAGGAATGGAGATATGTAAAGCAAAAGGTGCAAAGCTTGTTAAGGAGCTTGTAGTAAGCGGTGCATTTCATTCTCCTTTAATGCAGCCTGCTAAGGATAAATTGAAGGCTGCGCTTGATCTTTCTAATATTTATGACGCAAAATTTCCTGTATATGCAAATGTAACAGCTAAGCCTGTTACAATGAAAGATGAGATTAAGAATCTTCTGTTTGAGCAGGTAACCTCACCTGTAAGATGGGAAGAGACAATTATAAATATGATTAATGATGGTGCAGATGAGTTTTATGAAATTGGTCCGGGTAAGGTACTGCAGGGGCTGGTGAAGAGAATAAATCCGGATGTGAAGTGTTTCGGAATAGATAAATTTAATGATGTGGAGAAATATTTATAATGAGTGGTGTTGAGAAAAGAATAAATAACTTAAAGATCGATCCCCGTATTTTTACTTTAAAGTTCGGGTGCAAATGCAATGGGGAATGCTGTTATTATGGAGTATATACTGATCTTAAAGAGTTTGAATCCATAATAGCAATTAAGGATAAGAT
>PLLW01000026.1 GCA_003141435.1 Ignavibacteriales bacterium
AATGAAGCTCCCCGCCGCAGAGCAGCGGGGTATCTAACCCCACCTAAAATAGTGTCAGTTGTGTTTCTTTATGCAATACTTTGTACTCTTTCTCATATCCTTGTTCTTTTACATATTGTGAGATCGTTGATTCATCACCAAATCGGCTTACTGTATTTACAAAATATCCATCTGTCCAGAATTCACCTCCCCATAATTGTTTCTTAACTTCTGGATGTGTCTTAAATATTTCTTTGGCTGTTATACTTTTCACTACCGTGATTATTTTTGTTGCACTGTACATGGGCACACTTTGTATTAAAAAATGAACATGATTACTATCTGTTCCTATTTCTAAAAATTGTATCTGATATCGCTTTGCTATTTCTAGACATATATTTTTCAATGTTAAATCTACCGACAAATCGATAACTGATCTACGATATTTTGCCGGGCATACAAAATGATATATCAATACTGAAACATTGTGTGATCTATGTATATACTTACTCTTTGACATAGACAAAGATAATGTTTTTTCGCCGCAAGCGGCGGGGAACTTACCCCGTAGCGATTAGACTTTCTTATTACTTCTTCCGATATCATTTTATTTGTGTGTAAAATTTAGGATTATGTTTAGGCACATACCTTGACTTAAGTCAGTTTGTTGCAGTTTTCTTATCCAGTCAATTTCTTTTCGTAAACATTACGCAAAGAAATTCTTTAGTTGCAATAGGATAAAAAGATGATTTGACTTTATTCTTAAAATGTTCTAGGTTTAATCAGATAAATAAATCTGATTAAGGAAATGACAGTTATATTTTCAAAAAAATGTGAATATGGACTCCAAGCGGTACTTTATCTTGCGGCACAAATAAGCAGAGAAGTAATTCCCGCTGAAGTGATTGCAAACAAACTGTCAATCCCCAAAGAATTTGTCTCCAAGATTCTTCAAAGTTTGACAGAAAATGGAATTGTTATTTCTCAAAAAGGGAAATCAGGTGGATTTGCAATAGCTAAAGACCCTAAGAAAATTAAACTTATTGATATTGTTGCTGCGATTGATGGTTTGTCAATGTTTAATAACTGCGTTATGGGCTTTCCCAATTGCAATCCGGAAAATCCATGTCCATTGCATGATAAGTGGGGGGAATTAAGATCTAAGGCATATTCAATGTTAACCGACGAAAATTTGGACAACTTCAGGGAAAAGACTTTAAGAAAAATCAGTAATCTTTAGATATTTTTTTGATTATAAATCAGACCAAAACATCCGGTATATGAATGTTAAAAAGAAAATAATTAGAAACAAAACGAAATCAATTCAGAAATATAGATTTTATGTGCAGTCTGCCTTTGCCCTTTTATGTATCTGGATTGGGATTGAATTTTATTTTTTTGTAAGATATTTGGAGTCAAACGGGACTGTTTCTTTTTATAATCGTCCCCCGGGAGTTGAGGGATTCTTACCGATCAGTTCCATGATGAGTTCCTTTATGTTTTTGCTCACTGGGGAAATCCACTACGCACACCCGGCAGGTATGTTCATATTTTTCGCAATTTTACTTGTGTCCTTGGTTTTTGGAAAGTCATTCTGTTCATGGCTTTGTCCGATAGGATTTATTTCAGAGATGGTAGGGGACGCGGGGGGAAAATTCTTAAAGAAATTTTTTAAAGTCAGATTAAAAATACCTGGATGGTTAGATTACCCCCTGAGAAGTTTAAAATATTTACTTCTAGGATTCTTCATCTTTTCAATCTTTTTTCTTATGAGCACTATGGCTGTGAGAGCTTTCCTTGACAGTCCTTATAACCTTTCAGCAGATGTTAAGATGTTTTACTTTTTTGCAAATATTTCGAGGACCTCTCTGATTGTCTTATCAGCACTATTCATATTATCAATTTTTGTGAAGAGTTTCTGGTGCCGTTTTCTTTGTCCGTACGGTGCTCTTCTGGGAATATTGAATTTTATAAGTCCGAATAAAATTAAACGCAATGCAGCCAGTTGTATTGACTGCGGGCTCTGTGCAAAGGCATGTCCTTCATCTATAAAGGTTGATAAGGTAATTACAGTTTGGTCAGATGAATGTACAACATGCATGAACTGTGTTGATGCATGCCCTGTAGAGGATACGCTTGATTTATTTGCATTGCTTCCGGCTAAAAAATCTTTTAAGATCAAAAAGAAGTGGGTAGCAATCGGAGTAGTCTCAATATTTATGGCAGTAACAGGTATAGGGATGTTAACTGGTCACTGGCAGAATAAAATCAGCAAGGAAGAATATCTCTATTTACATAAGAATATGGAATCATTCGGTCATCCGACTGGACCTGAAGCAATGAAGAAATTGAACGAAGATGCAGCTAAAGAGAAAGGGGCTGGCAATTTGAATGGTGAATGGAGCAAATAGATATCAACAAACAGATTGAATATTAAACCGGTTAAATGCAAAACCAACAATAAAAAGAATATAGAGTTTAGTTTCGGAAGTTGTCATTATTCTTTATTACATCCAGCATAAAAAAGAATTCACTATTACGATGACCCCTATTTACCTTAGTATTTCCATTGTCGCTATCCAAAACCCTATCCGATATAAAAAAGCATTATTTTACCATCAATCTATTATTCTATTGAAAGATTATTTCATATCAATGGAAGTCAAATCCCTAAAAATTTATCAAATTTCCTCATTCAAGGGCATAGTTATCCCTTTATTCTATTAGCAATCTGAAAAATTCTGATATTTATATTTATCTTTACAATCTGAATTTTTAATACCGCATGATAAGTGGGAAACCCCAAAAAGGAAAAATATTTATATGTTCAGGTACCTCATTTTATTCTTATTTATAGCTGCGGATACTTTCGCAGGGTCAGAAATAACAAATAATAATCCAAATAAATATACTGTCAATGGATTTGTCACAGATTCTCAAACAGGAGAAGAATTGGTTGGTGCAGTAATAACTGTAAAAGAATTAACTCAAATCGGAACGGTTACTAACGCTTATGGATTTTTCTCTTTAACGATTCCTGAAGGTTCCTATACAATTACAGCTCATTTTACTGGATATCAATCGTTGTCCTTTAATATCAATCTAAAACAAAATGTAAAGCAGAATTTCAACCTTGTTGAAAAAAGTCTTGAACAAAAAGAAATTATTGTTACAGGTGAAAAAAGAAACGATAATGTCACAAATACACAAATGGGCACCGATAAGCTCGACGTGAAGGAAATACAAAATATCCCTGTATTATTTGGTGAGAAAGACATATTAAAAACAATGCAGCTTCATCCCGGCATTAAATCAGCCGGAGAAGGCAACGGTGGAGTTTATGTGCGAGGCGGAGGATCTGATCAAAATTTGATTCTCCTGGATGAGGCAACAGTTTATAGTGCTTCTCATTTCCTGGGGTTCTTTTCTGTCTTTAACTCTGATGCAATCAGGGATATTACTATTTATAAAGGAACTATGCCCGCTGAATATGGCGGCCGCCTTTCATCCGTTCTTGATATTAAAATGAAAGAGGGGAATGATAAGCAATTCGGCGTTAATGGCGGAATTGGACTTATCGCTTCGCGATTAACTGTTGAGGGACCTATTATTGATGATAAAGCCTCATTCTCAATTTCCGGAAGAAGAACATATGCAGACCTGTTTCTGAAACTTTCCAAAGACTCTTCTATTAATCAGTCCCGCTTATATTTTTATGATCTAAATACTAAAGTGAATTACCAAGTTGGCGAGAATGACAGAATATATCTGTCCGGTTATTTTGGAAGTGATGTGCTTGGTCTAGGAAATTTAGTTGGTGTAAATTGGGGCAATGCAACCGGGACTCTAAGATGGAATCATCTTTTCAGTGAAAAAATGTTCTCTAATACTTCTCTTATTTATAGCAAATATGATTATAATATTAACCTGAATTTTAGCGGGAACAATATCACAATCTATTCAAGAATTCAAGATTTTAATTTAAAAGAGGATTTACACTATTTCATTGATGATGAAAATGGAATAAAGTTTGGGCTAAACTCTGTGTATCATACTATAATACCCGGTACTGTTACTGCTACAAATAATTCACAAACAAATTCCCTGATTCTTAAGAATAAGTATTCCTGGGAGAATTCTTTATATATTTCACATGAATATAGACCGACTCCAATTGTGAATATTGAGTATGGAGTCCGTTTCTCTTCGTTTAGTGTTGTTGGACCCGGGACTTTCTATACCTACGACGATCTTGGAAACAGACTAGACTCGCTTCCCTATTCTTCAGGCAAATTTGCTAAAACATATTTTAATGTTGAACCCCGGGTGTCTTTGACTTATGTATTGAATGAGGAAAGTTCCTTGAAGACCTCTTTTGTTAGGAGTACACAGAACCTGCATCTTCTGTCCAATTCAACTAGCAGTAACCCCACCGACATGTGGATTCCCAGCAGCAATAATGTTCAACCCGAAATTGCAGACCAAATATCTCTGGGTTATTACAGGAATTTTGATGATAACACATATGAATTCTCTGCCGAAACATATTTTAAAGCTCTCCAGCATCAAATAGACTATAAAAATGGGGCGCAATTAAATTTCAACGAAGATGTCGAGTCGCAGTTATTATATGGCGCCGGGAGGGCATATGGTATCGAGCTGTTTTTAAAGAAAAAGTATGGGCGTTTCAATGGATGGATAGGATATACACTTTCCAGAGTTGAATTGAAATTTGATGGAGTTAATAATGGAAATTATTATCCCGCCAGGCAGGATATGACGCATGATATTTCCATTGTTGGGATATACCAGTTATCAGAAAAATGGACGTTCTCTGCAACGTGGGTTTATAATACAGGTAATGCTGTTACATTCCCCAGTGGAAAGTATGATATTACCGGTCAGGTTCTTAATTATTATACTGAACGCAATGCTTACCGGATGCCTGCATATCACCGGCTGGATCTTGGAGCAACCTGGCAATTTGAGAAATCAAGTCTGAATTTTTCTCTTTACAATGCCTATGGCAGGGAGAATGCATATTCAATAAGATTCCAGCAGGATCCTAACGATCCAACAAGAACGCAGGCAGTTCAGACATCACTGTTCAGATTTGTTCCTTCAGTTACATATAATTTCAGGTTTTAATATGAAAATAATTCCGTTTATAAAGAATAAAATAACGCTCTGCGTTTTTGTGTTAATGAGTTTGCTTAATATTTCCTGCGAGAAGGTTGTTAGCATAGATTTAAATTCATCATCGCCCCATATTGTTATTGAAGCTACAATTTCAGATCAGGCGGGTCCTTATATTGTGCAATTATCTCAAACGGTAAACTTTGGCCAGACAAACACATTCCCGCCTGTTTCCGGAGCTAAAATAATTCTGAGTGACAATGCCGGAAATTTAGATTCACTAATAGAAACTCTACCCGGGAATTATAAGACATCAACTATTCAGGGAGTTCCCGGCAGAACATATACCTTGACAGTAAATACCGGAGGTAACAAATATGTTGCTGTTTCAACAATGCCGCCTCCTGTTAATATAGATTCCCTGAGCGTGCAGGTAGAGACTTTTGGAAGGAATCAAACAAAGTATATTAATGTAAACTTTCGGGATTCTGCAAATGTTAAAAACTACTATCGTTTTGTTGAAGTACGAAATGGTATTGTACAAAAATTTACTTTCCTTTATGATGATCGTTTGCAGGATGGGGGTTCTATAACAAGCAGTCTGTTTGCAGATGAAGATACATTAAACACTGGAGATAACGTTCTGGTATTACTCCAATGCATCGATAAAAACGTATACAATTATTTCAGAACAATTCGTCAGGCAAGCGGCAACGGAGGACCGCAGGCAGCATCCCCGGCTAATCCCATTTCAAATTTTTCTAATGATGCATTGGGTTATTTTAATGCTTGTGCTGTCCGCTCAAAACTTATTGTTATCCCATAATATTTTAATCAGTGTCATCGGGAGAGGGGCTATCCAATTGACTGCCCCCCATAACCAGACGTGCGTATTTCCCGCATCTGGCTCAACAAAGATTTTTTTTGATTTCTACTGAATTTAGCTATTATTAATGCGGACGGAGTATTAACTAGGCACAAATACTTACCCAAATTTAGTATTATCCTCTTCACTTTTTTCCTTTCACAAATTATTATTCAAATTTAGGATTAATAATTCCGCATCAGACATAATTCTCCATAAAATATTTTAATATTTTACAAACGAAATAAGAAATTAAGCTTGTCTGTCTTCAAGTCAATTTCCCGGCCGGAAATTTTCTATTTTAATTGCATCCATAAAAATGAATATGTCAAAGCATTTTCAAATGCAACTTCTTTATTAGTCACTCCTGCCGAGTGTCCGCCTTCGGTATATTCATAAAAATAGACGGGTTTTCCGAATGATTCCAACTTAGCAGCCATTTTCCTGGCATGCCCGGGATGTACACGGTCATCTCTAGTGGAAGTCGTAAAGAATACAGGCGGATATTTTTTATCGTTAAAAATATTTTGATATGGAGAGTATTTCTTTATATATGCCCAATCCCCGGGTGTATCTGGGTTTCCGTATTCATCCATCCAGCTTGCACCCGCTAAAAGCTTGTTGTACTGTTTCATATCCAGAAGAGGCGACTGACAAACAACTGCATTATAAAGGTCAGGTCTTTCCGTAAGCATTACTCCAACAAGCAACCCGCCGTTGCTGCCCCCCATTATTCCTAAATGTTTTGGAGATGTAACTTTTCTTTTAATCAGATCTTCAGAGACAGCAATCATATCTTCATAAGCTTTATGGCGGTTTTCCTTGATTGCACTTAAATGCCACTTCGGCCCAAATTCACCTCCACCGCGGATATTTGCAAGAACAAAAACCCCTCCTCGGTTCAGCCATGCTGTTCCGACTGTTGCAGAGTATGATGGCTTCATAGATATTTCAAAACCTCCGTATGCATACTGAAGAGTCGGGTTGTTTCCGTTATACTTACTATCTTTATTCATAATTATAAAATAAGGAACTTTAGTCCCGTCCTTCGAAATTGCCTCATATTGTTTTACTTCAAATTTACCTGCATCAAAAAACTCAGGAAGAATTTTTACTTTTCTAATTGAACCACCTTCTTCATATAAATAAAGACTTGTCGGGTTCAGAAAATTTGCATAGTCAAAGAAAAATCGGTCTGAAAAATCATCGGTCGCAGCAACATCAATTGTTCCATAATCGGGAGCACTTATTTTTTCTCCCGACCATTTATTATTTTTTAATTCATATCTAAATAGTTCTCCCCTGACATTATTTAATTTGTCTATAAGTAAAAAATTTTTCGTATTATTGACTGAAATTATACTTTCGCGTGACCCGGGTTTGAATATCAACAAAAAGTCTCTGCTGCCATTTATAAACTTGTCATAATCTATACTTATAAGTGAACCCTGCTGGTATAATTTTCCACCGGTCTTCCAATCGGACTTAAGTTCAAGAAGGATTTGGTTCTTAAATATTCCGTTAATTTGCCCATCTTCAGGGAATTCAAGTTTCACAAGTGAATCATTGGCTATAGTATAATTTTCAAACTTAAACATTGTTTTTGATCTTTGTACAAATTGATAGGACCTTTCAGGTGTATTTATTTCATATCCCCAAACGCCCATATCACCTGGTTCACCTTCAAAGATTGTCTTTGCTTCGCTTAAAGGAGTGCCTCGCCTCCATTTCTTTACAATTCTCGGGTATCCTGAACTTGTCATTGATCCGTCACCGAAATCAGTACCAACAAAAACGGAATTTTTATCAATCCATCCAACAGACTGTTTTGCTTCGGGTAATTGAAAACCGTTATTTACAAATTTTTTGGTTTTAAGATCAAATTCTTTTATGACCGAGGCATCCGAACCGCCACGAGACAAATATAATAAACAGAGATTAAAATCCGGATAAAGGAAATTCGCATCTTGGAATACCCACGTAACGCTGTCTGCTTTAGAAAGTGAATCTATATCAAGAACCGTCTCCCAATTAGGTGATGCATTCAAATAGCCATCAAAGCTTGTTCTTCTCCAGATACCGCGTTCGTTTACGCTGTCTTTCCAGAAGTTATAAATATACTTCCCGACAATCGATGGATAGGCAATCCTTTCTTTCGAATTGAGTATTTTTAAGTTATTGCCATATATATTCTGAAACTGAGGGAATTTCTTCAGTGCATCCACAGTAACAGTATCCTGAGCTTTAACCCATTCCATTGATTTAGGACTGTCTATTTTCTCCAGCCATGAGAATGGATCTATGTTTTCCTGCGAAAATATGTAAATAGGCGCCATTATCACGCTTAATAAAAAATATTTATATATAGAATAGTTTTTCATTCCAACCTCCGATGATAAATTGACTTATTTTGCGTCCCGAACTTTTGAGACAGTAACCATTCCGCCTTCGCCGGACTTTTCCATTATTTTATTATAAAGTATTGTTCCCCCAATCATTTATGCACTCTGGGCAATATTAACAGTTTTTAAACCTGTTATCTTTTTCGGCTATCAGATCGATATTAAACTGCTTTAGTTGGTCAGGCAGCCCTTCAGAATTCGGTTCACTTTCAAATCTTTCACACATATGAATACAAATTTAGGAATGTTTTTTAAGAAAGCCATGTACCAATTTAATTATATGATTGAAATAGTAACTTGACAATGCAAGGGTTGTACAGTTACGGCACAATACCAACTGCTGTACCTCTTCATTACCTCATCTGACACAGAAATGTATTCTTAACAAGACCTTTTTTTAATGATCCAATTTCACCCATCATATATGAGCAACCCTGCCAATCCAAATTCACTATATAACGATAAACTAATTACTACTAGGGCATAGTTCTCCCCTTCCAAATCCGGTTAATAATAAAATCATTTGTTAATTACTTAAGAAGCTTGCCGAAAATAAATATGGTGAAGTCCATTTACAACAGGAATTTTATAAATTGTCCCTTCTGTTTGGACAGATCTGCCTTCAGGCGAGTCTTTATTTATTCCAAGATGGGGTCGATATTTATTGTAGTAAGAGACATATTCATTAAAAACACATCTAAGAAGATTTTCATTTAATACAATGATATGATCACCGGTAAAGATAGGAAAAGATTTCTTTTATTTTCTTCTGATTTTAACTATTTTTAATGTAGATAAGGTTTTGAAGAGGCACAGGGAATAAAATTCAATTTACTGTAACAACTGAAGGGATTGAAAATTGGAACTGATTTAATTGATAATATATTGAGCTTTGATTAAACATATTGAAGTGG
>PLLW01000122.1 GCA_003141435.1 Ignavibacteriales bacterium
AGAAAGGGGAGAGGTATATTCTTCATAAAGAAGTTAATTATTAACAATTACACCGGCAGGAATATATTTTATCTTATCCTTATCCAGAGTGTATAAAGTAATGGGATCATAAAAATGTCTGTTTTTGGCAATAGGGTAATGCGATAATCGTCCGAAAATATCCATGTCCCTTGTAAAGCGGTCCGCAAACATTAATGTCCCTTGTATAATGTTTGTTTCCTTAACAGATTGAAGAAAAAATGATGAGCAGGTAGGACTAAATGGACAGTTATCTCCATCAACATCGGATATAAAAAACCAATATCCCAAAGCGGCAGTTTTTAATATAATCTGCCCCGCGTTATCTCCGCTAATATTATAATTTCTTTGAGTTTTATCCTTATGAATTTCATAAGAAAAATCCGACTTGCCCCATCTTTCCCAATCACTTTGGGATAATAATGTCATCGTACATAAGCAGATTATGATTAATATATTCTTGAACATTCATTCACCCAAAAGACTTCTTGAAATAACCATCTTTTGAATTTCGGAAGTTCCTTCATAAATCTCTGTTATCTTTGCATCCCGTAAATATCTTTCAACAAGATATTCTCTCACATAACCATACCCGCCGTGTATCTGGATTGCCTCAAGCGCACATTCTACAGCTATCTTGCTTGAATATAATTTCGCCATCGCTACTTCATTAAAATATTTCTTGTCTGCATCTTTTAGGGAAGCAGCCCTTAATGTAAGCAGCTTTGCCGCATCCACTTTTACAGCCATGTCTGCAATCTTAAATTGGATCGCCTGAAAATTGGAAATGGTGGAACGAATGCTTTTCTTTCTTTTGAATATTTAATTGCGGCATTAAGTGAAGCTTCGGCAATTCCTATCGCTTGTGCGGCTATGCCTATGCGTCCTCCGTTTAATGTGTCCATCGCAAAATTGAACCCCCTTCCTTCATCCCATACAAGATTTTCTTTCGGCACTCTGCAATTTTCAAATGTGAGTGAACATGTATCGGAACTTCTGATTCCTAATTTATCTTCCTTTTTCCCATGTCCGAAACCGGGCGTTCCTTTTTCCACCAGGAAAGTGGAAATCCCCTTATGCCCTTTTGATTTATCTGTAGTTGCCATTACAAGATAATAATCGGCAGTGGTGCCATTGGTCGTCCAGTTTTTAATGCCATTAAGCACATAATAATCCCCATCCTTATCTGCTGTCGTCCTTTGTTTGGTTGCATCACTCCCGGCTTCCGGTTCTGAAAGAGCAAACGCTCCAAGCTTTTCCCCCTTGGCAAGTGGCACTAAATATTTCTCTTTAATATAATCCGAACCGTATTTCTCCAATCCATGGCAGACAAGGGAATTATTAACAGACATTATAACCCCCACACTTGCATCCACCTTTGAAATTTCAATCATGGCAAGTACGTAACTTATTGTATCCAGTCCTGTTCCCCCATATTCGGCTGGCACCATCATCCCTAAAAAACCAAGCTCTCCTAATTTCTTAACAATTTCAGTTGGGAATTCAGCATTAATATCCCTTTGAATCGTTGATGGAGCAATTTCAGCTTGGGCAAATTCCCGCGCTGCTTGCTGGATCATTGTCTGTTCTTCAGTGAAATCAAAAATCATGGTTTGAATTTCCTATTATTATAATTACGCTAAAAATAAGTTAATAAAAGAATTTTAGCAATGAGTAAAAGCCTACACTATCCCTCCTTTTATATTAAAATAGTAATGCTACCATATCTTTTCTCAAATTCTTTATTTAGTTTCGGAAAGTAGGTTAACTGAGTGGTTTATTCAGTTGGCTAATCACCTTCATATTCATAAAGTGAACACTGAAACATTTACAGGAGTTTAGAAATACTAAATATTTATACCATTAATGTTTGAGTTCGTTCGTTATAACTTAAAATACATTTATTACAAAAATGGAGTACAATATGAGGTCAGATTCTCTTGCCCCAAAGCTGTCTTTTCAATTTGATTCTAATAATCAGCAGCTGAAAAAAATACCTGGTAATCTATTGGATGCACTCTACATTCAGCTTCTCAATAAGTTCAAAATGTATAATTCAAAGGGCAATAAACTATTCTGTTCATATATGTCTGTAGGACAAAAATATCAAAATGAATTATTGATTATAGGAAGAGAGCCAAATTACTGGCCTGCATGCTTTTCACCTGTCGAATTAACTAATGGGGGAGAAGTTGATGTTTTTAGGACTAAAGTTCTTTACCATAATTTGTTAGGGAAAGATTCCTTATACCCCTTTCTCTATACATCATATAATGATCCCTTTTGGTGTTGTAAAAAGAAGCAGTAATGAAACTCGGTATTTGTAAAGATGAAACAAATTGGTCTTCCGGAATCGCTCTGACATATCTGTATAAAATAGCATACCGTAACAATAGATATCTTCCTGAAAAATCCAGGCAGATGCAGTTTGAGCATTGTAGGGAAATACTTCATCAGGAATTGTTATTACTTAGACCCAAACGGGTCCTGTTTCTTACAGGAATGAAACACGCTCAGGATTTTCTTTATCTCTCTGATTGTTCAGGATTGGAAGATTGTGTCTGTCCCTTGGGAGATTTTGATTATGAATTTGACAAATTAAAAACCGTAGTCTCAGTCCATCCAAAGAAATATCACCGCAAAGAACTTGTTGATTTAATTCTAAATGGATTCGGATATAATCCAACCCCAATCTGAAAGATTGAGTTTTTAGAGAATATAACTTAAGTTTATTTGTACCTATGATAAAGTTTGGTAAAAGGATTATAACGGGTGAATTAAAAGTAGTCCATTGTAATAAATATTTCTGAGAGGAATAATTATGGAAATATTTGAGAAAACACTAAGACTTATAGCGGATATAATGACAATATTCGGTTTAGGTAGAGTGCTTACCTGGGGTTTATCTCAACAAAATAAGACAGTTTGGGGACACAAACTATTCTTATGCGCCTTTTATTCAGTAAAGTTTGCTCTTATTATTATAATCGCCATCATTTCTTATGGTATATTTAATCTCGTATATTTTTTTTCTCTTCTTTATGCAAAAGGAAATGTGTTTCATTATTATTGGGAGACCGGAAATGAAATATGGTATATCTTATCATATTTAATAGGAATATTGGTTGCTTTCCCTGTTTTTATTTTATCTGCACTTTCAATCTCCACTTCTTCAACATATTATATAAAATTATTTTTATCTAAGATATCGTCCAGTAGCAAAATCATTCCACTATTTGAAATATTGGAAGCTAGTTATGGTTCAATAACGAATAAAATTGATGTAACGGTAGAATTAAAATCCAAGATAAGAAATGGAAGACTTGCTATTACTGCCTCAAATAATATCGCCGGCGACCAATGTGTTTTGATTTGATCCATCTGAAAAATGTACATTCAAATATGTTTGGGATAATACCGGGAAGGAAAATAAAATCAGACAGTAAAATGTCATTTTCATTGATACCTCGTTTTGAGATAAAAAATAGTATATAACTATTATAATTTACTAAATTAAATATATGGTGTTAACGGTGTAAATAGAAATACTATAGCAATGGAATTTATGTCTAGTGTAAACTATGCTGATGTGTATGAAAAATTGAGCATTGTTATTAATTTTTAACAGTATAATTAGCAACCGATTATAATAATTGTTTTATTATGCTCACAGTAAATTCTTAAATGATTCAGAAATAGTAGCCTCTGTGGTCTCGCGGAATGATTCAAAAAATATGTTGAGTAAGATTGGTAATGCAATTGCCAGTTACTTGGGATTTATTAAGGAAGATTTTTACTCTACTTCAGCCACACAACGGAATATTTATTTAACAAAATTCTCTGATTCATCATTAACTGTAGTCGACTTTCTACCGGTTATTTTTACCTGTTCTAATGGCAAAACATTTACAGTCTATGATTTTGATCATAGGGAATTATTCACTGAAGAACTAAAAGGAGAAAATTCTTTTGAGTTTATACCGCAAAAGATAGATCTAAAATCCGATAGCATTTATTATTGGAGAATAATGGATAACTTCGATGGACGTGAAGGAGAGATTAAAATAATAGATAATAAATTTCAGAAAAAAATACGTTCTGCTTTTTCTGCTATTGATAAATTAGCAAAAAATCTGTCTGAAAGAAATATTAAGAAAGCCCTTTATCTGCAAATTATAAGCGAAATTTATTATAATGATCTGGATCTGTATTGGCTTAGTTATCAGATAATACAAAATATTAATTTATCCAAATATCCGGATGCTAAATATGTTTTAACTCGATACATTCAACATGTTAAAAAAATGAAAAATGAATGCTTTCTCAACCATAGCTTCTCCCCAAATTGACCTGTCTTAGATATTCTAAGATCAGCGGAGGACCCTCTTTCAACTATTTTCATAAAACAAATTATTGAGAATTATGTATTCTGGTATTACTCTTTACTCTCTCCTTCCCCTTTACTCAATTCAAATTCCAATGCATTTGTTGAGATCCATTTGCGTGGAGCTCCCGCTAATTCATCAAATACCACAGTATTATAAACAATGCAATTGCTGTATGCAAGTAATTCCTTTTGCTCCTCAGCGTCAAACGGTAGTTTAATATTATATGCTTTCCATATACTAAAATCCTCTATTTCCATGCAACTCGTGAATATCTTATACGGTTGTTTAGTTTTGTCCATAGGATTAAACAAACAAAGAATAACTATTATAGAAAATGTCTTTCCGGTTTCCGTTTCTATTGTTCCCGTACTGTTTATTCCAAATTCAATATTAATTCCTGAGGCATCGATTGATTTACAAAAATTCATATTCTCATATTGGGTTTTAGGTGTGATTATATTTTTAGTCGTTAAATGATCGGGAGCTGCATTTCGCATATTTGCCGCAAGCATATTCCTGTATGGTTTCCGCTCCTTATCTGGCCATTTCTTCCAGATGTATTTTAGTGCTGGGATTTGATTGATTTGACTGCATAGTTCAGCAGTTATAGATGTTTTTGCTTGTGCCGCTTTTTGCTTGTCTGTTTTTCCGGTCTCCTTATTCTTCTCCCTTTTAAATGAATAAAGTACTTTTCCCCCGTAATTAATTACTAAATTATCTAACCTTCCCTCAAACCTGATCTTAAGTTGCTTCTTTGATTCCGCCATTTTTCAGATCTCCCAATTTGTTAACTAAAAGACCACTATTTATCTGGTTTCAATTTACTTTTCCTCAAAAACCGTCACTTTTTGCCATATTTGCAGCCCAAATAGACTTTGTGTCTATCCTTATAATCTCTTATTCTGTCTTGCTCTAATACTGTAACATTAAGCTCATATTATCTTTCAATTACTGTTTTAGAAGGGTAGTATCATATAAAATCATATTAAATCGTATGGGGAAATTTTATCTTTTGGTAGGTATTTGTTTTGAATTGCAATTGATAATTATATAATAATTCACTAATTAGGTCAAGGCATTTTTCCGTCCTTGAATTTTATTTACCCTAAAAAAACCCATTTTGTTGATTTTTCACTAATATTCAATTAAAACTAAAAAGGCTGCCCATTTATGAGGCAGCCTTTATTTAGATTATTTCAAACCTATTACTCAGCTTTAGCTCTCATTGAATCCCAAATCATATAAATGCATATTACTGCAAACATTACCAGCGCTAACAATGCCGAGGCATTTGATTCAGTCCAATCCTTGTTTATCCAATTAAACCCGGCGTATCTGATTATCGCGCTTATAACCCCGAGTAGCGCGCCGCCGGCTATAAACCCGGAAGCAATTAAGGTTCCGCGTTCTCTTCTTGCAGTATTTACTTTCTCATTCTTGCTCCTGGTGGAAACAAAATGAGAAATCAATCCTCCTACAAGTAAAGGAGTATTAAGCTCAAGCGGAATGTACATTCCAAGCGCAAATGCTAAGGCAGGGACTCCTATCATGGTCAGAATCAGCGACATAAATGCGCCTGCAATGTAAAGCATCCACGGTGCCGGTTGGTTTGCCATCAATGGTTTTATTACAGCAGCCATCGCGTTTGCCTGCGGAGCAACTAAAGCTCCTTCTCCTGTAAAACCGTATGTCTTATTTAATATCAGAATAACATATCCTACTGTTGCCGCAGCTACTAATGTACCTAAAAATTTCAAGCCCTCCTGTTTGTATGGCGAGGATCCCAGCCAGTATCCAACTTTTAGATCTGTTATAAATCCACCTGCCATTGATAAAGCTGTGCACACAACTCCGCCGATTATCAAAGCTGCTACCATTCCTGAATTACCCGTCAGCCCCACCGAAACTAATATCAGTGATGATAATATTAATGTCATCAATGTCATTCCGCTCACTGGGTTTGTTCCTACGATTGCTATCGCAGTTGCAGCAACTGTTGTAAAAAGGAATGCAATTATTATAACAATAACTAATCCTACTATGGCATATAACCAATTGTTTACTACTCCAAATTGGAAAAAGAGAAGTATGCCGATCGCAGTTATTACTATTCCCATCGCAATAAAACTCATTGGCAGATCGCGGTGAGTTCTTAATTTATCTTCCGTGCCTTCCTTTTTACCAAATATTTCTTTAACCGCTAATGAAAAAGCAGCACCTATAATTTTCGATGAACGGATAATCCCAATTACTCCTGCCATGGCAATTCCGCCAATTCCGATGTGTCTGACATAATTCCTGAATATTTCTTCGGGTGTCATGTTCCCAACAAGATTGGTTATGTTTGCTCCTAACGGCTGTGTTAATCCCCCTCCAACATAAGAAACTACAGGAATAAGTAAATACCAGGATACGAATGATCCGGCGCAGATAATTGCTGTATATTTTAACCCGGTTATATAACCCAATCCCATTACGGCAGCCCCTACATTAAGCCGGAATACTAGTTTAAATTTATCCGCTAATGTTTGTCCAACTGTCCATACTCTCGTTGTAAATACCTCATTCCACCATCCGAATGAAGCAATTATAAAATCATAAATGCCCCCTATAATTCCGCTGATAACTAAAACGACTGCCTGGTTTCCACCTTTCTCACCGGCCACAAGGACTTCTGTCGTTGCAGTTGCTTCCGGAAAGGGAAACTTACCGTGCATATCGGCAACAAAATATTTACGGAAGGGGATTAAGAATAAAATTCCTAATATTCCGCCGAATAATGATGCAAGAAATATTTTATAGAAATCTGCCGCCAGGTTTAATATCAATAAAGCGGGAATAGTAAAAATAGCTCCTGCTACAACAACTCCTGAAGCACCCCCGATTGATTGAATAATAACATTTTCCCCTAATGCATTCTTCCTCTTTGTTGCTGCCGATAATCCCACTGCAATAATTGCTATTGGGATAGCTGCCTCAAAAACCTGTCCTATTTTAAGCCCTAAGTAAGCCGCTGCAGCAGAAAATAATACCGCCATCAGCAATCCCCAGATAACAGAATATGAACTAATCTCTGGAACTATCTTGTTCCCAGGCATTATTGGGAAATATTCCTCTCCCGGCTTAAGCTCTTTATATGCATTTGAAGGAAGCCCCGTTAAATCAGTTTGTTTTTCCAGATCACTCATAAGATTACCATAATTATTAAATGAATAAATTTATTAGTTATGAGGTTCAAAATTATTGAATAAAATTAGCAAGAATTTTGTTCAGAAGGCAATATTATTTCATAAAATCAGAATAAAAGACTTATTTTTATTCTATGTATGGAAAATTATATATCGTTTCTACCCCGATAGGCAATTATGAGGATATCACCCTCCGTGCCCTCAATATCCTTAAATCTGTTGATCTTGTTATCTGCGAAGAATACAGGGAGGGGAGAAGGCTTCTTGCCAATTATAAAATTGAAAAGGAACTCACTGAATTAAATGAGCATAATGAAAAGGAAGCAGTCGACGATATTTTGATGAAGATTATTGAGGGTAAAAATGTCGCTCTTATTTCTGACTGCGGTACTCCCTTATTTTCCGACCCCGGTCATTTGCTTGTCGATGTTTTGATAAGTCAGAAAATTCAGATAATCCCTGTTCCTGGCGCTTCTTCCATTATGTCAGCGTTAGTAGGCTCCGGTTTTGATATCGAAAAGTTTTATTACTACGGCTGGCTCTCACCTAAAAGAGAAGAAAGAAGGGGACAGCTTATTCGCCTGAAAGGAATTCATGAAGTAATTATTTTGATGGATACACCATACAGATTAAAATCTCTCCTGACTGACGTTGCAAAAATATTGGGTAATAATATTCCTGTCGTGCTAGCTTACCAGCTTACTATGGGGAACGAAAGATTTTATAGAGGAACCGCCGCGGGTGTCTTAAATACTGTTGAAAAGAATAACCTGAAGGGTGAATTTGTCTTAATTGTTAACAACCGAAAGATTTGATATTTCATTTCTATTTTAAAACTGGATTTACCAGCTTCGATTCATAAGTTCCCAATGACGTGACACTTGTATTTAATTTGTTGATATAAGCGGTAATTGTAGTGGGATAAAGTCCTTTGGTTTTAAGAAAGTTCCACTCAATATTCATCTGGGCGGAGGTAAAATTAATACTATTCGAAAGCCTTAATCTTCCGATTTTGGTTCCCAATCCTTTAATTGATATGATGGATCCGTTTCCATGTCCGGGGGGTATTCTTGGTCCAATTATAATAATTCCTACATTGGAACTGTCTTTCTTGCCGATAGTTGCTTTAAAATTTCTGGGTAATTGTGAAATATTTGTCAATTCACTTGATTTTGGTACCCAGGATACTGTTATGGTTCCAGTGTCCTGAACCTGAGTATTATATAAAAAACCAAAATTAATTCCAGCTAATTCAATTGTCGAAGTATCATTACTGACCATATAAATATCAAATTCATAAACATTAGGTGCTGTCAATGAGTCATTTATCAGGGTACAAGTAAAATGAGGCTGGGCATAAAAATAAGGAACATAAAATCCTACAAATAAAATTAATCTAATAAGCCAAAATTTGTATCTCATTTTTTATTTCCGGTTAGTTCTATCAATAAAGCCTAACATTCAATAGCTCATCAAGGAGCTTGTTCCGATACGAAAAAATAATTATTATTATCAATAAATATATATTCATTTCAGGTAAAAAATCAATTTTCAAATAAATTTACCCCCCAACACCTTAGACCAGTCGGAGAGGGTTTTTCAGTCAAGCCGGTATAAATTATAGTAAAAGTATTTATAAAAAAGATGGATTTGGTTTTTCATAAATATGGCACTGGTGATCGAACTATAATAATAAATAGGGTAACGATTATGAACATATCATGTCTCCTACTTTAACTGTATCAGGAATTCCGGGAAAAATTTACTATATTTTAATTTTGAAGTTGAGTTGATAAAAAAGCAGTTATTGAAAGGAATGAATTAATGACTAAATCTTTTTTCGAACGGTACTGGATTTTCCTTTATATAGCGCTCTATTTGCCGTTGGCTTACCTGATTTATGGTCACGCACGGTTATTGGACGATAACTATATTTACCTGCAGTATGCCCGACACTTCATAGAACATGGGGAATTTTCCTTTAATCTTGGCGAAAAAAGTTATGCATTTACCAGCCCCCTCTGGCAGATTATTTATATTATATTTTTTTATTTTATCCGGTCTGAATATATCGCTCCCTTTTTGAGTCTCTCTTTTGCAGTAGCAACGATCTTTTTCTGCTATTTTACATTTAAAAGCCTGCTCAAGGAAAAACTTCTATTACTCCCTGTCATCATTATAATTTCTTTTGACCCCATTTTTATAAAACATATTTTTAATGGGATGGAAACAACATTTGCTTCCTTTCTCACTTATTTAATATTGCTTGGGGCCATTATTACTGGTAAAATTAAAAATGAATTTTCATTAGGATTAGTTTTAGGGTTATTCATACTTGTGCGTCCAGAAAGCCTGATATTGTCTCTTTTAACATTAGTTTACTTTTTATTATCAGGAAGAATGAAATTAAAGGGGTTGGTAAAAATAACCCTTTCAACATTGGTTGTATGTCTCCCATGGTTCCTGTTCGCATATTTCTATTTCGGAAAAATTCTGCCGGATACCTTCGGTGCTAAAGGAGGGGATTATCCCCTAGGAGCAAGTATTTTTAAGAATATTTTTGATGTCTTAAAGATATTCGGCGGGAATTATATAGCTCTGTTCATGATATCCTTGTTTTCAATAAATAAGTTTACCAGTTTCTATAAGGGTGATAAACTGAAATATTTTCTGTTCTTTATGATTGTTGTTTCTTATGTTCTTTTCTATTCATTGGTAATATCTAATGAAACTATTTATGCCCGTTATCTCTTCATTCCGGCTCATGTGATTATATTATTTTTTATTTTATTTATTAATAACATCTCTATTCCTCTGTCTTCTCTTAAAATAAAATATTACCTTGCTGCTTTCCTTATGATAATAACATCAATATTTTACTCACGATTGGACAAGCAGCTTGTTGAAAATACTAAGGTCATACAAAACAAGGTTATCTCATGGGTTATGGAGAATACACCACAAAATAGCTATATAAGTTTCGGAATCATAGGTGAAGTGGGGTATAAAACGCAAAGAAGAATTTTTGATCCTCAGGGGTTACTAAACAGGGACATAAGTCATTATAATATTTCGGGGAGGATAGCAGATTATTACCATCTTAAAAAACCCGACTATTTAATCAATGTTCCTGAAACTACAGTAAATAAATTACGCCAATATGCAGATATAGAACTGAAAAAGGAATTTGTAAGTGATTCGAGGTCTCTTTTGCGTCAATTTATAAGCTCACATTCTTCGACAGATACTTTAAGGATCTATAAACTTATTTGGTTAAATTAGTTTCCTTAATTAGCAGCGCC
Source organism: Ignavibacteriales bacterium (assembly GCA_003141435.1). Lineage (GTDB taxonomy): Bacteria > Bacteroidota > Ignavibacteria > Ignavibacteriales > Ignavibacteriaceae > Fen-1301. The sequence goes on from PLLW01000122.1 coordinate 10,897, forward strand.
AAATTCTCGATGTGATAGGTATGAGGAAACATATCCACAGGTCTAATCTTTTTAAGTGCATATCCTGCGTCTGTTAAAAACTTAATATCCCTTACCTGCGTCCCTGGGTTACAGCTTACATAAACAATCTTTTCAGGCGATAATTCAATTACATCCTGAACGGTTGTTGGATGCATGCCACTCCTCGGAGGATCGATAATCATTACATCAGGTTTTGGAAGTCCCTCATTCTTCACTATCGGAAGAAATGATTTGTAAAGATCAGCCTTAATAAAATTAACATTTTTTATATTATTCAGACTTGCATTTTCCTCTGCATCCTTTATTGCTGGCTCTATAGTTTCAAATGCATACACCGCTTTTGCCTTTCCCGAAATGAATATGGTAATAGTTCCCGCACCTGAATAAAGATCATATACGATCTCATCCCCCGATAATTGTGCAAAATCAAGTGCCGTAGCATAAAGTCTCTCCGCCTGAAGTGAATTAGTCTGGAAAAATGAATTAGCGCTTACCCTGAACTTGTATTCTCCTATTGAATCATATATGTACCCGCTTCCGTGAAAAACCTTCTCATAATCTCCCGTTGCTACAGAAGCCATTTTTTGGTTAATATTATTAATTACTGTGGTAACAGTAGGAATTTCTTTCAATAAACCCGATGTAAATTCATTCATCAGTTCATCATTTTCAGATGCAGTTACAAGATTTACCATCAAATCATCCGTATGGTGCGACTGCTTAATCACAAGATTCCTTAAATAACCCTCATGTGTTTTTGTTGAATAAATGGGCGTGTTTCTCTTCTTGAAAAACTCTCTCGTGAAATTCATTATGTGGTTGCTAACCTCCGACTGCAAAAAACATTCTTCTATATCTAATACTTTATCATAAATATTTGGTATATGAAGTCCGAGTGCAAAATTCTTATCAATAATTTTCTCATCTGCCAGTTCTTCCTTTTTCAGCCACCTCTTGTCGGCAAAAGAGAACTCCATCTTGTTCCGGTAATAGAAAACTTTTTCCGATGGCACAATCGGTTCTATTTCAAAATCCCTGAAGCCTCCCATCTTTTGAAAAATCTCTTCTACTTGCTGCTGTTTGAATTTCAACTGTACTTCGTAATCAAGGTTCTGCTGTTTGCACCCTCCGCATAAACCAAAGTACCTGCATTTTGCAGGTATCCTGTAATCGGATGGAACAATAACTTCAACCACTCTAGATTCAGCATAGGAATTCTTTATTTTAAGTAGCATTACTTTTACTGTATCACCGGGATATGAACCATCGGCAAATACAACATAGTTACTCTGTTTCCCATCTTCCTTTTTTGCCCCTGGGACAATAAGACTCTTATCAATTCTGGCTATACCTTTCCCCTCAAAGGCATATCGCTCTATTTTTAACTCTATTATATCCCCTTTTTTCATTTCTGCCTCTTTTTCCCTGTTATCATTTTAAATCCCATGAATTTGAACCCGCCTAAATCAAGGTAGGCATTCGATTCATGACTCATTTTCTTTAATATAATCTTGTAGTAACTCTTTTCCTGATCCGTTAGCTCATCTCTGTTGTCTTTCAGCAAGGCGCTGTTTTCCCTGTAGAAATTCTGCAGCCTGTGCGAAAGGTCTTCCTCAGATATTATATTAAATCCTGCATTCACATAAATATCATTTAATTCACCAGTACATGGAGCATGAATTCCTGAATTATCTCTTAGATTTTTAATGAATAAAGGGACTTCCTTCTCAAGGTTTACTACTTCTCCTGCACATAAAATACCTTCCGGTTTTATTATCCGACTGATTTCCTTTAATATTTTTCTCCTCTCAATCTTCGATATGGAAGCCTGTGCGTATATAACATCAAATGTAGAATCTCTGAAATCAGTATTTGGAAATTCCATCATCCTGACCGAAATCTTCTTATTGCCTGATAATAAAAACCGCGATCTTAAAAGCGAATCATTATCATCTACAATAATTATTACACTTTTAGCCTTGTTTTCAATAAAAATTTCCGCTATCCCTTCTGAGTTTGATCCGATTACCAAAATTTCTTTTTCTTCTACATGCGTACCTTCAAGAAATTTCTTTACTTGAAAACCGGACCCGGGCAAAAATATAAATCTGTTCTTTTCCAATATTCTTCTTTTTCTTTGACTTTAGAGGCACTAATGTACTTAAAGAAGGTGTAAATTAAAAAACTGCCCCTGTTTTACAGTATAATTGCCTTTCTTAACAAGTTCTGCTAATTTTACTCTAACTTTTAGGAATTTTTGAGGTATTATGAAACCCCTGTTATTTGCATTACTCCTTTTTCCAATTCTTGCTTTGTCGCAAACTAAAAGACCCCTTTCAGTAGAAGATCTCTGGAATATGAAAAGGGTCGGTTCTTTTAACGTATCTCCTGATGGTAAAATGATCGCCTTTGAACTTACCTCCTATAGCATGGAGGATAATAAAGGAAATACTTCTATCTATTTAATGGGAGCCGATGGTAGGGATTTGCATCCCCTTAAAAATTCCGGCACTAATGAAACTGAACCGGCGTTTACTCCAGATGGCAAAAAAGTCTCTTTTGTAAGAGATGGTCAAATTTGGTTATGCAAGTTAGATGGAACCGGCGAAGAGAAAATAACCGATATCTATACCGAAGCCTCAGAATATAGGTGGTCTTCCGATGGAAAGAACATTCTGTTTGTCTCCACTGTTTATCCCGATTGCCCTGATCAAAATTGCAATAAAACTAAAGATGATGAAAAAGAAAAAAGTAAAGTAAAAGCAAAAATTATAACTGAACTAATGTATAGGTTCTGGAATTACTGGAGAGAAGGTAAGCGTAGTCATTTATTCCTTTTCAATATGGATAAGAAAAAATTTATTGACTTAACCCTTAACAGCCAATCTGATGTTCCCCCCATCGATCTGGGTAGTGCTAAAGATTATTCGTTTTCTCCCGACAATTCTGAAATAGTTTTAACTATGAATAAATCCAAAGTTGTCGCAAATAATACAAATAATGATGTGTTCATAACTAAANNGGGAATGATTTTCAGCCTCTCTATTCTCCCGACGCTAAATATCTTGCCTTCCTTTCAATGAAACGCCCCGGTTTTGAAGCAGATAAAAAAGATATTATTCTTTATAACCGCGCTTCCGGTACAAGTAAAAATTTAACAGATAAATTCAATCTCTCGATCGATGAATTTTCTTGGTCTCCTGATAGCAGGATAATCTATTTCATTTCCGAGAATGAGATCTATTCTTCCATATTCAAACTCGATTTAGTTTCAGGTGAAATTAAACTTTTATTAAAGGAACATGTAAACGGTGAGCTTTCTGTTTCTCC
>PLLW01000107.1 GCA_003141435.1 Ignavibacteriales bacterium
AGAGCGCTTGAATGGCATTCAAGAGGGTAATCGTTCACCGCTCTTTGATTCACCTCTACTTAAAGTTATGAAAATAAATTACTTACAGCCTATTGAAAGATAGGCTTTTTCATATTAAAAAATACGATTGTGTTTAAATTGTGTTTAAAAATCAGTCGATTTTGCTGGAGATGTTTCAAAACCTAATAGATATAAAGAAACAGCATCAGAAAAGTAATTTAGAATTGTTTAATAGAAGTATACATAGGAATTAAACTATTTACATTAATTGCAACATATGACCAAGTCCAACAAAAGCGGACTGAAATAAACCGAATAAAATATTCCCTTGGTGTGTATCAAATGATAAATTTACTCCTATACTTATCATTGTTTGAAGAAGTGTACCTTTCCAATCAAATTTATTCTGTCTATCTACACTATCAGTTAAATATTTTAATCTTTTATTTACATATTCGTTTTGATGTTGATTCAATTCGAATGATTTTTTAATTGTCAGTTCTAACTTAGAAATAGCATTTTTTAATGTTTCTTTTTCAGCATCTGTGAATTTATCATCGTTTTCTTCAAAAGAATCATTAGTAAATATCTGATTATGAATAGCTTTACTCCATAAATCAGGTTCTGTCATTTGTCTTTGAAATTCTCTTATTTCATTAAACCATAATAATAAATATTCTTCCATTTGTATATAATCACAATATGAACCCCGTGATGGAAATTTAACATGCCTATTATCAGGAGTAAAAGAAGTGTAATATCCAGAAAATTGATGATAATTAGATTTATTATATTCAATAATAAATTCAAATTGTGTATTTCTATATCCTAATCTAAGTCCATATACCTTTGGTGGAATAATTGGAGATATAGCACCATATTGTCTGCCGCCATAACTTACTATTATAGGGATTTCATATTTATCATCGATAGAAAAATCTGAAGGTAAAAAACCTTCAGCGTTAATCATATTGTATAAATCATTTCTGTATTTAGTTAACAGCATAATTATTCTAATAAATTAGTGTAATATCAGATGTATATTAAAAAGACCAAGTCATACTACAATTATCACAATGTGCCTGTGAACCCTGTTCTTTTCTGGACAATCCTGTCGCCAATAATGATATTCCACCTGTAAGAAGTGCCGCAGTAGCCTTACCACCACTTACACCTTTTTTATTTGTTACCTGTTTAACATGAACATATCCCTTTTTTTGACAATGTGGACAGATTATTTCAGGATATATATTACCATAATTATTTATGACAGATTGTTGTTCGATACTTCTTAGATATGTTTCATGACTTTTAATTCTATCGGCTTCAATAGCTGCTTTCTTCTCCGCTTTCACTTTTTTTACTTTTACTTTTTCTTCAGGAGTCATTTTAGAATTTATTATCAGTTTCCGAATAATTAGAAAAACTGTTAATGCAAATGCAAAAAAAATAATAATTAGCAGAGTTAAGTCTGATTCCATAATATTAACTCCCAAAAATAATTATAAATAAATAGAAAGAAAATCCTTATTGAATTGTCAAGTTTCATAGAACTACTATGATAGGGATTAACTATAATTGTATCCCTTTTATTGCTTAGTCACAATATTATCTGGTAAATGATTTTTAAGATAATCAAATATTATACTTTGTTTGTCAATAATCTTTTCAAGTGCTGAACAAATAGCATGAATAATAAATCCTTGAAATAAAACACCTAATCCTATAAAGAACAATCCATGTGTATCAGCTTGAAGCGCCATTATAATAAGTACAAAAGCACCTAAACATGAAGCTGTAAGATATATTATCCCTAATGTAGAAATCCATTGGCGAAAATTCATTGATTACTCCTTCATATGTTTTTGTACAACTACCCGGTAATATCTAAATCAAAAATACTGTAAACGTAATCATTAAATCATAGTTAATTACCGAATTAAATGTAAAATGATTTTAACTAAAAAGACATATTGACACGAAAGATTCTTTATCAAAGGAAATTAATCTTTTTTGACGCTAAGTTAATGAATGATTTGACTTTTCTGTAAATAAAGCCGTTTTTTGAATGTATTAAATAACAGGAAAACTATATGGCAAAAAAAGAAACCGTGACAAAAGTATATAAAACCGAACTTGAATTTGAACAGGAGGCGAAGGAAAAAAATGAAAAACTCCTATCTAAAAGAAGTGTAAAGAAACAAAAAGAAATTGATGAAATGTTTGATGAACTTAATTCAATGGTTGTATTAATCGAAAATGTAAATAAAATAATTAACGGTAATCATGAATTTTCTTATAAATACTTAGAAAATAAAAAACGATTCTTTACTGATGAAGAAAAAGATAAAATATATCTTATGGGAAGAAAGTGTGAAATAATAGTAGATACATGGATTCACAATAGAAAATATGGAGAATACCATGGTATTACGATATTAGATGTAGTATTTGGTAGACTTCAAGCTTATATTTATCAAAATAATCCTTGGCACCTTAAAAAAGAAATAAAAAAATTAGAAAGAAATATAAAGGTTAAGATTAAAAAATAACAGAAAAAGTATTAAATCATATTCCTAATTAAAGCCTAAGTCAAAAACTTAGGCTTTTTTATTCTATTACTGGTTGCCATTGATAGTGGTAGAATATAGGTTCCAATCAATCGGGTAATTAAGTCCGATTATAAAACAAAGGAACACTATATGAAACTTTTAACGCAAGAACTAATCAAAGAATTCCAGATACAAGGCTTTAAAGATGGAAAAGATTCTAATAAAGTAAAAATCATCTGTAAGTTCTTCTATCCCGCAGGTTCAGCAACATGGTACGCAACTGAATGGTTACCTAAAGATGGCGTGTTTTTCGGATTTGTTTCACTATTTGGTGACCACAATGATGAATTAGGATATTTTTCATTGGACGAACTTGAATCATTTCAGGGTAAATATGGTCTTGGTATTGAAAGGGATTTGAATTTCGGTGAACATTTTTTATCGGAAGTATTGAAAGGAGCAAGACCATGAAAACTATAATATATTCAAGGGTATCAACAACATTATAATCCAATAACGGTCATTCATTATATAATCAGCTTGACAGACTGATGAATTACTGTAAGATGAATGACTTGAAAAATATAATTCATTTAGAATACGCTGGAATATCAGGTGGTAATTATAAAGATAGGCCATCATTTAAGAAGATGTTAGAACTTGTGTAAGAATTTGTGTTTTGTGAAAAAAATGTGAAAATCTCAATTTTGCTGTAGTTAATCACTCCCTGTCTAAAATTCACCCATCTTTAATAATTCTTTATCTAATCTATTTCATTTTATCCTACGCAATTCTTCGCAAGGGGAGAGGCTTTTAAATAGAGAGTTAAGAATTATTTTTAACAATCACTTCTCATTAAGACAATTATCTCTTCCAGCGATATGAACCGGTTTAGAAATTGTCTTTGTAGCTGCCAAATGAACTCCTTTTTTATTTGGAACGTCATCGAAAAGGAATAAGAGTCAACCATTAATAAACAAATTATATATAAGATTAAAAATTTTATTGACTGAGACGCGTTGATTATTTACTTTAAATATCAAATATAAAAGGAGTTGGTATGAGACGGTTTATTCTTCCATTTCTTTTAGTAGTTTTGCTTGCTAGCTCTGTATTTGCCCAAACAGTTCATATAACTCGAACTGGGCATAAATATCATTCAGCAGGTTGCAGTTATCTCAAAAGTGATATTCCAATAGATTTAAAAGATGCTGTAAGCAGGGGATATACACCATGTAGCAGATGTAACCCTCCTGTTCTAAACTCAAAGATTAAACAAAATACAAATACGACTCAAAAAATAATTAAGAAAACTGCTTCTCAGAATTCAGGAGAACGAATAGGTTGTATTTGTAGAGATGGAACTAGTTCCAATGCTACAGGTCGAGGAGCATGTTCTCATCATGGCGGAGTCGACCATTGGATATATAAAAAATAATATCATATTGCAACGACTTAAAGTAAAACACATTTCGAGGGAAATAAAAATGAAAATATTTACGAAATACTTAACGATTCTACTATTTTCACTACTTTTTATAACAAATCCGATATTTGCTAGAACAGGTGGACATCATAAGTCTAGTTCCCATTCAAGTAGTAGAGTTTATCATAGTTCAAGTCATAGAAGTAGCTCTCATTCCAGTAGTAGAGTCTATTACGGCGGCGGGCATCATACTGTCAGTCATGGGGGTTTTTATAAAGGAGGGCATGGTTCATCACATAAGGGCGGACATTATGTAAATCCTAAAAATAATAATCATTACGGGAAACATAAATTATAGAATTCTAATTAGACGATATTCTTGAATACATAAAAGGCTTATCTATATGAAGAAATTGATTACAATTCTGATTTTGATGAATATGTCTATTTTTTCACAAAAAATAAAAATATCAGAACTTCGTGAACTATCTGGGGAACTTTTCCAAAGCAAAATTAAATCCGATTTTTCAATTTCATTTATGAATAAATTGGCAGGAAAGACTTGTCCCTCAGCATATACCGCCGTTGGAGATATGTCAATATGGATGGGAAATTATAAAGCTAAGGAAAATGGAAAATCAGACAATGCGGAATTTTCTGTCATGAAATATTATATAGAACAAATTAAAAACATATTGAGTTATGAGGACTATTCAAGTGGGGCCCATGGATTGTCACATTTTGCATATAAAGATATACCTATATCAGTAGGCTTAAAAAAGAATAAGATATTTTTACTTGTTCACAGCCTGATTGTTAATGATGTATATAATACATTAAAAACTAATTCTAAAGAAAGAGCTAACAAAGTTTTATCTGCTAATCTATATCGTGCTTTAAATTACATGGCAAAATGTTTAAGTCATACTGAAGTAAAATACTTGGGGTTATCCGCAATTTATTTTTCTAAAGATTTTTCAAATGATAATGACTTTCAAAGTCTTAGAGGTGAAACGCTTGTTTTTGTGGCTCCCATAGATAAAATAATTGCTTTTTCGAATGGGGAAATACAAGAAAATGATTTTTTGAATTTATCTGAAATATTTTTATTTGACAGGGACAATGGAATGGGAATTAAAGTTAAATTATAAACCATTATTTAAAATTAATTAATAACATGAAATACTTAAGCTCAATGGTAGTGCTTTGTAATATATTTATTAATATAGCGTTCAGTCAAACTGCTTCTGAATATTACCAAAAGGGACTTGATGCAGATAAAAAAAGGACGATTCTACAGCAATAATTAATTATCTGAAAGCAATTGAATTGGGCACCGATAATTATGAAGCCTATTTCAAATTAACTAATTGCTATAAAAATAGAGCAAATTATGAGGATGCTATTAATACAATTAATATGATAATACCTTTAATAAAAAATGATACTAAAAAGGATATCTTCTTATCTTTATTTATCACTTCCATTTTCAACTAAATAAAATATGAAGAGATATAGTAATGGATTATTAAAAATGCTGTAGATATTCTCTCCCTCTAACAAAATCGTTTACCCCTATAGCTAACTTCTTATCAGTAGCTTCAGTTCAACCTACGCAATTCTACGCAAAATAGGACACTATCCTGTGTTCAATTCTATCTGTTTAACAAGACTTCTAAGAATTTGTAACTAAAAACAAAATTATTTTATCCACTGGTTGCCAATTGTGAAATCCCTCCATTCCTTCCAGTTGTAATTAAAATTTATTTATACAACTTAAAAGGATAGAGTAATGAAAATGAAAAGATTGTCAGGAAATTATAGTTGGCCATTGCGGTTAACTGGTTATGGGTTATTTTTATTGATTGGTGTAGTTTTGCCTTTCACTGCGCCTCTTATTATATGGGCGTTAGTTCAAACAGAGATAAATAGACATAAGACAATTTATATGATGCGGATGAATGATTGGGCAGTATACAATCCTGACCGGGCAAGGTCGTTAGGAATTGAGCCGAATTATACAGCGGCATTTAATGTTGGTGGTATTGCAGGAGCATATCTTAATATAACAAGTTACAATTCAGAACCACTATTAGAAGAATACTGTAGAAAGGGAAATAAAATAACAAGAAGCGAGATGCCGAATTTGACAGATGATGAGTTGACGTTTTTATTAAGAAAAATTAATAAATTCAATTCTTGGGATACTATGGGGTGTTTCGTTCCAATTGTACTAATAATATTAGTGGCGCTTCTTACTTATTTTGTGTTACCTGTCGGTTTTTGGGGCAATGGATATTGGTATCTTCCTGAATCTAAATAATTGCGATTGCCATTTTTTAAACTTGCCATTTGCGAAGTCCCTCCATTCCTTCCAGTTGTAATTAAAATTTATTTATACAATTTGAAAGGATACAGTGATGAAAACAACTAAGAAAACAACCTCTAAATCAGCTGCAAAAACCACTAAAAAAGCAGCGGTGAAGAGAATCATTGAGAGTAAAATAATCTCTCAACCTACGCCATCGGAGATAGTAAAAACGCAAAGTAAAGAGACTAAGACGGACAGAGTTTTTACATATGTCACAACATTTCCAAGATTAACCTTGAGCGATAATAAAGAAATTGTAAAACTTCTTAAATCAGAAAGTAAAGAAGTAAATGAAAGATTTACAGAAAGGAAAATAAATATCTCTGATATAGTGAAACTTTCAAAGTATGGGCACAAACAGCTTCTAAATGGAGAACTCAAATCAAACAGTATGAAATACTACATCACTCTAAAAGGTGACAAGAAACTCTGTTTGAATTTTGCAAACTATGAAAGTAAAAAGAAGTAAATCTGTAGATTAATTAAAATGAAAGTTTATTACAGATATAATAACAATAAAGAAAATCCTGAAATCAGAATCAGCAATAAAAAATTAACTGATAATGGTTTTAATGTTGGTTCTGAATACAGGATTATTTACAAACAAAATGTTATAGTATTAATATTGAAGGAAGGACAGAAATGAAAACAGCAGTTTTATATTGTAGAGTATCAACAGAAACACAAGCAACTCAAGGAGTTTCAATTTTAAATCAACAGCAATTATTAAAAAATTACGCCAATCAAAATGGATATACAGAAATAATTGAAATTGCTGACGAAGGATTTTCTGGGAAAAACATAAATCGTCCTGGTTTTACTCAAATGTTAGAATTAGTAAAACAGAAAAAAGTAAACTCTGTAATAGTCTATTCACTCTCACGGTTCGCAAGAAACACGATGGACACTTTAAGAACTATTGAAGTATTAACAAAATATAATGTGACCTTTATTTCTTTGAGTGAAAAAATAGAAACTGATACAGCAGTTGGTAAGTTTTTTATTTCTGTTTTAGCATCACTTTCGGAACTGGAAAGAAATCAAATCTCTGAAAGAACTAAATCTGCCTTAATGTATAAGAAGTCAAAGAACGAATTAATTGGACAAGTCTCTTTTGGTTATGATTGTTTTGATGGAAAAAATCTTACTGAAAACTTAGAGGAACAGAATACTTTAAGACTGATGAAACAATTGAGAAGTTCCAATTATTCATATTCACAAATTGCCAACCATCTTACTGAAAATGGCTTAAAGAATAAAAAGGGAGAATGTAAATGGTATAAAAGTCAAATTATTAGATTTTTAAGTAGAGAAATATAGAATCTAAATTTTGTCATACATTATTTCATCTATTAGCGTAATCTACAGCATCGGGCGAAACCTTGAACTGTACTGCTGTTTAGTTCCTTTGTTCAAAAACGAACCTTCTAAAGAACTCTGAAAGAGAATACTATTTTTCCTATATCAGCCTCCGTTCCACACGAAGTGGATTTTTTGGACTCGTAGAGGACAAAAAATCAAAACGGAACAGCGAACTGCTTCTTGTCATATTAATCCTTGTATTAATTAATCACAACCTATTGTGATTGCCCGATAACAAATTTTTGTGATTGCGGAATTAGATAAATTTTACGATAAGAACCACTCTGTGATTGTTTCGTATCTAATCTAATATAACCTGATTCTTTCAGTGATTTTATCCAATTCTGAATTGTGTTTCTATGGACTTTGTATAGTTTAGCAAAGTATTCATTACTTGCCCAACAGAATCCTTCTTTACTTGATAATGCTGTAATTTCTCCATACATCATTTTCGCACCAAGAGTAATCTTTTCATCATATCTAACATTTGCTGTTATGATAGCGTAATAGGTTGGGTTTTCTTTCATAAAGTCTCCCACATTTAAAATAAAAAACCCTATTGCGATTTAGCCACAATAGGGTCAAGTATACTTTTAATTTTCTTGAATTGGCTAAATCAATTTCATGGATAAATATAAAAATATGAGTGATTAATACAGCTTTTAAGAAAAATATCTAAAATATATTTTGAATGACTCCAATTATTAATGGAATTAGTTAATTTAAAATCCTATTTGCCGTTTAGCAGATTTCTGATAAACGAGAAAAGAAGAAAATGGAAAACGGCGTAATCTTTACGGAAGTCAAGTAATTCATTTATTGAAAAATAATTGATAATACATTTTAATATGAATATTTTAAGTCCGTAACTATTAACGGACTATATTATGATTGTTAAACCAGTTTATCACCCAAAGCGAAAAATTTATTATGTCCCTGATAGATATAAATCAAATGAAGATAATAAAATTATTTATGATTCTGATTTAGTTGAATTAGATAAGTATATCAGATTTAAAATGAAGTCTGATTATATCAGAATCGGCTATGATGTTATTACCAATAAGGATTTGCTAAACAGTGATATTAAAGAACTTATATATCTACATCCGTCTAATAGAAAGTCATTATTGTGGGAAATGAACTATTGGTACACATACAAATATGAAAGTATTGAAATATTAATGCAGGTATTAAAGATTAGACCTGAATTTAGTTTTCAAGTAAAAATTATGTCTGATTGTGTAGAAATAAATAAGATATACACTACCGTCATAGAACATTCAAGATATAATGAATTAGATAAATTCGGTAAATATAAATTTCCTACAAGGTTATTTAAATATAGGAAATTCAACATTGTTTCAATCAGTGAAAAAGAATATCAAAAATATTCTGCAATTAAACAGCCATTTTACAAATGCTACAATAAAATCATTCCTGTGCAGTAATTTACCATCATATTAAATCCCTTCAATCGCTTATAATATAAGCACTTAAACGAACCTTATCCTGTTTTTCAAAATACCGCTAAGTTAGTATTATAAATTAAATGCATTATGATTTATAATAAATAAAATTAGTTACAAAAATAAAAAAGGTTAAAATAATGAAAACACATATAGAAAAACTAAAAGATAATTTCTTTAAATGTACTTGTGGTTGTAATGATATTCTTCCAGAAGTGTATATACACAGCAGATGTCATCCTGATGCTGCTGTATATGTAAAAGTAATAAAAGATAAACACATCAGTATTGAATGTGCTGTTTGTGGAGAAGAAATAACAAGATTTAATTTTAAATAAAAATGAAAGGTTCTGTACAATGAATGAATTTAATAAACTAGTAGCCAGAGCTTTGAAAGAATTAAAAAATAGAGCAGCATTCTATAATATAGATTTATCTCAAATAAATAATACTGGTGTAGAATATCCGTTAATTGAAACGCAGTTACCATTAAAACCAAAACTGTTACTTGCGTATCATAATTTTAACTATATAGTTGATGCGCATGAAAAAGGTAGAGCTGATGAATTATTAAGAATATTCCATGAAATGTTTGAGGCAACCGATTTCAATAAACCTAACGATTGGAAATCTATTATCACCTCTGTAGCAATGATGCAAATATTTTTTAATGATGGCAAGTCAGTTTTAATTCCAATACCATATGCAAAGATAGATAAAGAAATAACATTATCTGCAACCAATCTCGATACTACATTTAATGATGAACTATTATTAAACTTAGCATTAACAACTTGTTATTTATGTTATGCTTATGAGGGCAATGTGATATCTGAGTTCTTACACCAAATAAAAATGTATGTAAACCATGTTTATAAATATATAAATAGTGAACCTTACTGGATATTCATAGATTAACAAAATAAAAATAGCTGTATACATTGTTATGATATAGCCATCTCTATTATGCGTATAACAAAGAATATTTTTTTATAAAAATTTGAAAGGTTAATAAAATGAACGAAGCAATAAAAACAAATGATGATTTAGTAATCTCTATAGAATTTAAATCACTTATAAGAGAACTATCATATAGTGAATTATCAGAACTCGAAAATAGTATAAAAGAATTCGGCTGCTTATCTCCAATAGTAGTTTGGGGCAGCAGAAATATAATTATTGATGGTCATAATAGATATGATATTTGCAAAAGAAACAACATAGAATATAAAACTACTAATCTTGAATTCTTGAATGAAAATGATGCCAAGATGTGGGTGATAAAAAATCAATTCAGCAGAAGAAACTTATCCATGTATGAACGCTCTATTCTTGCTTTACAGTTAGAAACCTTCATAAAAGAAAAAGCAAAAGAAAATCAGTTATGTGGTTTAAAACAAAATATCGTTCAGCAGAATTCTGATAAACGAGATAAAGAAGTAATAGATACTAATAAAAAATTATCTAAAATTGCCGGGGTTTCGCATGATACAATTGCAAGAGTTCGGAAAATAAGAGAGTGTGCTGATGAAGAAACCAAAGAATTACTATTAAAAAATAAAATGAGTATTAATGAAGCTTATGAGAATATAAAAAAGAATGAAGCGAGAACTGAATTGATTAAAAAACAAGAAAAGTTTTTAGCTGATTATGAGTATGATTTGGTTTATACAGATTATGAATTTTTGAGCTCGATTTGTTTTAAAAATCAAAAATACAAACTTGATGAACGTACAGACTTATTTCTATGGGTCGATACGAGAAAACTTAAATCTGCTTTTAATCTTATAAACCATTTGAATTTGAACTATGCAAATTGTCTTATTTGGAATATTACTAATAAGAAAAAAGCTAAGATACTTCTTGTTGCTGTGAGTAAATCGAGACAAGAATTACCCAATATTCCTTTTGAGTATGTACATTCAGAAGATGAACCTGAAGATAAGTCGAAACCACAATACTTTCTGAATATTATTAAATCGTTACTACCAAATAGTAAAATAAAAACCGATTTATTCGAGACAAGTAATTCTAACTAAAATCAAAGATATTCTCTAAAATAGTCTGAACCATTAAATATTGAGGTCACACACCGTAATGAAATAACGAAGCGTTCGGTGTGTGACCTTTAAATCGTTGGTTACTCACATTATAAAATCATATTTATCGCAGAATAGATAGGATATGCTACTTTTAAACAGATGTCAGTTATAAACTTTATTTTAATTCCTTTATCAATTTCTTAAATAGAAAATATAAACTATTTTTGTTCTGTTTTGAAATTGGTTCATTCCCCGTTTCAGTCTTAATTATAATATTTAAAGCAGTCTTTGCTTTATTAACCTTATCCATTAATTCTTTTTTCTTTTTGATAGAAAGTTTTGAAAAATTAATATCAATTTTATTTGCAGATGAATAGTCGGGACTTATAGTATCAAATAAAGATGTTATATCATCATAATATTCAGTTAGTTTTTCTAATTTATCAGTAATTATTATTTCATCCTGAATCCAAGTACCTATTGGTGTTCTATATTTGTATGCTATATCCGTTGCTTTATAGAATAGATTATAAAATCCTTCTCCTAAATAAGCATCAGATTTATTTAAATCAGGAAATTCATTTGGAAGTATTATTCTTTCTAATGCTGGAAAAATATTTTCACATATAAATTCGTCTAAATCAATAAAACCGATTATTATTTTATCACCGTAATCATCCCAATCCATTAAAACGACATGCTCACCGTTTTCATTTTCATATATCCCACTATCTGTTAATTGTTTAATGTATTTTTCAGAAAGTAGTTTTTTAAATTCTTTAAACTTTTTACTATCATAATATTCACTTAGTTCTATGATAGCATCAAGTCGGTTATTCAATGATTCAATTTTCTTATTATATGAGACCATTCGTTAAACCCTTTGAAATTTGTTAATTAAAAATAGTTATTAATTACCAGATTAATACTACTCATTTCCTTCAGTAAATCTTCTATTAAATTATGATAAAATCAATTTTATTTGTTAGAAAGTAAGCAAAGGTAGTTCTAAGTATTTGATAGACTATAAGTTTGATAAACTAAAAAGTATCTATCCTAAACCTAAAAATTCTCTGTCTTAATATGGTTTGCTATTAATTCAGAATAAAGTATTCTATTTGGCTAAAACCGTCTGCGATATAAAAACAAGTCATACCTGAATTTAAGGAATTATTTATTTTCATAACCACTACAGAATTAGACCCCCTTATAGAATAAATTATTAGTGGATATTTATCTGTAAAGGAGAGACTGATGAATTATTCAAGCAACAACCCTGAGATATTAACAGCGATGGAAACCATTTTCAATACTAAGTTTCCACAAAACTCAAAAGTAAATCTTGCTGTTTCTTATTCACAACATCGTAAATTATCTATGGTAGTCATTCAGGTTGAAGGTGCAAACTTTTATCACGCATTAATTTTAGTCTATACAAAAGGACTATCTCTCTATGATGTTGTTAAATACAATAAATCGGTGGTAAGGAGATACGGAATTCTTTCTAAACTAACTCCACCAGTTACAGTAATAAAAAATTATATCTTAAAATACATTCCTTCAACCAATCCACTTACGAGCAGAAAATTAGAAGAAGAAAATGCTGCGGATAATGAGGATTTTAAGATTGATAATCTTAAAAATCAGATTGAACAACTTAAAAATAAAAACAGGTCATATAGAGATGAAATACAGAATTTAAAAGATAGGATTTCACTTCTAAATAAAAAGCATAAAAGAAATTTCTGATAAAATCTCATTCTCACATAAAAATGCCTACTAAATAGTAGGCATTTTGTGTACACCCAGAAGGAATCGAACCCTCAACCTTTGCGTCCGTAGCGCAACGCTCTATCCAATTGAGCTATGGGTGCTTTTACATATACAAATATACTAATCTTTATTTAATTTTTCAGCAATATCAGTTATCTCCATATTTACATAGTATCTCAAGGTAGTTTCAACATCTTTGTGGCGCATAAGTTTCATCAGTTCTAATGGCATTAATCTTTTAGCGTATTTACTGCCAAAAGTTCTTCTTAAATCATGAATAGTATAATTTGGAATATCTTTCCATTTTTTATTATTTGCCTTCATTTCTTCATTTATCTCCTTAATAGCTTTCTGGTAAGGTTTTGTTACCCAATCATAATTAACATTAAAAACTTTTCCAGAGTCTTTCTGAAATAATGATAAAAATTCTCTAAGAGTACCATTTTCTAAATTAAGGGGAAATAACTCATATCTGTTATCCTTAAAATTATATAAATCAATCATCTTTTCTTTCCATTTGATTTGTTCCCATGTTAATTCAACCGCTTCATTTAACCTGAATCCTGTTTTGCTGATGAAATACACTAATCTGTATAAATTGATATTATCCTTTTTAAGATGCTCCAAAATTAAATTAAGATGTTCATCAGTTAATGTTCTGATAAATAATTTATCTTTCCTTTTTAACCTGATGAATGGGTTCTTGCCTTTATACATTCCATCATTTATCGCTTTACTAAAAATGATGCTCATATAACCTATATATGTTCTTGCAGAATTATATGTAAGCTTTTCTAATAAGTATTCCTTAAATGTTCCATAATGAATAGAATTTACATCAGAAACTTGTATAATATTAGTATCAATTACTTCCTGAAATTTCTTGTATGCGGCATTATACATCTGCTTATTCCTATCTGAAAAACTCCCACTTTCTATAAATGTTTTAATATAATTATGTAATGTAAATACTATTTCCTTTTTAGAATTATTTGGCCCTTTAATAACTGGTTTAATAATAATATCATCGTCTGAAGGAATAATATTGCTGTCAAGCATTTCTTCCAATTCACTTGCCCTATTTAGTGCAAGGCGATAATTGTTCTTATTGTTTTTAATCTTGAATGGCTTTCTATACAGAACGCCTTGAATTGAGAAATTACACCAGATAGAGTTGCCCCTGATATAAACATTTATATTACTCATTTTCGTAACCTTTCTATGTCGTTTATTGAAACATAAAACGTTCTTTCACAAGAATCAATAAGTATTGTGAAAAAAGTTGTGAAAATGTGAATGATTTTGAGAAGAAATTTATAATAATAGTTAGAAAACAAGTAAATAATGAATAACACTTCTAACTACGGATCAAAAGGTTGAGGGTTCGATTCCTTCCGGGTGTACTAAAAAGACAATATTCAGGGGAGTATGTAGTAGAAACTGTAGTGGTTTATAGCTTTTTGTCTATTCCTTTTCGCATCTTTTCAAGATTAATTTACGTAGAAACAGTTTGCCTTTGTTTCCATATTCTCTCCTATAAGCATTAATGTTTTCCACATCTACATTTATTAGCCCCACTTTCCCATTTCTGTCATAAAAAAAGTTTAGACTGATATTCGTGTGCCTTTGATCACATGGACTGCAATAAACTTGGCAGCTGAATGGCGCAATCGTGCCAGCCTTACGAGTATCATCTACTCCCCATATATATTTCAGAGTAAGTTCATACACTTCCTGCAATACTTTCAAATGTTCAATTATACTTCATTTCCTCAAAGGTAATCCCTGAATTTCCGATAGCGAATTTGTAATAAAACGTCTAATTAGAGCAAAATTAAGAGGATTCAAATACCCTGCCAAATTAAATCCGGCAAATTTATTACTCAGCTTCGTAATCGCCATCATTCCTATTTTGGGATATGGTTTTCTAATATTTAAGAAAATATTTAGAGAAATATGATAAAAACCATGTTTAATTAAACTAAAGCATTTTTCAGTTGTTTTTTCTTTGGCACTTAATATGATAGTATTATAGCGAAATTTTAAGGTGACGATAATAATGCACTCTCAAATTTTTAATGATTATACGCCAAAGGACAAAAGCAGTCTAATTCCCCTCCTTCAGGATATCCAGAGTATTTATGGCTATTTACCTGAAGATGCCCTCCAGGAAATTGCTGATTTTGTTGCGCTTCCTCTTAGCAGGGTATATGGTGTAGCAACATTTTATAATCAGTTCAGGCTAATACCGTTAGGTGAAAATGTTATAAAAGTTTGCCGGGGAACAGCATGCCATGTGAAAAATTCTTCCAATATCTTATATGCAATTGAAAGTACTTTAAACATTAAAGCCGGCGAAACTTCAAGAGATAAAAAATTCTCTATTGAAGTCGTTAACTGCATCGGCGCTTGCAGTATTGCCCCCGTTATAACTATAAATGATGAATATTTCGGAAGGCTTACTGTTAAAGAAATACCGGCAATATTAAAGAAATTTACAAATTCTCCAAAACCAAAGCCGGTCGAATCAACAACCGAAAAGAGTTCCTCATGAAAGATTTTTTAGATAAATGCTGTAGTGAATGCTGGCATACTCCAGAAAAACCTTGCGAATTATTTGTCAGGTGCTGTTCTGAAGGACCGCTTTGTCATCATGATAAAATCTGTCAGGATAAGTTTGTAAGTCTTAATAAAAGATTAAAATATGAGGAACATGAGGTTCCGGTTATCTTTATCGGAATGGGTACTTGCGGGTTAGCTGCTGGTGCTAAAAAAGTTGAAGAAGCTATTATAAATGAACTCAAAAAATGTAATATTTCAGCACATATTGAGATCACTGGGTGCGTTGGTTATTGCGCTAAAGAAGTAATTGTTGATGTTAAATTACCGGGACAGGATAGAATTTCTTATTGCGAGATCACACCTAAAATTGTTCCTAAGTTTATTCAGAGAACTCTTGTTGAAAAAGGTATCTTCAAAGAAAAATTGCTGGGTACCTATGGAAAACCTTCCGAAGATCTTAATTCAATTAATGATGATCCTTTCTTCCGGCATCAGCTTAAGATCGTCCTTGAAAATTGTGGAGTCATAAATCCCGATTCTATTGATACTTATTTGGCTTATGGTGGTTTCAAAGGATTTGATAAGGTAATACGTTTATTACTGCCGCGTGATGTTGTAAAAACTATTACTGATAGCGGATTGAAAGGAAGGGGAGGGGCTGGTTTTCCTACAGGCAAAAAATGGGACCTCGCTAATAAAATGAAATCCGATCAAAAGTACCTTATCTGCAATGCAGATGAAGGTGACCCCGGCGCATTCATGGATAGGTCGGTTCTTGAAAGTGATCCCTTCAGGGTTGTCGAAGGTATGCTGATCGCTGCTTATGCAATAGGAGCTTCTAAAGGATATATATACTGCCGGGCAGAATATCCGCTTGCAATTAAAAGATTAGAAAATACTATAAAGCAATGTAATGAGTACGGCTTGCTTGGTAATAATATTCTTAATAGTGATTTCTGTTTTGACTTGAAGATTAAAAAAGGTGCTGGTGCTTTCGTTTGCGGTGAAGAAACTGCTATGATTGCATCCATTGAAGGCAAAAGAGGAATGCCAAGACCACGGCCACCGTTCCCTAGTATTTCAGGATTATTTGGCAAACCAACTGTAATAAATAATGTGGAAACTTTCGCTAATGTTGCTGGCATTATAAATCGTGGTGCTGATTGGTTTTCATCAATAGGTACTGACAAATCCAAAGGAACTAAAGTGTTTGCCCTAAGTGGCAAAATTAAAAATACTGGCTTGGTTGAAGTTCCTATGGGCACTACTCTCGAGGATATTGTGTTTAAAATCGGTGGCGGTATTCCATTTAATAAAAAGTTTAAGGCAGTTCAAATAGGCGGACCTTCTGGTGGATGTCTCCCCGATAGCGTAATTAAAACCCAGGTCGATTATGAATCTCTTAAAAATGTCGGTGCTATGATGGGCTCCGGCGGTTTCGTTGTAATGGACGAAGATACTTGCATGGTCGATGTTGCCAAATACTTTCTTACTTTCATTCAGACTGAATCTTGCGGTAAATGCGTCCCTTGTAGGGAAGGCACCAAAAGAATGCTCGAAATAATCGAACGAATACCTGTCAGCTATAAAAACACTAAGAATAAGAAAGATCAGCTTCAGAGATTTAAAGGAATAATTTACCTTAAAAGACTTGGTGATGTAATTCGGGATACTTCTTTATGCGGATTGGGACAGTCGGCTCCTAATCCTGTTTTATCTGGATTGAGATATTTCAAAGATGAATGGGAAACCCATTTATACGGTAGGGAATGCCCCGCTGGTGTTTGTAAGGAATTATTAACATATACTATCGATAATAGTATATGTACAGGATGCGGTGTATGTGTTAGGAAATGTGCTGTCGATGCTATTATGGGTGAAAAGAACCACGCCCATTACATTGTTGAAGATAAATGTATTAAATGCGGAATGTGCTTGGAGTCTTGCAGGTTCCAGGCTATAAATGTTAACTAATTTTGAAAGTCGGAGACTTTAATGGTCCAGCTAACTATAAATAATATTCGGGTAAATGCGGAAGAAGGAATGACAATCCTCGATGCTGCCAAATCGGTTGGCATTTCTGTCCCTACTTTGTGCCACCTTAAAGATCTTGTCCCAACTGGTGCCTGCAGAATTTGTTCCGTTGAAGTGGAAGGTCAAAGAGGATTGGTTCCTTCATGTGCTTTCCCGATCTATGAAGGAATGGTTGTAGATACTAATTCTCCAAGGGTAAGAAGAGCAAGAAAAACTATTGTCGAATTATTGGTTGAAAATCATCCCCAGGATTGCTTGATATGTGTAAGAAATAAAAATTGTGAACTTCAGGATCTTTCAGAAAAATATGGACTCAGGGAACATCGTTATGTCGGCGAAACTAAGGATCATGCTATCGATATTTCAAGTGCCTCTATGGAAAGGGATCCCGCTAAATGTATCCTCTGCGGAAGATGCGTAAGGGTTTGCCACGAAATTCAGAAAGTTGGCGCTATCGATTTTACTAATCGAGGATTCAAAAGTATAGTTACCACTCCCTACAATAAGGGTCTTAATATAAGTGATTGCATATTGTGTGGACAGTGCATTCTTGTTTGCCCCACTGCTGCATTAAGAGAGAAGAGCACTCTTAAAGAAGTGTCTAATGCATTAAGAGATAAATCCAAATACGTTGTAGTTCAGGTGGCTCCTGCTGTCAGAGCTACTCTTGGAGAAGAATATCATTTTCCCTTAGGCACCGATGTAACCGGTCAGCTGGTTACTGGACTTAGACGCTTAGGTTTCAAAAAAGTCTTCGATACTAACTTTGCTGCTGATCTTACTATTATGGAAGAAGCTGCTGAACTTGTAAACAGGATTAAAAATAATGGTCCTCTCCCTATGTTTACTAGTTGCTGCCCTGGATGGGTTAAATTTGCCGAATCCAATTATCCTGAAATACTTCCCCATATCTCCTCTTGCAAATCTCCCCACGAAATGGAAGGGGCTGTATTAAAAACTTATTATGCTAAAAAAATGGGGATAAACCCAAAGGATATATTTGTTGTCTCGGTAATGCCTTGTACTGTTAAAAAATATGAGTCCAATCGGGCTGAATTAACTGAAGATACTTCTCCTGATGTCGATGCCGTTATCACTACAAGGGAGCTTGTCAGATTTTTTAAGATGGTTGGAATTGATTTTGAAGGATTGCCACAGGATAGCTTCGATAATCCTCTTGGTGAATCAACTGGTGCTGCTGCTATCTTTGGTACAAGCGGTGGTGTAATGGAAGCTGCCTTAAGAACTGCCTATTATAATATGACAGGTAAAAATCTTGATAAGCTTGAATTTGAAAGTATTAGGGGCTCGGAAGGATTAAAGGAAGCTGTTGTAAATATTGATGGAACTGAACTTAATATAGCAGTCGTTAATGGTATTGGAAATGTCCGCCAGGTGATTGATGAAATTAAAGAGAATAGATCCAAATATCATTTCATTGAAGTTATGGCTTGCCCCGGTGGATGTATAAACGGCGGTGGTCAGCCGATTCATCAAATACCTGAAAAACTTATTAAGAGAATGAAAGCTCTTTATCAAATCGATTTGGA
The DNA here is from genome assembly GCA_003141435.1 of Ignavibacteriales bacterium. GTDB lineage: Bacteria > Bacteroidota > Ignavibacteria > Ignavibacteriales > Ignavibacteriaceae > Fen-1301. The sequence continues at coordinate 19,142 of PLLW01000107.1, forward strand.
AATGAAATCAAGAAGGTCTTATGAAAATGAATCGATAAAAACCTTATATAAAGAATATTTTATAGAACCTAATTCGCATAAGGCTCACGATATTTTACATACAGATTACGTTGACAGGAAAAAGACCCTGAAAAATTAAATAAAAGGCTGAGCCCATAGCCGAAAAATATGAATGACAGTATAGTCAGCACTATTTTTGATAAATGTAAAAGATGCTATTCCTGCATTAGAGAATGTCCGGCAAAAGCTATTAAAGTAATTAATGGACAAGCTGCTGTAATTTCCGAAAGGTGTATAGTCTGTGGACATTGTGTTAAAGTATGCTCGCAGAATGCTAAAAAAATTGCTGACGATTTATTTGTTATATTTGATGATCTTATACCTAATTATCCCGTAGCCGCTGTTGTTGCCCCATCCTTTGCGGCTTCTTTTCCTAAAGAATATGCTAAACTCCCCGCAGCTTTGAAAAAAATAGGATTTAGTTATGTCGTAGAAACTGCGTTCGGTGCTGATTTGGTAAGTGAGTTGTATCTTAAGGAATTCGAGTCAGATAATAAACAAACTATCATTAGTTCAAGTTGTCCTGCTGTTGTTAATTATATCGAGAAATACAGGGGAAGTCTCGTTCCTAATCTTGCAAAAATAGTATCCCCCATGATAGCTATTGGAAGGTACTTAAAAGCAAATTCAAAGGAAAACCTGAAAGTTGTTTTTGTAGGTCCATGTGTGGCAAAAAAACAGGAATATATAGATCCTAAAGTGGAGGGCGCTATCGATGCAGTCCTTACTTTTTCTGAGTTGAAAAAAATAATTAAGTATCAAAAAATCGATCTTAATGAACTTGAAGAGATTGATTTTGATCCTCCTCATGCCTTCATGGGTAAATCATATTCTCTTGCCGGTGGTATGCTCAAAACAGCTAATATTTCTGGTGACATTCTTGAAAAAGAAATTATCGTTGTTGAAGGAAAATCGAAGGTTCTTGAAATAATAGATGAAATTGCCAACCACCAGATAAATGCAAAGTTTGTCGATATCCTTTTTTGTGAAGGTTGTATTAGCGGTCCCGCAATTGATTCGGATCTTAACTACTATTCAAAAAGAGAAAAAGTAATCAAGTATATCGAACAGAAAGTCCATACTATCGATAAACAATTATGGAAAAGTAATATCTATAACAGCAGGGATCTGGTTCTAACAAGGGAGTTTTCTGAAAAGAATCAGAGGAAACCCCTGCCTCCTGAAGAAAAGATTAAGGAAATTCTTGCTGAAACAAATAAATACTCTTCTCAAGACGAACTGAACTGCGGCGCATGTGGATATTCTACCTGCAGGGAATATGCTATAGCTATTGCAAAGGACCTTGCAGAAAAAGAAATGTGCTTGCCCTTCGTTATTGATAAACTCGGCAAAGCCTATGACGATCTGAAAGATACACAGGAACAACTGCAGTCCGCGGAAAAACTTGCATCAATAGGACAGCTTGCTGCCGGTGTGGCACATGAAATAAATAATCCTCTCGGCACAATAATATTGTATGCATCTATGCTGAAAAAGGAACTTGAACAGAAACTTGATCATAAACTAGATTATCACCAGAATTCTGAAGATCTTAGCCTCATTCTTGAAGAAGCAAATAGATGTAAAAATATTGTTGCTAATCTTCTTAACTTTGCACGTCAGGGAAAAATAAATGTAACGAAAATTGATATGGGCCAGCTCCTTGCAAAAATTATCAAGACCGCTAAAATAAACCCTGCATATAAGAAAATTGAAATAATATCAGATAAATTAAATAAAGAATGCGTTATTGAAGGAGATGAGGACCAGATACAACAGGTATTTATCAATCTTGTCAATAATGCATGTGAAGCCATGGAAGAAAGCAGCGAAAAATGTCTTAGTTTCAAAATGTATGTTGAGGAAGATTACCTTGTAACTGAAATCAAGGATACAGGTCAGGGAATTCAAAAAGAAAACTTTGGCAAAGTATTTACTCCATTCTTTACAACAAAAAAAATAGGAAAAGGAACAGGACTCGGTCTGGCTATTGCTTATGGCATTATCAAAATGCATAATGGTTTTATAAATTTTCAGAGTGAGATCGGAAAAGGAACAACATTTAGAGTAAAGCTACCCATAACCATAAATAAGCAGCTTGTAAATTCTGAAATAAAGGTTAATTAAAATGATACCCGCAGATAAAAAAATATTATTAGTCGATGATGATCTTGATCTGCTTGAGCAGAATAAAATACTCCTTGAATCTAAAGGGTTTAAGGTAGTAACGGCAGAAGGAAGTAAAAAGGGCTGGGAAGTATTCAAACAGGAATTGCCTGATGCAGCAATAATAGACCTTATTATGGAAGAGCATGATTCCGGATTTATTCTCAGTTACAAAATCAAAAAGGATGAGCACGGCAAAAATATCCCTGTATTTATCCTAACCTCTGCTACTTATATTACCGGGTTTAAGTTCGGTGCTTCTACTGAAGAAGAAAAAGAATGGATTAAATGTGATGGCATTTTGAATAAACCAATTATGATTGATGACCTCGTTAATAAACTTGAGGTTTTCTTTTCTGATAATAAAACAAAACCATAATTACAATGGATTTTCAAAAACAGAAAATACTTATTGTTGACGATGAAAAAGGTCTTAGGTTAGGTACTAAACGGCTTCTCGAAAAGGAAGGATTCGAAGTCGTGGCTGCCGAAAATGGTACCGAGGGGATAGCTTTAGGCACGTCTACTGAATTTGATGCCGCTATTATCGATATGAAAATGCCTGACTTTGATGGCATTACGGTTCTTAAAGAGATTATTAAAAAATATCCTAATACCGTTTGCTTTATTGCTACTGCTTATGCAAGCTATGATACGGCAATTGAATCAGCACGGGTTGGAGCATTCAGTTATATTCCCAAACCGTTTTCTCCGGAAGAACTTCTGCTTCAGATAACTAAAGGATTAGAGAAAAGGGAATTAAACATCCAAAAGGAACAATGGCGTAAGGAAAGAGAAGAACGCCTTCTGGAAGTCGCCTATGAAAAAACAAGATTAAATACGATTATAAATTCCATATCCGATGGCGTTCTTGTTATTAATAAGAGTGGGGAAGCGGTATTATATAATCCCGCAGTACTTAAGTTTCTTGTATTAAAAAGTATTGCTATAGAAGAATATATAATTGATAAACTTCCCGAAAAACTTGCCGAACAGGTTAATCAGTTCTTAAACTCAGCTGAGTTATTGAAAAGATCTCTAACTGTTCAACTCCAGATGAAATCGGATAACGATCTGTTTGTTGAAGCCACGACTTCTCCCGTGCCCGCACCAGATGGATCACTGGCTGGTGTCGCCATAGTAATTAAAAATATTACCGAGCTTAAAAAGATCGAGTTCCTCAAATCTCAGTTTGTATCTATGGTTTCTCATGAACTGAAAGCGCCTATCGCTGCTGTATATGGCTTTCTTAAACTGATCTCTGATAAATCCATGCATTTGACTCCTGATAAACAGGATGAATTTATCGACAGATCTATTGTTAGGCTTGACTCTCTTCTCAAAATGGTTAACGACCTTCTCGATATCTCAAGAATGGAAATGAAAACTATCCAGCGCGAAATTAAAGAGTTGAACCTTCTTGATATTATAAAAAATATAATGGAATTATTCCAGCTCGAAATTAAAAAGAAGAATATTGAGATAAAGATTGACTCATTAGGATCAGTTCCCCCTTTAAGTGGCGATCAGGATGAGATTACCCGGTTGTTTACTAACCTTATAAGTAATGGAATTAAATATAATAAACAGAATGGTTCTCTTTTAATTAAAATTGAAAAAATTGATGATTATATAGTAACTGAAATTAAAGATTCGGGAATCGGCATGAAACCTGTTGAAAAGAATAAACTTTTTCTTGAATTTTACCGTGTAAAAAATGAATTCACTAAAGATATTAGCGGTACTGGACTCGGATTATCCATAGTGAAAAGGATTATTGATTCTTATGCTGGTAAAATTGAAGTGAATAGTGAATTCGGAATGGGTACTGCTTTCCGGGTATTTCTGCCCGTTATGAAAATTGTTCAGGAAAATAATAAAAAAACTTTAACAAATATGCAGTTAGCATAATAAACAATATCAATCAACAAATAAAAAGGAATATATCATTATGGCCAAAATAGCTATCATAGATGACGATCCTGATATTATCGACGCTAGTAGCCTTGTGCTTACTTCAAAAGGTCATGAAGTAATTACCGCCAATAATCCAGATGATGGTTATAAAATCGTTAAGGAGAATTCTCCAGATCTTATAATTCTCGACGTTATGATGAATGAACCAGACGACGGTTTCTTTCTGGCTCAGAAATTNNGATTACGGTGTGAATGAAATGGTGCCTGTCAATGAATATGTGGAAAAACCGATTTCTCCTGCACAGCTCATTGAGAAGGTGGAAAAACTTTTACATCAAAATATAAAAAGGTGAGTATGTTAGTCTATGAAAAAAATGCTCTCTCTGAAGAGATTGAGCTTCTTGTTGAAAAATATGGTGTGGAAAGATCTTCTCTGCTGCAGATTCTTCAGGATGTCCAGAGAAAACATAACCACATATCAGATTTCGCTCAGCAGGAAATCGCCCGCTTATTAAATATTCATCCTGTTGAAGTCAACAGTGTAATTTCATTCTATTCTTTCCTTCATTCTGAACCTCAGGGAAGGAATACCATAAAACTCTGCCAAACTATATCTTGCGATATGGCCGGTAAACAGAAAATCGAAGATGCTCTTACTAGAGAACTTGGAATTTCTTTCGGCGAAACTACTAAAGATAAAAAGTACACCCTCGAACATACTAATTGTATTGGGATGTGCGATCAGGGACCGGCTATGCTTATTAACGATAAGGTGTTTACCCGGCTCGACCCCGAAAAAGCTGTTAACATATTAAAAGAAGTGGAGTAGGGAATTATGGAAACTAAATTAGATAAAAATAAAAAAAGAACAGGACCTGTTCTGTTTTCAAAATATACTCGTGGGGAGGGTGTTAAGAAAGCATTAAGTATTCCTCGCGAAGATGTGTTATTTGAATTAAAATCCTCAGGACTAAAAGGAAGAGGTGGAGCAGGATTTCCTACTTCTACTAAATGGATGCTTGTAGCAGCTTCAAATGCAAGTAAGAAGTTTGTTGTTTGTAATGCCGATGAAGGAGAACCAGGGACTTTTAAAGATAGAGTCCTTCTTATGGAATATCCTGAATTGGTGTTCGATGGAATGGTCATTGCCGGCTATACTATTGGTGCTAAAACAGGTATTCTCTACCTTCGTGGTGAATATGAATATCTTCTTGAACAACTTGAAGAATATTTAATGAAAAT
>PLLW01000091.1 GCA_003141435.1 Ignavibacteriales bacterium
TACATAATTTCCAGGATAGCTTTGTCCCGAAGTCCTAGTTTTTCATTTACATCTGGTTTTGATAAAACTGTTTCCATTTCAGGAATGGTTAAAACTTCCGGGATATTTTTTTTACGCCTAGGAGCTTCGATTTTATCAACAGGGTTTCTTGTTATATAATTATTATGAATCAGATATCTAAAAAATCCCCTAAGGGAAGAAAGGTACCTAGCAGCAGAGCTGCCTGTAAGCTCCAATTCATACAGGAGTTCAAAAAAGGATGAGACATGGCTATAAGAGATTTTCTCGGGATCGTCTATGTTAAAATCATTTTTAAGGAAGACAATAAAAGCAGACAAATCATTTTTATAAGAAATGATTGTATTCTCAGATAGATTTTTTTCAAGCCTGAGGATATTCAGATACTCTTTTAAAAAGAGGTTCATTTCTTTTTTTCATTCCCGGATGTTCCCATTTCCATCTCTTCCTGTTTGGGATATTTAATCCTCTTATGATGCTGCCCTATCAGGATACTTATAAAAGCCTCCTTAATTTTGGATATGTCGCTGAAAGTTACAGGGGCTTCATCCAGCTGACCTGTTTCAATCCTATTTTTAATAATATTATCAATCACATTTTCCATATTTCCGGCATTTGGATCGTCGATTGACCTAACAGCAGATTCGCAACTATCGGCAAGCATTACAATAGCAGTTTCCTTTGAGTTGGGTTTGGGACCGGAATAACGGTAGTCCGACACATTAACATTATCGATACCGTAAGTTTTTTTGGCTTTATCATAGAAAAAAGATATTACAGTTGTACCATGATGCATTGGAATGAAATTAATAATCTCATCCGGAATTTTATTCTCCCTGGCTAATTCAATCCCTTCATTCACGTGCCTTCTAATCAGATTGACACTTTCTTCGGGAGTGAGGTTTTCGTGTAAATTCTGATTATTCAACTGGTTCTCTACAAAGTTCTGGGGCGTGATTATTTTACCAATATCGTGGTAATAAGCCCCAACTCTAGCAAGCAGAGGATTAGCACCTATTCTTTCTGCAGCAGTTTCTGCAAGAGTACCCATTGTCATAGAATGATTAAAAGAACCCGGGGCTTTACGAGCAAGTTCTTTTAACAAAGGACGATCGAAATTTGATAATTCCAACAAAGTAAGATCTGTAGTAATATTAAAAATTCTTTCAAAAAAGATCAGAAGACCATAGGTAAGAACGGGGCTGATCAGAGCGTTAGAACCAGCAAAAGCAACTTCGAGCATAATTGTTTCTGATGAAGCAAACTGTTCAAGGCCTAATGCAAAGATGGAAATTATATAACCAAGAAAAATGAAAAAGAAAGATCTGAAAATCTGAGATCTGTTTTTAATATCCCTAACAGTATAGACGGACAATGCACCGGCAAAAATATTCATTGCAACAAAAGAATAATCATTCCCCCTAAGTGCTCCTATTACAAGTGAGAAAATAATCGTTGTATAGAATCCCATCCTTGAATCAAAAATAATGGTCATCAACATCGAAGCAACGGGAATAAAAATAAGGAAATAAACCGGCACGGAAAGACTTAGCAGATTGGTTAAGAATGTTATAAAAGCAAGAAAGATAAGAGTGCTTGCCATTAATAAGAGCTTTCCATTATCATAAAAGATTTTTTTTCTAAAGAGGAACAGATAAATAATAAAGATTGAGAGAAGGAAAGAGATATGGAGAAATTTACCAAAAGATTGAAGGAGAGATTCTTCCAAACCGATTTTTTCTCCTTTTGCTTTTTTATAAGATTGAATCTTCAGCCAAGCATCTTTAAGTACCCTGTCATGTTTACCTATTATCCTTTCATTTTCGTTAACAATTCCGACATATTTGGATACGTTTTCTTTCGCTTGTTGAATTTCCTCCTGTGTCAATTTGGAGTTATATAACATGTTAGAAAAAACAAAGTGATCCGTGTATTCAACTAAAGCAGATTCAAACTCATTCCGATAATTCCTGCTGTAAATATTTTTATTTATAATTTCCCTTACTTGTTCCATCGTAAGAAAACCAGTAGTCTTTTCAATTTTATCAACACTACCAAGTCTAACAGCAATACTATCCAAAGCCATATTATCCGATCTGATGATTATATTAACGCCTGTGTATTCATTTCTTAATATTTTCTGAGCATCAGAGAAAAAATGTTCAAGGTTTTCCTTGTTTCTTGAAGCTTTACTTTTTTTAAGAGTTCGTAAATTTTTTAATTCTGCAAATGAATTATTACTGAGGAAAGTTTGGTTATTTATTGAAGTGTCTGAACCAGGGCGATTTAGTAGATTGATCAGAAAAGCATTATAAGACTTCATAGAATCGGAAATTATGTAAACGATATTGTCCTCTTTAGTAAAGATAGGATAGACTGCTTTAGCAGCTTCATCTAATTCTCTTTTATAGACTTCAGGGTCTTTATAAACAGGAAAACTAATTGAGGCGATAAGATCGTCATGAACCCATATAGACCCAATGGAGACATCTGATTCAATAGATTCCCCTTTAGGAAACATTAAGACAATAAGGATGACAGTAAACAGACCAAGCAGAATTTTTAGTTTCAGATTATCAATTGATTTAAGTTTTTCAAGATCTTGCATTATTCTCTTTTTTTGCTTTAAGTACCATTTCTAAAAAATCTCCTATACCTTCTTCATCATTACTTTTTTCAAGGATAATATCCGAATATTTTTTTATTTCAGGGACTGCATTTGCAACAGCAACCTTTAACGCCCTAGTCTGAAAAAGACTTATATCGTTATACCAATCACCACAAACTGCAGTTTCATTAATATTAACCTTAAAATATTTAAGAAGCCGACTTACTCCTGTTTTTTTTGAAGACCCTTTTCTACGTATTTCAAGAAAATACATACCTTCATGTCTCTGTGATCTAAAAGAAGCACTAGTTAGTCCGAACATATATGGGAAACACATTTTCGCCTGCACATATTTTATCAAATTAAAATTCTCCCCGGCAAAAAGTATTTCGAGAGTATTATCAGTGCAATCGGTATAAGAATGTACTTTTTCATACCGAGCACCGAATTTATCAGTGACTCGGGGTATAACAGAATTATATTCGGTATAATAAATTGCATCGCCATGACATAAAGCAACATTTATAAGGAAATTTTCTGCGAAATCTATGGCTTTGAGTACATGATTTCTTTTTAAATTAGACTCATATAATAGTTTATTATCAGGAAAACTTTTGATAAGACATCCATCGAGGGAGATGAGCGGAGATTTCAAATTAAGTTCTTCAGCAAAACATGTAATAGCAGAATGAAGGCGACCTGAAGCAAAAGAGAAATGAACATCCTGCCCTTCCAGTTTTTTGATCAGCCGTTTTGATCGCTCACCTATTGCCCCATTGCTATTAAGTAAGGTACCATCCAAATCGAAAACAATTAATTTAATTTTCTTTAATTTATTTTCAAGTTCCATATGCACTTTAGTTGCAGGAGGATTTACTCCTTATTTAATTCCAGAAATGCCTCATTTACAGTTCCGCAAACCGGAAGAACCCTGTCCAATTGTGTAACTTTAATTAAAGAAAAAACTTTATCAGAAGGAGCAGCTAGTCGAATTTTCCCACCAATAGAATGAACTATCCTGTTGGCTACAAGTATCGCGCTTAAACCAGAGCTGTCGCATGTTTCAACTTCACTCAGGTCGACGATCAGTTTATTTGCCCCCTCAACCTTCAGAAGAAGAGTTAGTTCACCCTTTACCAATCCCGAAATATTTGTATCGAGCCGTTTTTCATTCAGTTTAAAAATTGTAATGTCTTTTATCTTTTTTGTTTCAAAATTCATTATAAATCCCTAAAACATTTGGAGGCAATTTACTAAATTTTTATACGACTTCTCCGGGTTACTTTCCACGTTATCGACCTGGATATTGTAATAATTATCAGAATTATTCTTCTTGAAGCCTATTTTTAGCTGTAAATCAAGGATGGAAATAAGATGGCTGTAAAAGATATTATCCTTAATATTCAGGTCAATTACAGCATGATAGTGCTGCTGCATAAGCTTATCGGTNNATTCAATAACATGGGGTCTGTATTTCAGGGGTATAAGGCTTACGCGAAAATCGTGAGTAAAAATAAAAACATTCTTTTTTGTTTGTTCCAAGAATTTTAGAACCTGGAAACAATGATTGAATTCCACTTCATCTTCCGGCATAAAGACCAGAATATTAAATGATTTTTTATAAAATTGAGCAAAGGATTGATAATTGACCTTTCTTTCTTTAATAGACCTGTTAACTATATATTCTACAATTTTTTTCTTTATTATATTTACAATTTTATCCATTCAACATCTCAATAAATTCTTTTTCATTAATAACTTTAATCCCTAAGGCTTTTGCTTTATCAAGTTTGGAGCCTGGTTTATCCCCGGCAACGACATAATCTGTTTTATTACTTATAGAAGAAGTTACCTTTCCACCCATAGATATAATTTTGTCTCCAGCATCTTCGCGTGAAAAACCGGAAAGAGTGCCGGTCAGTACAAAAGTTTTATCAAACAAAGCACCGTTCTTTATTGTTTTTTTTTCTGTATAAAAGTTCAGACCTGCTGATTTTAATCTTTCGATTATTTCAAGGTTCTTAGTATTAGAGAAAAACGTTTTTATGCTGTCGCTAATACTTTTACCTATCTCATGAATACCCAATATTTCTTCTTCAGAAGCTGCGATAAGATCATCGATAGAATTGAAAAATGACGCCAATTTCTTAGCGGCACCTGCCCCTACATATCTTATTCCTAATGCAAAAAGAATCTTTGCAAAAGGCTGTTTTTTACTTTTCTCAATTGCATTAAGAAGGTTATCAATACTTTTTTCCCCAAGCCGTTCAATATTAATTAATTCATCCCTATGATTTTTAAGATTATAAATTTCATCATAAGTATTAAGAAATCTCTTTTCCACAAAAAGATTTATAAGAGCTTCACCAAGTCCTTCAATATCCATGGCGCCGCGTGCCGCGAAGTGTTCAAGACGACCTCTTATCTGTGCAAGGCATTCAGAATTTTCACAATACCAGGCTACCTCTTCTTCCGGTTTAAATAAATTGGAATTACATACCGGACATTTTGAAGGAGGATTTACGGGTTTGCTTTTTTTATTCCGCTCATTTAAGACTACTCCGATTATCTTAGGGATTACATCCCCGCCCTTTTCAACGATAACTTTATCTCCAATTCTTATGTCCTTCCGTTTTATTTCATCGAAATTATGAAGAGTAGCGCGGCTTATAGTGGAGCCCGAAAGAAATACAGGTTCAAGCTCTGCTACCGGGGTTACGGTTCCTATTCTACCCACCTGCCAAGTAATATCCTTTAAAATGGAATAAGCCTGGCGGGCTTTAAACTTATATGCAACAGCCCATCTTGGTGATTTTGCAATATTCCCAAGTATCTTCTGCTGTCTTAAAGAATTGACTTTAATAACAGCGCCGTCTATCTCATACAGGAGGGATTCCCGCTTTGATTCAAGCACATGACAGATTTCCAGAGCTTCATTAATATTGAAGCATAATTTGGATTCGGAGTTAACAATGAATCCAAGATCTTTTAATATTATAAGATTTTCAGCCTGTGTCCCCAGATCATCTTCATCACTGATAATTGAATAAGAAAACATACTTAATTTTCTTTTAGCAACAATACGGGGATCCTGCAACTTCAATGTGCCAGCAGCAGAATTCCTTGGATTAGCGAACAGCTTTTCGCCTGCGGTTTCTCTTTCCTTGTTCATTTTAAGAAAATCATCTAACTTCATGTAAATTTCGCCTCGCACCTCAATATCTCTAAGCGAGGAGGAATCAGACAGTAATTTTTTAAGCTTGAGTGGAACCGATTTAATAGTTTTTACATTCGAAGTTATGTCTTCACCAATAACACCATCCCCACGAGTTGCCGCAGTTTTCAGGTATCCATTAACATATCTAATACTGACGGAAGCTCCATCTATTTTTAATTCGACCATGTATTCTATTTTTTCCGAATCCGGGAGCCCTTCTCTTACGCGTCTATCGAAATCAAGGAGGTCTTCCTCAGAATAGGTATTTGCAAGAGAGAGCATAGGTATCTTATGCTGAACCGGTTTGAAATCTTTATTAAGGTCCTTCCCAATTCTTTGAGTCGGAGAATCAGGAGTGATGAGGTTTGGGTATTCGGATTCGAGTTTTTCCAGTTCTTTGATAAGTGAGTCATATTCTTCATCACTAATTACAGGCTCAGCAAGCACATAATACTTGTAATCATGCTCCAGAATCTGTTTTCTTAACTCTTCAATTCTCTGTTGAGCCTGATTCGACATACCGTTTACTTTTTTTGATTAATGGTTGGATCTAAGTAATTAAGACCTTTGCCATCAATATATATATTAGATACTTTTGTTTTTGCTTCAAAGTTCAAGGGTTTGTCATTAAGAAGCAACTGAACTTTGTAGGAATTACCGAATGTAAGTTTAAAATTAGAAGCAGCGGAAAGAAGTTTACGATTATAGGGATAAAGGTAGAATTCTTCTTTTTTTGAATCGTCAAGTAATGCCTTCACCCAACAGGAATCAGTAGCAGTTATCATCAGCCGCAAGGTATCAGATTTCGCCAAATTATTGACAGATGCATCAGCCGGCGGTTTATTAGGTTCATTCTCAATGTAGCGATCTTTACTTTCGTTAACCAGTTCATCATAAGGTTTTTCAACCACTATATCAGCGCTTTTTTTAATAAAAAGGAAATAGACAGCAAGGAATAAAACCAAAATGCCTGCGGCTGCGCTTAAAAGCAATATGTTTTTCTTATCCTTCAAGAAAGTGTTTAAGAATTTATCCTGTTCTGCCGAAGAAGGTGAATAGTAGGATACTGGTTTTGAAAACGAATTTGCTTTTTCCTTTTCAAACCTGTTTTCTTTAAGCTCTTTAATTTTATCAATTAATGTTTCCTGCGGGAATTCCTCATATTCTTTTCCCAATTTGTATGCTTCATATTTCTTAAATATTAGTTTTTCATCAAGTCCTACAAACTTTATATATTCCTTAAGAAAAGCTCTTACATAAAGCTCCGGCAGGAAAGAGAAATTCCCATCTTCGATATACTCAAGAAATTTAATATCAATTCTTGTTTTAGTTGCTAACTGTTGCAAGCTGATACCAGAATTCATTCTTGCTGCTTTTAATTCTTCGGATAATTTATCAANNTATACTGAAATTTTCTTCAGGTTCAATTGAACAAGTGCTATAGACAACAATTCCACCGGGTTTAACTAATTTAGACGCTTTAGCAAGCAATTTACTTTGAAGTTCTGTCATTTTATGAATATCGAGGAGATCCCGTTTCCATTTAATATCGGGTTTTTTTGATAGAGTACCTGTACCGGAACATGGCACATCGGCTAAAACTCTATCAAAGTTATTTTCTTCATATTCAAGAGCATCCACTGCAATAGTTTTTATGCAGTTGAAGTTCATCCGGGTAATGTTTTTCTTCATAATATCCAGCCGGCTTTCGTAACGGTCAAGTGCAATCAGTTCTCCTTTATCCTGCATAAGGGATGCAATAAACATTGTTTTACCGCCAGGGGCAGCGCACAAGTCCAGCACTCTCATTCCAGGTTGAGGGTCAAGCAGGCGGCATGCAATTCCGGCACTTTCATCCTGAATATTAAAAAATCCTTCGGTAAAATATTTCCAGGCAGTTATATTAGTAAGGTTATGCAATTTAAAGAATTCGGGTAAATATTTTCCTGAGGAATATTTTAGATTAACAGTTTGAAGGAGCCGATTGAATTCCTGACTGCTTACCTTAAGAGTATTGATTTTTAAAGTCAGGTAAGGTTTTTCATTATTGGCGGCGAGAAGATTTTCAGTAGACTCCCGCCCGAATCTTTTGAGATACCGTTTAACCATCCACGAGGGATGTGAATAGTAAGCGCTTAAATAACCGAGAAGATCTTCATTAGGATCGGGAAAGCGGATAGCATTTTTACTTCTTATAATGTTTCGTAAAATGGCATTAGTAAGGTCAGCTGATTTCTGACCTTGTAATTTTTTAACAAATTCGACTGCTTCATTAACAGCCGCATGGTCGGGAACCCGATCGAGAAAAAGGATTTGGTAAAGAGCAACCCTCAGACCGTTTTTCAAGTTTGGGATAGCTTTTGAGAACTGCCCTTTATAGAAACCGTTAAGCACCCAATCGAGTCTGCCCATCCATCTTACGACACCATGCACAATTTCAAAAAGGAGAGCTTTATCAGGACCGTTTAGTTCTGAATCGCGCATTTCCTTATCAAGCAGTTTATCCAGGTATGAATCACTTCTTTCAACACTGTTAAGGATTTTAACTGCTAACCCTCTTACCCCCTGATACAAGTCTTTTACAATATGTTCGCTAATCTCGGCCATGTTTAACCAGATAATCCTTTTATCATTCTTTCATTTTTAGTAAGATCGAAGATTTTTCTGAATATATCTTCGTCGTTTTTTTTGAACTCTATTTTTCTTCTTGACATAACAACCTTAGCTGTATCAATACATTTATTAATATCATATGTCTGAAGATCATTAGTGCCAGCCCAGGAGAAAGAAGGAAGATATTTATCAGGAAAGCCCGAGCCGTAAATATTGCATGAGAAACCCACGATAGTTCCGGTATTAAACATTGTGTTTATTCCAGTTTTTGAATGATCACCCATAATCAATCCGAGAAACTGTGTGTTTGTATTTATATCCTGTCCGTTTACGTGAGTTTTTATGAAACCATAATTATTCCGGAGATCAGAACAGTTTGTATCAGCGCCGATATTTATCCAGCTTCCAAGATATGCGTGACCTAAAAATCCTTCATGCTGTTTATTTGTATAAGACATTATAACCGAATCTTCGATCTCTCCGCCCACTTTGCATACATCGCCAATACTAACATTTTCATAGATCTTAGTGAGACTTTTAATGAGTGTAGAGTGACCTATATAAGCAGGTCCCATAATAACCGTATTAGGATAGATTATACTATTTTTACCAATATAGATAGGACCATTGGAAGCATCAAGCACAACACCCGGCTTAATAACTGCATCTCCCTCTATAAAAATATTTTCTTTTTTTATTTGATGTACGCCAGCTAAATGGTTATGAAACAGATTTTTTGCAGACAGATAGTTTATATCTAAAATAAGTTCAGAGTTATTTTCCCTAATGAGGTCCCAAATATAGCTGACAATTTTAACATCAACCTCTTCTTTGGGGAGTGAGGGGAAAAGGGAGAGGTCTAGTTGTTTATTAAGGTGCTGTTTAAATTTCTTTAAGTTATTACCAGAGAGACGAGCAGCTATTACTACATTTCCTTTCACGTAGAGCTTATCCACATTATCGTTCAGTGGAATAATTTTTGCGAGATCCTTCCCTGCGATAACTCTTCCATTAATAAATAAACAGCTATCCCCATCAATTTCATTGATATTGACGGCTGGGTTTTTGTCCTGAATAATTGCAGCAAGATATTCCCTGCAGTGGAAAGAATATTTAACACCTAAATAAGCCCTCAGGATTTTATCTTTCAGAGAAGCACCGCCACAAACGAGGTCATATACTCCTCTTGAATAAATCAGAGGTTCAAGGAAATTGACAGAATTATCCTCAAATAAGCAAATCTGCATATTAACTCTATTGTTTAATTAAGAAATATAATTTAATGCTTTTTACTGAAAGAATCTTGAGGTTTCGGCGCATCTTTTATTGATTAGTCTTTAATGCAACGCACACTAAAGCTATAATCCTCCTTACTGTTGCTCTGGTAAATATTACCGGTTCCATGGTTAAGGTATAAGTCGAAAGCATCTGAAGAATTAGCCACGGTAGAAACCCAGATGTAGGTATAGCCATTCAGACCAAAGAATGCGCCATTAAGACCACGAGAGCCCGCAAGCAAAGCAGAAAACCCACTATTATTTGTACCAACTCCAGCGCCATCTCCTTGTCCAATAGCTTTTAATTTCTTACTATTTTTATTAACTGCCAATATTAATTTGCTAATTTCAGATGTATCTGGTAAATGCCAGTCTTTAGGACAGATACCTTGAACTTTAATAGTGTCTGAGGAATATTGCAATGCTTCATTCCATTGATATAAGCCACCTAATTTTGTACAGTTGGCGGGATTATTCCGATAACAATATTTTTCTATTACACCATTATTGGTCTGACTTTTAGCTGAGTCAATCATCACTCCAACATCAAGGTTTTCTTTAAGCCAACATTGTGAGCCTATTTGCACAGTATGATATATTTTTCCTCCATATTTAAGAGAAGGAATACCAGGGCAGGGCTTCTGGGCAAATCCGATTGTGCAGAAAATTATTATACAAAAAGCAGAACTGAACATATTTTTCATTTTAGTATTATTTAATTAAAAGAATTGTTGTAAACTAATAATATAAAAGAAGACACGAAATAATAATCTTATAATTCATTAAGAAAAAGCCTACAATATCGAAACATCCTGCGATTCCCTCCAGAAAGGGGGATATAATTTTAATATTTGAATCACTACTTATCATAATGTTTAAAATCTCAAAATAAAGTGACCCTCTACATACAGTAGTTCCAAAAAATGATTTTTTGCCATTTGGGGTTAAACGGCAAAAAATAAAAAAGTGGAATTATAGATAGTAGAGGGGGGTTGTTAATTAAAAAACTTATGTGACGGAGGTCAAGGTGTTCAGGAAAATTGGGGAATACTTTCGGTCTTTGACAGGTTAGAGAGATCATCGAAATTTGGTGAAAAAAGATACCCATATCCAAGGTGGAAGGTGTATGAACAGATTTTGAATAGTCTATGGGGAGTGTAAGGAACTCCTTAAGCTGGCATGATGATGCCATCGAGCTGATAAGTTTATCTTATTGGACGTGACCAGACGCACAGGAAAGATAGCCGAAAGGTTTTTCCATCAGAACATTTAGAAAGATGAATGAATTAAAAAATAAACCGATATATCTTTCAAGATCTAGGTATTTAAAATAAAAAAAGCCAGCGAACTGGCTTTTAAATTTTTTTGAAATATAGATACGACTATTATTTCTTTGAATATTTCTTGTTGAATTTTTCTACTCTTCCAGCCGTATCCATAAGTTTCTGTTTTCCGGTAAAAAAGGGATGGGATCCACTGGATATTTCAAGTTTTACTAATGGATATGTTTTGCCATCTGTCCATTGGATCGTTTCGCTAGATTTAATTGTTGAGCGCGTAAGTATCGAAAATTCGCAAGATACATCGTGAAAGACCACTGGTCTATATTCCGGGTGAATTCCTTTTTTCATTATACTAACCTGTCTGAATTTTTATTATAAAGTAATTTTAAATATAACTAATATGGATAAATTAACAAAATAAAAAAACTATTGTTTCCTTTTAAAATAGGCTTTTATCTCCTCTTTTAACTTATTAATTTTTGCTTTTTCGGCTGCATTTAATCGAATCTGGAGGAAATTAAGCCCTTCTTTATTTATTCTAAATGAACCATTAACCGAAGCTTCTGTATATTCCGGAGTTTGTGCAGGAAAGATTTGTTTATTTGAAGTTTGGGCAACAGTTTCCCTGATTTTGGGTTTTGTTAGGAATGGATTTTCCGGTTCAATAGAATTAAAGTTAAGAAAATAAAAGACAGTAACAATAGAAAGGGCGAAAGCAGCAGCCGGAATCAGCCGTGAGGGTAAAAAAAGTTTATCCCACCACTTTACTTTATAATTCTCATTAAAATTCCCGGAATTGATTCTCCTCATTAAATCCGATTCAAAATTTAGAGGTGCCGTAATTTTAGGCATCTGCTTTAAAAGGTTTATAATGTTTTTATAACGCACTTCATCGTAGCCAGGTATCATTTACTCAGTCCTTATAAATATGTTTTAGCAGTTTCTGCAATTGGTTTCTTCCTCGATTTATTCTTGATTTAACCGTACCTACAGCGATGCCAGTAACTTCGGCAATTTCTTCATAGGATAATTCCTGTATATCTCTTAATATTACCATTTCGCGATATGAATCGGAAACTTTAAGAAGCGCTTTCTGAATAATTTTATCCTTTATTCCGCTGTCTGTAATAACGTCCGGGCGCGCACTTTCATCAGATATATCAAAAGTTTCACCATCATCTCCGTAGGAATTGATAGAAAAGATATTCCTTCTTTTGCGCCTCTGATACTCTGTTCTTGCTAAGTTGCCTGCAATGGTATAAATCCACGTGGAGAATTTAGCTATGGATTTATAGGAATCTTTATTTCTATAAACCTTGATCATCGTTTCCTGAACAATATCGGCACAAGTTTCATAATCGCCTAAAAACCTGTAGATATAATTTATCAGAGGGTTTTTGTACCTCTGAACTAAAATTTCATATGCTTTAACCGTATTATTCTGTTGAAACTCAAGTATCAGTTCCTCATCAGTCAGACCGTTGAGTTTTATGTCTATCAATATGCCACTTTTATACTTTTATGAAATTGAAATGTTTCATAATTATAAAATATAATTATTATTTGAGAATATCTGTAATTAGTACTGTAAAAAGGGATTTGGGGTCAAATGAAGTTGTTTTTAGAAGAATATCAGTATTTAAGAGGGCATTAACTGAACGGAAAAGATCCCGATCTGAGAATTTTTCTCTTGCCGACTTATAATTTTTGTAATAATAGGGATGGGAACCAACAATTCTGGCGGCAGCGTCATCAGAAATTTTCCCAGTCATTTCATTTACCCGGGAAAGTCCAGAGAAATATTTAGTAAGCATCGCAATGATAAAAGTTGGTTCAGTACCTTTTTCCAGAAGATTATATAATACTTTAACAGATTTTCCTTTGTCTTTTCTTCCCAAAGCATCCTGCAATTCAAAAATCGTGTTTTCTTTTAAAGAAGCAGACAGGGCTTTTATTGTTAAGAAGTCAATCTCCTTTTCGGTGCCCAGGTAAGTGAATATTTTTTCAAGTTGATCCTCAAGGAGGGAACGATTGCCACCGCTAATTTCTGTAAGGAGTAGTGCGTTTTCAGGGGACAATTGTCTTCCATTCTTTCGTGCAGTGTCAACAAGCCAGTCAATAAGGTTGTTCCCCTTAAGTTCTTTAGCTTCAAAAATAAATTTTTGTTTAATAAGTGATTTATATGGTTCTTTTTCCGGAAACTGTAATTCACCATTACATATAAATACAATTGTAGTAAACGCAGGGGGATTCCGGACATAATCTGTTAAAGAATTAATATCCTTAACCTTATCGAACTCCTTAAAAAGAATGAATTTCTTTTCTGATCCAAAAGGAAAAGAGGAAGCCATGCTTAAAAGCTGCGCAAGGTTAGCTTTATCATCGCCGTAAATAACTTCCTTATCAAAATCGGATCCTATAAAAGGAGAGATAGCCGACTCAAGTTCCCTGATCGCGGCATCGATGCTATAGTAATCTGTTCCACAAAAGAAATAAACCGGAAGGAAATTATCCTTAGTAAATGTTTTAGAGGCTTCAAGAATTGAAGGAATATTTACTTTACTTTTTGCCATTAGGGAGCATTTTCTATGACAACTTTATTCATTACTACATCAATGACAGGGCGGTCGTTCTTTGTCTTTGTTTTTCCGATGGCATTGACAACATCAATGCCATTCACAACTTTGCCGAATATCGTATGATGATTATTCAGCCAGGTTGTGGGTGCCAAAGTTATAAAGAATTGACTCCCGTTCGTACCCGGACCAGCATTAGCCATTGCAAGTATACCTGCTTTATCAAAGATCAGCTTTGGGCTAAATTCATCTTTGAATTTTCCACCCCAAGCACTTTCACCACCGCGTCCGGTTCCAGTGGGATCGCCCCCCTGGATCATGAAATTTTCAATTACTCTATGGAAAATGACCCCATTATAATAGTCTTTCTTTGCAAGTTCAACAAAGTTCTCAACAGTTTTCGGGGCTTCAGCTGGGAATAATTCAATTCCTATATCACCCATGCTGGTTTTAATGTTTGCAAATAATTTTTTTTGATCATCTTTAATATTATCGGACATTTTAATACTCTTAATTATTTTTTAATTATCTTTTTTCTATAACAACTTCTTTCATTACAACCGGACTTACGGGTTTATCGCCTTTTGCAGTTTTAACAACACCAATTGCTTTAACAACATCCATACCTTTAATAACTTTTCCAAAGATTGTATGATGACCATTCAGCCAGGGTGTTGCGGCTAAAGTAATAAAGAACTGGCTTCCGTTAGTACCAGGACCAGCATTAGCCATTGCAAGAATACCTTCCTTTTCAAAAGTGAGGCTTGGAACGATTTCATCTTCAAATTTTCCACCCCATGCACTTTGACCACCTGTGCCTGTTCCAGTAGGATCTCCACCTTGGATCATGAAGTTTTTAATTACGCGATGAAAGATAATTCCTTTATAATAACCTTTCTTTGCCAGAGTAACAAAGTTTTCGACTGTTTTAGGTGTTTCTTTTGCAAATAATTCGATTTCAATGTTGCCCATGTTAGTTTTAATAACTGCGATTGTTTTCCCAGCTGAGGCTTTCTTATTTTCTTTGGACGATTCCTTTTTATTCTGAGCATTACATGCAAAGAAGAAGCAAATTGACAGAAAAAGCACTGCTAAAGTTTTCATATTATCTCCTATGGTTGAATTATATTATTAAATAAAAGAGTAAGAATAATTACTCCTAAAATTATTCTGTAAACAATAAATACATAAGTTGTATTCTTTTTTAAGAATTTAAGTAGGAAATCGATTGCCATGTAACCGCTTATGCCAGCGACAACAGTAGCTACGATTAAGTTAATGACACCATATCCATGTATGTAAGGAAGCGATTCTTTAAGTTCAAGAAGTCCACTGGCTAAAACTGCCGGTATGCTTAAAAGGAAAGAAAATCTTGCGGCGGGTTCCCTTTTCAAACCCATGAAAAGTCCTCCTGTTATTGTTGTACCTGAACGGGAAGAACCCGGAATAAGTGCAAAACTTTGAGCGATTCCGATAACGAGTGCATCCTTAATTGTAATATCCTTTATTTCTTTTTTAAACTTTGCAGTTTTCTCAGCCACAAAAAGTATGATGGCGAGAATAATGAGACTGCCTGATATTACCCATAAATTTTTAGTTAGACTTCCCTCAATTAAATGTTTGAATGATAGCCCTAATATCACCACCGGGATTGTTCCGATTATTATAAGCCAACCAAGACGGGAATCCATGCTTTGATTTGCAAAGTTTTTCCTTTCCTTGAGATTTTCTTTCAGAAATGAGCTCACTATATTGATAATGTCTTTCAGGAAATAAATGAGTACAGCAGCAAGAGTTCCGAGTTGAATAACTGCCATGAAGGCAGTCCAGTGTTCCGGATTAACCGCACTAATAATATGATTCGGTGGACCTATTAAATCCATAAGTTTGCCAGCGAGTGTTAAGTGTCCTGTGCTGCTAATCGGTAAAAATTCAGTTATCCCCTGAACAATGCCGAGAATTATCGCTTCAATTAAGCTCAATATATCCTCCTAAAATATATAAGTTATTCCGAGATTAAGTCCAACAGACAAAGAATTCAGATTTACGTTACTGTCTGCTATTTTATTTTGAATTGGGTTTCCATTGTTTTTAGGCGTTCCATTTAAATCATATCTTATATCGCCAGTGATATTGGCATAAACATTACTACCAAGAGCCGTATTTCCTAAAGCTCTTAACAAGATTCCAAAGCCAACTGAACTATAATTGTTTGAATTTTGAGTGAATTCTTTTAATTCATTTATGGAGGCAAACCTTAATCCAAGTCCTCCGCCAAATTTAAAATTATACCCTAGTCCGTCTATTACATAATAGTTGACAATGGTTGGCATTAAAACACCGTAAGAGAGTTGATACCGACCTCCATTGGGAGAAAAATTAAATGAATTATAGAGATATGCTAATTCTATGCCTAATTCATAATTTTTAGCTGCTCTGAAATCCCCTTCTCCCGAAAAATTTATGGCTGTATTAAAAGTTGCTATCTGATTATTCACAGCAGTAGAGTAGTTAAAGTTCAGATAATCTTTTAAAGAAGGAGTGCTTTCAAAGTTTATCCCCATTCCACCTCTTAAAGATATCTGNNTTAAGCAGGAAGAAAGAAATCAAGGCGAGAAAAATAATCAAAAAAAAGGAAATAATGTGAGTTAGAAATGCATAGGCTAAACTAATATTAAGACTAAAACCAAAGAAAACGAGGACGGACTTTGCCAGGGCATGATACGAACCGGTTCCTCCCGGAGTGGGTATTACTGCTCCGATTGCACTTATGCTCATAAGAATCCAGCCTATTTTAAAATTTACGGGAATTCCCATGTCCTGCATTCCAAGAGTAAAAAATCCTATATATGCGGTAAGTGCATAGACAAACATAATACCTGCACTGAGAAGAATTGTAAGGAGATAATTCCGGGTTCCTTTTAAGCTTGCGAACCCTTCGGTTAACATTTCAAATATATGAGCGGATTTTGCCGCGAGTTTAACTGAGAAGCGTGAAACCATTTTAATAATTATATTATAAAATCTTTCTTTTAATCTTATAGTAAGGTAAAGGAAAAATATTGCGATGAACATTAAAACAAATGTTATATATAAAGTTGATTTGAGCCAGGGAAAATTTGCAAATAAATCCTTAGATAAATAAACGGACAGGAGAAGAGTTAAGGCAAGGAAAATAACATCAATAACGCGTTCAACTATTACCGTGCCGAACATAGATGAACGGGAAAGTCCCTCCCATTTACCGATTAAGGCAGCACGGGAAACTTCACCCAGCCTTGGAATTACAAAATTCACTCCATAACCGATCATTAATGCTCCGAAAGCATTTTTTACTGAAACATTTTTTTTTACAGAATGAAGAATAACTTTCCACCTGACAGCCCGGAGGAGATGGGAAAAAAGCGTTGAGATAATAAATATTAATATCCAGAAGACAGAGGGGTGGGATACATATTGAAAAACTTGATTAAGATCGCTGTTATGAAATGCGATATATAGAAATATAATACTTAGCAAAACAGGGAGAGTAAAGTTTAGAACTCTCCTAATTTGTTCATTCCTTTTTTTATTTCCTAAGGTCAATTACGTTAGTCCCTTCAGGAGGTGAAAAAATAAATTTAGCTTCAGGCAAGTTCTGGTTCAATTTATAATTAGAAAACCGTAGGTTTGTAACAGCACCGGAGAGATTTTCGATTGATACTTCTATTATCAGGTAATCCTGGCTCACTCTTATTTTTGATTTTTTAAAATTCATATTGTTATCTGTTTTAGGGACAAGAACAAGAATATCGTGGTTATCTTCTTTTTCCAAAGTGACTATAGATTTTGAAGGATAGTCATAGAGAAATTTGTCTATTGAAAAAGAAGACAGATCCGAGCCCGAAGCATTATTTATAACAACCTTTTTCTGTCCTTTATTATAATTCCAGAGGATAGTTCCATCGGAAATAATGGTTGAGTTTTTTAATTCCAATCTTAATTTATTTCCTTTAGAAAAAAAGATTTTCCCGTTAATGCTTGCTTTTCCATTTATTAATTGTTTGAAATCGGCGCTAAGATCATTTGTTGATTTATATTTTTTTTGAACATTCTCAAGATAAACTTTACCTTTATCCTGAGCTGAAACAGAAACGACAAAGAACAAAATAAAAATCAGGAATAGACCTCTGAGGTTTATGAAAACCTCTGGGGTCTTAGAGGTCTTAATTTTCATTGACATAATATTTGGTTTGACATCATTTATAAATTTCTTAAGATCGTTTCGAGTTGTTCTTCGTTCTCCACAATTACGGTACGGGCTTTGCTCCCATCATTGGGACCCACAATTCCAGCCTCTTCAAGTTGGTCGACAATTCTTGCAGCTCTTGAATACCCAAGCTTTAATCTTCTCTGAAGAAGTGAAACCGATCCCTGCTGATGTCTTACGATGACCCTTGCGGCATCCTCAAACATAGGATCCATTTCACCCAAGAAACCAGCGCTAGATTCCTTTTTCTTATCATAAAGAGAAGGAAGGAAATAAGGTTTAGAATATCCCGGCTGCGATGAGATGTATTCAGTAATCTTTTCAACTTCATCGGATGATATGAAGGCATTTTGGATACGAGTCGGTTTGGGAGAACCTGAAGGCAGGAAGAGCATATCGCCTTTACCCAAAAGCTGCTCGGCACCGTTCAT
>PLLW01000006.1 GCA_003141435.1 Ignavibacteriales bacterium
CTTAACATGTGGTACAAGTATTTAGGCAGGTCATATTTTATTTGTGCCTTTCTAGAAACGACTGCATTTTTTGATGCAAACCTCTGAAGTTCAACAACAGCTGCTTTCATTTTGTAAATTGATTCTATGGCGGTCATTATAGAATTCTCACCATCATGTGTTATCAACCTCTTATAGTTATAGGATTGTGACCTTACAGCCTCAGCAGTAAACAATGCTCTGACTTCATGCCCATCAAATCGGAAGAATAATTCTTCATTGGAACACATTGTTAGTTAGGCTTATTTATTTCGTCCGTCTACTACCGCTATCCAATTACTCCCTACTTTATGCGGGTCTACGTTGTGCATACCTGCGGCATTCCATCCACTACCTGTTTTTGTTACTATTGGTGTCTCCGATGCCATTTTTTCCTCATATGATTTTTCAGACAGCTTCGTTATTTCAAAAGCAAAAACTTGAATTCCATAACTGGGACTATCGTCTTGTGTTAATCTATAAAGTTGATCATTATAAACGAAAACTCGTCCTCCTGGTCTTGAAATATTCTTATTTTGCTTTATTATTGGGCTCATTGGGTGAGGCTTCCACCCTGTTAATAAATGTTCAGAATAATAAAGATTAAGATCGTAGTTTTCTGTNNCACAAACATCCACCACTTATCTTTATAGCGAAATATTGAAGGGTCCGCATAGCGAACTCCAGACAGTAGATTCCCGACATATTCCCACTTTTCAGGGAACGATATTGCTTTATATAACCTCACTGATTAATCTTTAGTGCTTTCTGGGATTAAGTAATAGCTGTTGTTCCACTCGAAAACATATGGGTATGACAAATGAAACTCCTCATGAATAATAATTTTTCTATATTTCCATTTTCTTCCATCTGCGCTTTCTGCATAGCCAATATCACCTTGACCTGTTTCACGATTCATCACTTCAAAAAACATAAAATATTTTCCATTCTTGAGTAGCATAAATGGGTCTGCAATGAATTTTGCGTCTATATCATCAACATCTTTTGCGGTAAGAACTGGATTGAAAATCTTTTCTGGATCAGCTAAGTTGAATGGCGTGGCACCTTCATATATGCCAATCGACCAAGGGCCTCGAGTACCTAGATTTAAATATAGATACACCTTCCTGATGTATCTATACGGGAATATTTTATGTTTATGGATTTCAATTCCATAAAATATTACGGCTATTAGTGTTATTATAAATGGGAGTAAATAATTAAGATAGCTTTTCATTGAATTGCTCCTTTAAAGCCGAACAGTAATTAGATTGATCGGCATAACACGCAGTATTTTGATTTCATGCCCGTATAGCTTGCCAAAATCTTGATGTAAGATAAAACCATGTCATTCTTCGCTAGATGCGGAGTAAATACCGACAAAGTTTACCAACGGCAACGAATCAAAGAAGAAGAATTGCTTCCAGTGAATCGTCTTGTTATGCATTAATCACATGTTTCTGTAATCTGTAGTGAGAATTGCTTTGCATAACTACCCCTGGTTTTCAAATATTTCCGCTGTTCTTTCGACAGCTAATTTGTGGTTATTCAATGATAACATATTAATGTTATTAAAAATATACTTGATGCGGGATTTATTTTGTAGCATATTCCTTTTAAATTATAATTGTTTATGGAAGATATACGGATTACAAACAAATGGACAACAGCCTCTCTTTTACTGATTTGTTCCTCCAAAGCTTTGATGAACTACAAACAATGTTGCACAGGTTGATTGACTATTACAAAATTGAGCGTTATTATCTTACAATTGTTTTGAATGCGCCGCTAAAATTTACCCAAGAACAGGTCGGTTATCTCACATTGCCCTGACTAAAATCGGGTTCCTAAATGGAAGCAACATTATATTTACGTAAGCTAAAAAAGGCAAAAGATGTCCCATCTACACGAATATAAAACCATA
Organism: Ignavibacteriales bacterium; assembly: GCA_003141435.1. Classification (GTDB taxonomy): domain Bacteria; phylum Bacteroidota; class Ignavibacteria; order Ignavibacteriales; family Ignavibacteriaceae; genus Fen-1301. The sequence continues at coordinate 1,943 of PLLW01000006.1, forward strand.
TTCTCCTTTTGGGAGCCGCAAGGGGTCATGACACCATACCTGAAGTTATGTAAAAAAACGTGGGAACGGTATCTTCCTAAATACGATATTAGCTTTCTGGATTATTCGAATCTCGCAAATTATCTTCCGGCGAATACCTTCGATATTGAGGCACTTAAACGAGTCAATCTCATATTGCAGGTGCAGAAGGATGCCATCGTGGTCGGCGTACTCAGAGAGCATGGGGGTATTTTCATGGATGCCGATACGATTGTGTTAAAAGACATTTCTACTATTGTAAGCAGGTTAAAAGAAACGGAAATGATTATGTTCAATACGCATTTGGCCTTTATTGCAGCCAGGCCTCGAGCTTATATTCTTGAGCTTTGGTTAAAGGGTATACAGCGCAAAATGCGCGACTTGACGGGCAGAAAGAAAGTTGAACAAGAACTGAACTGGGATTTTTTGGGCAACAGTGTTCTGGCCGATGTGATGGACGAAGTGATTTACAATGCCGGATATACGGGTAAATTGCAGAAACATGTCTTGGATAAAGGGATTCTGGCAATACAAGCTGGAATCAAGGATATGACACTTAATCCGTCAGGCTTAAAAACAATTATATATAAATTGTGTAATTCGCTCAGAAACAAAAAGAGAGATGTCCTGTTTCATGCCATGTTTCAAAATCATGTAACTATGCTTGATCGCTTGGAATATGGATTTATTCCGGAAGCAAATTTTTTCAATACAAGAAGAATGACCCCGGAGGGTAAATATGAGAATTTCTGGTTTAAAAATGACAGGCACATACAGGATGTTTTTTTGAAGAACCAGATTATTAT
>PLLW01000017.1 GCA_003141435.1 Ignavibacteriales bacterium
TGGCTTAAAATATTTTACTAAAAATTCAGCTCCATTCCATTGCTCGGAAAAAACTCACTACGTTCAAACACTTTTCCTCGCTGCCATTTCATTACGCTGAATTTTTTTAACGTAAAATATTTAAGGCCGTTAAATATGAACCAAATAAGAGCAAACGTTCCGCTTCATAAATTTTCTTTACGCAAATTATTTGAGGCCCCTTAAATAATGACATTTTAGGAGGATTTTTCTAAATACCATTGATAAGTTTTTTGGATACCGGTTTTTAAGTCGGTTTTTGCTCTCCAGCCCAGATTATTTATTCTTGTAACATCCAATAATTTACGCGGGGTTCCGTCAGGTTTGGATGAATCATAAACAATTTTACCTTTGAAACCGATAACCTCTGCGATCAATTCTGCCAATTCATTTATTGTAAGATCTTTTCCCATGCCAATATTGATTTGGGTAATACCAGTCTGGTAAAGATCGTTTGCATTTACTTTTTCAAGAAGAAATACTATTGCTTCTGCAAGATCATCTACGAAAAGGAATTCTCGTTTGGGAGTACCACTTCCCCATACCATTACTTCCGGCTGAGAATTTATTTTAGCTTCATGAAATTTTCTCATTAATGCAGGTAAAACATGTGATGTATTCAGATTAAAATTATCATTAAATCCATAAAGGTTAGTCGGCATAGCAGATAAAAAATTAGAACCATACTGCCGATAATAATTTTCGCAGAGTTTAATGCCTGCTATTTTAGCTATTGCATAGGGCTCATTTGTATATTCGAGGTAACCTGACAAAAGATATTCTTCTTTTAAAGGCTGCGGCGCAAGTTTAGGATAGATGCATGAACTGCCGAGGAAAACAAGTTTCTGAACATTATTCTTGTATGCAGAATGGATAATATTCGATTCGATCATCAGATTATCGTATATAAATTCAGCCCTGAACATATCATTAGCCAATATGCCACCCACTTTAGCTGCAGCTACAATAACTATTTCGGGTTTTTCTTTCTCGAAAAATTCTTCAACATCCGACTGTCTTGATAAATCCAATTCATCTAAGTTTTTAGTAATTATATGAGAATATTGTTTATTAACCAATTGGCGGTGGATAGCCGAACCTACCATACCTGCATGACCCGCCAGGTAAATTTTATTATTTATCATTTTTCATTCCCTATTATTTTTTCACAAATTCTTCAATCTTTTGTACTACAAATTTAATCTGATCTTTGGTCAATTCCGGAAAAATTGGAAGAGCGATCGAAGTATCGGCAGCTGCTTCGGCAAGAGGAAAATCTTTCAATTTGTAATTAAGATTACTAAAACACTCCTGCAAATGGAAAGGAACGGGGTAGTATATTTCATTTCCGATAGCGTTATCAGACAAGAATTTTCTTAATTCATCTCTTTTTTCGGCTCTGATTATATACTGGTTATAAATATGATAGTTTTTGAAACCGAATTGTTTATAAACCGGTTTAGGAAGGAGGATTTTGTTTTTAGAATCAAAGTTTATTTTCCCTTCTTCCTCTGCGAGTCCTGCTTCAATAAAGAAGCGTGTATAATCAGACGCATTTTGTCTTCTTTTTTCAGACCATGAATCGAGGTAAGGCAGTTTTACATTTAGAATAGCAGCCTGCAGGGCATCGAGTCTAAAATTACCACCGATGATCTTATGATAATATTTAGGATATCCGCCGTGAACGCGAAGGATATTTAACTTTTCACCTAATGTTTTATCGTTAGTAGTAACGAGACCCCCATCGCCGAAGCAACCTAAATTCTTGCTGGGGAAAAAAGAAAAGCAACCTATATCACCTATAGTGCCGACACATTTTCCATCCTTGTATTGTGCACCGATTGCCTGAGCGGCATCTTCGATTACTTTGAGGTTATGTTTTTTAGCAATTTTCATTATTTCATTCATATCTGCACTTTGACCATACAGGTGAACAGGAATTATTGCTTTTGTTTTAGAAGTAATTTTCTTTTCAATTTCTTTAGGTTCCATATTGAAAGTAACAGGATCGATATCGACCAGAACAGGTATACCATTTAATCTTGAAATTGTACCGGCAGTAGCAAAGAAAGAATAAGTAGGAACAATTACTTCGTCGCCGGGTTTCAAATCAATTGCCATTAAAGCAATTAATAATGCATCAGTTCCAGAAGAAACACCTAAAGAAAAACTGCAACCCAGATAGGCTGAAAATGCTTTTTCCATTTTTTCAACTTCGGGTCCGAGAATAAAATACTGAGATTCGGCAACTTTAATAAGGGCTTCATCGAGTTCTTTTTTTAATGATTTATATTGCAATTTAAGATCCAGAAGAGGGACCGTCATATTTTCTCCATCATTATATTAATTTATTTAATCCATTTATTGTTTTTTTAAGCAAAGAAAAAATCATTTCTACTATCTTCAAAAGATTTCCCATTAAGATCTTTTGGGGAAAAAACCGGTTTATCGACTTTCCAATTTATATTTAGGTTAGGATCATTGAACAGGATAGTCCTTTCATTTTCTTTGCAGTAATAGTTAGTGCATTTGTACTTGAAAATAACCTCATCGGACAGAACAGAAAACCCATGCGCAAAACCAACCGGGATCCAGAGCTGAAGGTGATTTTCCTCAGAAAGTTCTGTAGAAAAGTGTTTACCGAAGGTTGGTGAGTCAACTCTTAAATCGAGAGCAACGTCGAGAACCCTGCCAAACAGAACCTGGCATAATTTCCCCTGAGCTTTATTCCCGTTCTGGTAATGCAGACCACGGATAGTTCCTTTGCGGGATTTAGAAATATTATCCTGCAGGAAATTGACTTCCAAATTCTTTTCCAGGAATTTTTGATAATTAAAGGATTCGAAAAAGTATCCCCTTTCGTCAGCAAAGACGTCAGGTTTTACAAGTAGAATTCCATCGAAGGGGGTTTTAATAATTTCCATTAATCTTTCAGGCATCTTTCGAGATAATCGCGGTAAAGAGATTTCGGGATAGAATCCACAAGCGATTCGAATTCCTTTTTATTTATAAATTTCATACTATAAGCAATTTCTTCAATACAGGCGACTTTTAGACCCTGTCTTTCCTCAATGACGCCGAAGAAATTAGCTGCCTGAAGGAGAGACTCAGGAGTTCCGGTATCGAGCCAAGCGATTCCGCGTCCTATTTTTTCAACTCTTAACTTCTTCCTGTGAAGATATTCCTTATTAACATCAGTTATTTCAAGTTCCCCGCGTTCAGAAGGCTTAAGGCTTTTGGAAATAGATACAACATCATTATTATAGATATAGAGACCAGGAATAGCAAAATTCGATCTGGGTTTTGAGGGTTTTTCTTCAATAGATATTGCATTTCCATCTTTATCGAATTCAACGATACCATATCTTTCGGGGTCATTTACACGGTAGCCAAAAATAGTAGCGCCGGTATTTTTTTGAATTGCATCATAGAAAAAGTTAAGATACCCATAAAAGATATTATCGCCCAGGATTAAAGTTACCGGGTCATTGCCGATAAATTTTGCTCCAATAATAAACGCTTCGGCAATACCATTAGGGGCATCCTGGACGGCATAATCTATATTAAGACCGATTTGTTTTCCATCATTAAATAATTGGCGATAGAAGGGAATAGTTTCCTTATTAGAGATAATCAAAATATCCCTAATACCCCCCAGCATCAGGATGGAGAGTGGGTAATAGATCAAGGGTTTATCATAAATAGCAGTAAGCTGTTTGCTATATATTTTTGTAATAGGATAAAGGCGCGAACCGGATCCGCCGGCAAGAATAATTCCTTTCATTAACCTACCTAAATGCTATAATAAATAATTTATTGCAAGGCAAATATATGGAAAATTACATCCCATAATAAACCATTAATAGGAATTGCGTGGTGGTGACATTATTGAAGGACCCTTTAGTTACTTCCTGTGATGTTAAAAGGTTTTGAAAAGTTGATCGTACAAATAGTTCGTGGGTAATTTCATATTTCAGATCAATTCCGAAATAAGTATAATTTGTTCTTAATCCAAATAAGAACGGAGGCTGCGGCTGGGAATATTGTTCTTCCGGAGTACCGGCATCACCTTTTCTTATATATTGACCCCATATTGTCCCTTGCAGACCCCGTATAAATCTATAGTTAAGGGAAGCATATATTCTATCGGCATTATTACCCATCCAATCGCCCATAACATAAGATGCGTTAGTATATAGCAGAGTGGGGATATAGTGTGAATAAACGAACGGATAAATTTTTGTATACTCGAGAACCGCGGTAAGATTATCAACAGGAAGGTCGGTAATAGAGCCTCCTAGTGAAAATCCGAACTGGTTTCTTTGTTTCATTTTATCAAAGAGACCTTCAAGGGTTATTTCATCAATAAACCACGTACCATAAAGATGAGTATTCTTCAAATGATCACGGGAACTAACCCCAAGAAAAAACTGAGCATTTCCACCGACGTTAATATTAGCGCTGCTGAGATAATGATCCGTTAACTTGAAAAAATTGATCGGTATAAGGTAACCGATTTCAAGTTTATCACTATAAATCATGGATTCGCCAAGAGATACATCCAATCCTTTAACCGGCGTAACAATAATAGTATGGGAGGCTAAATATTTATTTATAAATAATTCCCTTGTGCTTTGGTTTGGATCGGAAGTTATATAAGTCGGATAAGAAGAAGCTGAATCAACGACATCAGAGTTAAGCCAGGCATGGAAATAATTAAACCGCAGCCAGCTTGTGAGACGAAGATCAAGACGAATGAATGGAAAAGAGGGAGCTTTATCCGAAAGAACTAATTTACCGCTTTCACCGTATCCCCACTCCATAAAATCTTTTCCTATTGAGACTTCCCCCCAGGACCAATCGGTGGCAAGAATTGCGTGAGCTTCACTATACTGGATATTATCAGAAGAAGATTCTTTGGCGACAATAACGCCAGTAACCGGAGTAAAATGTTTAGTCATATCGACCGTTGCACCTGTTTCACTGTTATCCCTATAATTGAAACTGAAACCGATGCTATTTCCTATATATCCATATAATCCTATTCCACTCCATGTATGGGCATAATTACTCCCTGCATTTTTCCCAAGGCACATTCCTAGTATCGGGCTTATATTAAGTTTAAATAGAGAATCCGAATAAGAGAACAGCCTGAGTCTTCCGAACTGATCATTGCCGAGATAATTGATAAAGGGCTGCGAGCCCACCATTTCAAGACCGAAGTCCTTATTATAGAACGATGCTTCTTCTTTTTCCAATGAAGTAAGCTGATCTGATTTTGAATTTAATTCCAGGAGTTTCTGAGCGATATATTTACGGGAAACGGGTTTTATCTGGTCATTAAATTCAATTATGCCCTTTTGGGACATGAGACTGAGGAAGGAATATATATCGTTTCCTACAGGTTCATAAACAATCTGAGCAGAAATAAAAGATTGAAATATGAGGAAAAGGGCGATAAAGATAAGGAGAGGAAATTTTCTCATTGTTATTTTATCAGGTAACCGAAAGATGAATTTTATTATTCAATATGCGTTGGTATCCCCCCTTAACATAGTCCAAACTGTTAAAAAGAGGATCTTAATATCAAGCCAGAAAGACCAATTTTCAATATACCACAAGTCATGTTCAACTCTTTTTTGCATCAAAATCGGATCTTTAGTTTCGCCGCGAAATCCATTGACCTGAGCCCAGCCAGTAATACCCGGTTTAGCTATATGACGGAGCATATAATTTTTGAAATTATCCTTTGATTCTAGATTTAAAGGAATTGGATGCGGTCTGGGACCAACAAGTGACATTTCACCCTTTAAGACATTAATAAACTGTGGAATCTCATCAATATTTGTTTTACGTAAAATCCGACCGAATCTAGTAATACGAGGGTCATTTTTGCAGACCTGCTGATATTTACCCTCTTCATCAACATCGGGACTATTAAAATTCATCGAACGAAATTTCAAAATATAGAATTTTTTGTTATTCCTCCCCCATCGCTTTTGAGAAAAAATTACCGGACCCTTAGAATCCAATTTTATAATCAAGGCAATCAAAGACCAGAACCATGAAAAAATAAAGATGAACAGGATTAAAGTAAAAACAGTGTCAAATGTTCTTTTCAACAAACGCCATTGGAATTGATTTATTCTATCATCCCTAACAGATATGAGCGGGAAAGGCCCGAAAGTTGAAATACTATAATTTTGTGATAAAAATTTAAAGTGATCCGGTATAATACGTACCTTAACTGCCAGATTCTCACAAATTGCTATTACCTTATGTATCTTATCTTCGGCATAATTAGGTAAAGCAATTATTACATCATCGATATGTGTTGAGCTAATAACACTTTCCAGTTTATCAAGGGACCCAAGAAATTGTCCATTAAGAAAACTCTTTTTTTCATCATCCAGAAAGCCAAGCAATCTATATCCAAAATTGGGATTATCAGTAATAGTTTCGGATAATCTTTGTCCAACTTCTCCTGCTCCGATAATTAAAATATTTCTTAAATTCCTTCCATGTTTCCTAAAGTAAACCAGAAGAGTTCTCATGAAATATTTCTCGGTCCCAGTCAAGAAGAGAAGCACTAAAGAATATCTTGCTACAAAAATCCGAGAGTGGTTAGCATCTTTTACAAGGAAAATAAAAATTATTGCCGATAATGACTGGATGAGTACATTCTTTACCAGGTTTATAAGTTCACTGCTGAACTTTTTGGCCCGGAATTCATCATACAGGTTAGTAATATGCGCTGAGAGGAGCCAAATAATGATGAGAATTAAAAGGAAAAAATAATCAACAGTTGAAACAGTAAACGGCTGAAATTTATGGTTTGCGAAGAGAGAGAACAAAAATGCAATCAACAGCAGAATATTATCTGCTGCAATTCTTTGCATATATAATACCTTCCGCCTATAATTCATTAATAAACCTGGAGATCAAAGATTATGATAAAAATCACACGTCTTAATATAAAGAAAATATTGAGGATTGTAAAATGAGTAGATGATCCTTGAATTAAAAGGTTGATGTAAAATGTCTTTTAACTATGCTGCTTTGGGAAAACGCTCGTTATCCAAAAATAAATATGTGCCGATAATCAATTTCACCGCATGAATGAGACATAGTGATTATAGGAAAAGTGATGAAATTAAGATAATTAAATAAATGCAATATTTTTTCACAAAAAGCTTTAAAATCCCGAATTTCACGGATTTAATTAGCTAAATATTTGGAAATTATATTGTATACCCGGCGGCCTGAGCATCACGATAAAACATTTTAACAGTTTCTAAAGAGAACTGTGTAAGATCCTTCCCAAGAGTCGGCAGTTTTTTCAATATATCATTTGTAGCGGTTATAATATGGCATCCAATTAAATCGGCCTGCACAACATTAAATAATTCCCGTGGACTTGCCCAGATGAGTTCAACATTCTTATGTGAAAGAAGCAAATCCATCACTTCTTTCATAATTGGAAGAGGATCAATACCTGCATCGGCAATTCTCCCTGCAAATACCGAGACATAACTTCCGGGACTATTTATCAAAGCCGGAATGGCATCTTTAACCTGCTTGACGGTCATCATGGCAGTGACATTTACTTTTATTTTTGCATCCGAAAGTTTTTTCACTAAAGGGATACTTGATTCAGATTTTGTATTAGTAATAGGGATTTTTACATAAACATTTTCACCCCACGAGGCAATTTCATAGGCTTGCCGCTCCATCTCATTGAATTCATCCGAGAATACTTCAAGAGATATCGGCTTATCCTTAATTACAGAAAGTATATCCAGCGAAAATGATTTGTAATCAGTAATACCAGCCTTCCTCATTAGTGTGGGATTTGTAGTAAATCCGGAGATTAAGGGGTTGTTATATATTTCGAGCATTCCTGATTTTTCAGCGCCATCAGCAAATAATTTAACTCTTAACTCCATTAAAAATTCCTTAAATTTTAAATATACTAAAAGCTATTTACAATTGACTTATCTACTTAATTGATTCCCATTTTGTAACATTTACTTGAATCAAGGGATGCGAAATAAGTAAATGCCAAATAACGGCTTGAAAACCTTCCGTATGTGGTGTAATTCTTGCCTCATTAATTGTAGGAATAACAAGTACAGCATCACCCACTTTTTTTGTAAAGCCGCCATCTTTCCCTACAACGCCAATGATTTTAGCTCCTATTCTTTTGGCTTCTTGAACTACCTTCACAATATTTGCACTTATATTTTTTTCTTCACTACCTCCACCGACTGAAAATACGAAAACACAGTCTTTGCTATTAAAGCGACTGACTTTAAGCCAGTTAATAATAGTTACATCCCATCCTTCATCATTGACACGTGCTGTCAATTCTGAAATATTATCATATGGAGCATAAGATTCAAAATTACCTAACTTTCGGAAATCGCAAACAGCGTGTGAAGCATGACCGGCACCGCCACCTGACCCAATAAAAAACAACCGACCACCTTCTTCACGAACATTGTGCAGTATTTCAGCCATCTTTTCAATATCTGATGTATCAAGTTTTGAAATTATTTTCGAGGTCTCATTCAGAAACTCATTGGAAAACGTCTGCATAAAATTAACTCCATATATCGACTTGTAATAATTGATCTAAATTATTAATTGAATAGTCAGGCAAACATTTTTGTGTTTTATTATATTCTGTATTAAGAAGAATTGTTTTTATACCAGCTCTTTTCCCACATTCAATATCTTTCCAACTATCCCCTAAAATCAAAGAATCATCTTTTGACAGAGAATATTGTTCTATTAAAGAATTAATTAATCCCGGTTTTGGTTTACGGCATGAACACTTATCCGAGTCATCATGGGTGCAATATAATATATCATTAAAAACAAACTCACTTCTCAGAATCTGATTAATATTGTCCAAGACATTGTAATCCATAATACCACGCGCAATATCGGGTTGATTTGAAACGATAAACAAGGAACAGTTCAATGAATGTAATTTCGAATAAAAATTTATGAACTCATTTCTAATAACAAATTCATCAACCGACCGGGGGGACTCAATACGTCCTTCTCTTATTACAACTTCATTGATGATCCCATCCCGATCCAAAAACAAAAATGGTTTTCTTATCATCACAAGGTGTCAGCTAGTTCAGTAAATTCGTTAAAACCATCGAAAGAACCAATCTCATAAAACCGCTGTTTAACTTCTATTCCACCAATCATATTTTGTATTGAAAGTTTTTGCCAGACATCATCAAGTGAAACAAATCCTGCAGGAATACTATTTAATATTTTTTTTGAAATTCCCGAAATGCCCACATCAATATAATTCATATCATTACTCAAATGATTTTTATCATATTTAGCAACCAATCCATTAAGAAATAATATGTTGCTTTTATCCCATTTGTTATAGTTTTGAAAAACTCCGATATTACAAATATATTTTGATTTAAGATGCTGCTGAAAAAACAGTTTATAATCTAAGGGGACATAAGAATCCCCCCAGGTTAAGATAAAATTATCTTCCAATTTGTCGGCTGCATTACGCAGTGCTCCAGCAGTACCCAGAAGATTTTCTTTTTCCCATGAATAATCGACATGAATTCCCCATTTTGCTCCATCCCCGACAAAAGATTCTATCATTTCACCAAGATGACCGACACAAATAAGTACGTCAGAAATTCCATTACTTGAAAACAAACTTAATTGATAGTCTATAAAAGGTCTATTTTTTATTGATAAGATCGATTTCGGAATTTTTTCAGTCATCGGTCTCATCCGCGTGGCAAGTCCCCCAGCAAGGATAACAATCTGCATATTACACCTCTACTTCTTTTCTCATAGCAGATACAGCATTTTGTATGGCTTCTTTTGAAGTATATTTCGGCTGCCAACCTAATTTTTTAATCTTAGCCGTATTAAATCTAACAACAGGCACATCACCCTTCCAACCTCGATCTCCACCAGAGTAATGTAAAGAGACATTTTTTAAATTTAACAAATCAATAACTGTATCAGCTATCTCTGTTACTGTAATATAGTCATCCGAGGATAGATTAAAAACGTCAAACTGTTTTTTACATTTTTGAATTGCGGTTTCAATTCCAGCAATAATATCTTCAATATGAATGTACGATTTGCTTTGTTTTCCATCTCCTAATATATTCAATTTAGCAGGATCAACTATTAGCCTACGCAAAAAATCGTATCCCACACCATGTGTTTGCCGTGGTCCTACTACATTCGCAAAACGAAACGCTAATGCTTTAATACCAAACATATAAGAGTAGGCACTTAACAAAGCTTCCCCAGCCAACTTACTAGCGCCATAGGTCGATATCGGATGCAAAGAGCCCATACTTTCATAAACGGGAGTTTCCTGATAATCACCATATACACCAGAACCAGAGGCATAAACTATATTCTTAATAGAGTTGACGCGCATCGCCTCCAGAATATTTTGGGTTAAATAAGTTCCTTCCCAAAAATCTATATCAGGCCGAGTAACTGCTTTTGCAATATCGGGATTTGATGCAAAATGAAAGACATAATCATGGTCTTTGATTGAATCAGTAAGAAATTCTTTATCCTTCACATCCCCTGTTATTATTTTTAATTTTGAGCTTGAAGAAAGAGGTTTTAAATATTCGATTTTACCAGAAGAAAAATTATCGTAGACAGTAACTTTTTCTGTATCAATTTTGTTGTGCAGCCAGATAGAAAAATGACTTCCTATAAAACCACTTCCACCAACTATCATATATTTCATTAATAATCCTTTTTTTTAGAAACTTTTACAAATTAATTGCGCTTTGACACATCCAGCACAACTCTAACACCCTCATAATCCGGAAAATATGAAAGTTTCGGCATTGACATTGATTTCATATAATCGTCAAGCATGCGGTGATTTTTGGGTGCATAAAACAATAAAAATCCGCCACCACCTGCCCCAATTAGTTTTCCACCTAAAACTCCAAATTTTTCTTTTACTTCAGTGTAAATTTTATCAACTTGATTTATTGAAATATAATTAGAAAGGCGTTTTTTAAAACTCCAATGTTCATCAAATAATTTTCCAATTTCATCAAAATTCCCTTTTTCAATTGCTTCTCTTGTTTTATAACCTATTTCTTTAATATTTAACAGACTATCCATAACTTCCCGATGTTCTCTTTTATCAACTGATTTAGTACTTTCATTTTGTTCCTTTAATATCGAACCTGCGTCACGTAAAACACCCGTGTAATAGACCCGCATATTTGCAATAAGATCGATAATATCTCCACTATCAATATTAATTTTTTCAACTTTTACAGATCCATCCGTGGCAATTTCCATAGAAATTATTCCCCCATATGCTGCAATATATTGATCTTGCTTGCCAACCGGATTTTTCAGTACATTTATCTCAATATCTGATGCTTCTTCAGCTATCTGAGAAATTTCGATAGGCTGGCGCAAATATGTTTTAAGTGAACAAATTGCTGCAACAGCATAACTACCGCTTGATCCCATTCCTGAACGAGCAGGAAGATCAGCCATACTAGCCATTTCAAAATTGCTTGTTATTCCATAACGAAGAAGAATTTCCCGTGCAAAGGGATGGTTGAGTAAAGAAGGATGAGTTACGTACTCACTATTTTTATAATGCAATTGAATGCCAGGATCAATTATCATACGATTGATACTTACATGGATATATTTATCTATTGCCATGGTGACTAAAAAACCGCCTTTTTTTTCATAAAAAGAGGGGAGATCAGTTCCACCACCACCAAGAGTAATTCTAAATGGTGCTCTAGTAATAATCATATTGTTCCTTAACTAAATAATATTTCCGATGTATGAAAAAAGTATTTTCTCTTAACTACCTGATAAATAAAAATAAAATTTCCTATTAAATAGCGTTTCCAAAGGCGCTTTGGCTCTAACATCAATCGAAAAAGCCATTCTAAACCAATTTGCTGCATCCATACCGGTGCCCTGGCGTGTTCGTCAGCATAATAACTGAACAGTCCGCCACACGGAAATAAAACTTTTTGCGGAATGAACGGTAAAATATTATTACATAATATTTCCTGTTTGGGGCAACCTAGCCCTACAAAAAGTATATCGGTCGGATGATCATTCAAATATTGAATTAAACCTGAAACATTTTTTCCATTAGGATTATCGACTTCATCTAAAGTGAGAACGGTAGGTTCAAAAGCATTTTGAATAGAATTAATCGAATATCTTTTATTCAATTGATTTTTTGCTAATTCAGCAATTCCTTTATCTCCACCTAAAAAAGTAATTGTGATTTTATTCTTTTCCTGTGTTAATTTTTTTAACAGATATAAAATTAAATCAGTTGTTACAATTCTATTCTGCCTGATTTTATTTAAATATTTATTTGCCCATACAATAGACATTCCATCAGGATAAATGTAGTATTTTTCATTTTGAAGAATTTTGTGATATTTTAAGTTTACCATTGATATATTGAAACAATCTGCATTCAGTCCGAAAAATATTGTTTTTTTATTGTTGGAGACACAATCCAAGATTTCATCAACTATAGTTTTACTATTAAATTCATAGATATCAAAATCCATAAACCTATTTTTTTTTATTTTCATTTTATTAAGCCATAAGGTATCATTTGAAGGACACTAGGCAACAATTGCATTGATAAATTTTTCACTAGTCTTTTCAAAAGAATAATTATCTAAAATAAATTGCTTACCAGTCTGTCCCATTTCTTCTCTCATTTTTCGATTATCTAACAATACGCCTAAATATTGTATCCAATCTTCCTTGGTTGAAGCAAAAAAACCAGACTTACCATGATAAATTATTTCTTTATTTGTACCAACTGGTGATGCGACTACCGGTTTAGCACAAGACATATATTGAATTAACTTAAAAGCACACTTACCTTTTTCCCAAGGATTATCATATAAAGGCATAATTCCAATATCAAAACTATTTAAATATTCATTCTCTTTCTCTAACGTCCAATCAAGATATTCAATTTGAACATTTTTATAAATAATTTCGTAAATATTTTTTGCCCCGACAACTCTAAAAATAAATTTATATTTATTTGACAACAAAGTTAATGCGTCGGATACAATTTCAAGATTAAGTGTTGTACTCCAACTTCCTATCCATCCTATAACCGGAATTTGATTTTTTATTGCATATTCGGCAGGAATTGCGTTATAAACGGTAGGTATAATAACCACGTTATCATTAAATTGAACGGCATAATCAGAAAGAAATTGGTTTCCGGTAATTACACCATCCGCTAACCTACATACATCTTTAATTCGTTCCGGATTTCTAAGGACATCACGCCAATTACTCCACTTTGTAGGCTTTAAAAATATTGCATCATCAAAATCAAATATCATTTTTTTTGATAATAATTTCGTAATTCTTTCAAAGAATGGGGTAAAAAAAGGAAATACTTCTCTATGGACAAATACGACATCATATCTAATTGACATTGGAATTCTAATAATCCTAATGATTAGATAATATATCATACAAAATACTTTTAATAGAGAGAAAGCAATACCCTTACGGTTTTTAATCCGTAAAAACCAGTTAGGGAACAGAACATCATACTTTAGTGTGATATTTTTTTCAATTAGTTTTTTTTCAAATTGATATACCCTATATCTTGATGATGCATCTTCTACAGGCCACGTCAAGAAGAAAATTACTTTCATGTTTTCCGAGTTAACTGACAGATTGCAACCATATAGTTTATTGTCAAATTATATGCTATTTTTTTAGTTGGAAGAACAATGCTAAGAATTTTTTTACTAGATTTAATTATGTCACTAAAGTTATTAACTTTTCCAAGACTATGCATTTTTAATGGGCGTAAAGGGAAAACCAATTTTATAAAGAATAATAAAACTATCTTATAAAAACAGATACTATAATCAGATATCTTAACAAGTTATATTGAAATTTAGTAAAATATATTTGAGCATAACTGAGTAGGTTAGAATAATAGTGAATTACCCAACTTGTACTAGAAATTAATTCCTGAGAAGCATTTTGATGATGATATACTTTAACTTGGGGAAGGTAGGCTATTTTGTTATTATTTGTTTTTAACCTATAACAAAAATCAACATCATTATAGTAATAATATAAGGTTTCATTAAATAAGCCTATCTGGTTAATTATAGCTTTTCGAATTATAAACATTGAAGCAGCAGGTTGTTCGACAATCTGAATTTTATCACAATCGACATCCAAGCAACAATGTTTTTTGAGAAGATTTTTCAGAACAGGTATATGATACAGCAGGAATAATTCCCCAATAATTAGGTAGTCTTCTAAAGTTAAATCCAATTTGCTGGGTACCATTGAAATTCAGCAATCTCCCGCACGCTCCAGCATAAGATTCGTTTTGATACAAAAAGTTAACCAATTCGGTAATAGAAGAATCCATTAATTCGATATCATTATTTAACAAAAGAATAAACTTTTACCTTTAGCTATTAAATTGCCCTGGTTATTTGCTTTAGCAAAAAAGCAGTTTTCCTGATTTTTTATATAAATAAAATTTGAATATTTTGATTCGATTAATAACTCAGTTTTATCTGTAGATGCATTGTCGATAATAATTACTTCATAATCAGGGGTCTGTAAATAGCGCTTAATTGATTTAAGACATTTATCAAGAAGATCCATTCTATTGTAATTATCATTATGTCTCCCGAATATCAAATGTTATATAATAATTTAGGTGTTGAATTGTTTTTTTATTTTCTTAAAATACCAATAAATTAAATTGCCAGGAATAATTTCTATATGCTTATGAATAAATATTTTAATAAGCTGCCTCTTTATTCTCATTGCTAAGTTAATTATGGGGAAAATAATATAATCAATTTTTTCGTATATGTATATCTTTGAATATTTGCGTCTTATAATTTTGCGTTCTTCTTGAATTATGTTTGAATTGAGCACTGACTTACTGTTAGTATGTAGCCGATATTTTGATAAAAATGTTTCTGTATAATTTAATTGTAAACCGTCATATCCCATCCTTATCCAATATTCGTAGTCCATATTAAAGTGAAGATCCTCGTCAAATAATCCAATACGTTCAGTTACTTTTTTTCGCCAAAATGTTGAAGGCTGTTGAATATAATTGATCCCATACAAAAGAATATTATAATCAAAAGGATTGTCATGCCTTTTTAATAGTTCCTTACCATTTTGATCTATCATTATTGTGCATCCATATAAACAATCTGTATCAGGATTATTTAAAAAATAATCAGCAACATATCTTAATGTGCCTGGCAGTAAAAGATCATCTGAATTTAAATAAAAAAATATGTCACCAGTAGCCAGTTTTAACCCTTTATTTATTGCGTTGGTTTGTCCTTTATCTGGTTCTGAGACCCAATATTTCAATTTATGTTCATATTTTTTTATTATTTCACACGAATTATCCGTTGATCCCCCATCAATTATAATATATTCAATGTTTTGATAACTTTGTTCCACTACACTTTTTATAGTTTCTTCCAAAAATCGCGATTGATTAAATGAAGGCGTTACTATCGAAATTTTGGGTGAATAATTCATCATTCGTTTTTATAGTATTAGTGGCTTATAATTAATGTTTTTCAGAAAAATTTGTACTTTTACAAGTTTTTTCAATGATAAACGATGAAAACCCTAGATATAAACTGAAGAATGGAACAAAATCATAGCTAAAACCATAAATCAACTGCGAAAAAACAATAATAAATAGAATGATCAATATATGTCGTGCCTTTTTATCTATAGTGAGCTTTATGGCTTTTATATATTTAACCAAATAAATAATGAATATAGTAATAAGTAGACCAACCCCAAGGCCACCTGTTTTCAAAAACAAAGACAAAAACTGGTTGTGTGGTGTAATATCCATAAATCCCATTCCGGGAACATCAAATTTAAAATAACCTCCATATGATTGACCAAAATATGGCGTTAGCAAACCTTGAGCCAAGGCAACTCCTTGTACAGCAAGTCTCCACTTACCTGTGGGATCTTCTTCTGGTTTCAATCCCATCTGAAATGCATTAATAATCTGCTCGCTCAAATTTGGAGATAGCATGTAAATTGCAAAAATCACAGCAATAGAAATACTCATAAACATCAACAAAATCCGTATTCGTCTATTAAATGCTAAAAACAAAAAAAAGCTTGTAAGCAATGCAAAGAGTGAGGCGCGATTTCGAGTTATTATTACAGAAACTATTGCTATAATAGAAAAAAGGATTTCTTTTTTATTAATTACATTATATATCTCATATTTAAGTATAAAGTATAAAGAAATTGCAAGTAAGTTAAAGGTCTGGTAAGAATCTAAAATCCTCATCCCTCTGAAATCAGAGAAGTTTGTGAAAAGTTCACGGTTTATTTGCGAAATATAGAAACGCTCACCAATGGACATTTCTATCACAAACATTATGAATGCAGCACTTGCTGACAATAAAAGAGTCTTGGCAACAATATCTAAAACTAATTTCTCATCTATGGGTTCCGTGTTTTCTAATAAATAAGCTGGGATGCAAAACAAGAAAAAATACGAGGCACTTCTGAACTCACCAATCGCGCGAAAACCATATATTTGAAATCCTATAATTAACTGAACTAGTAAATAGAATAAAAAGAGGGTATAGACTTTTTCTAATAATGAAAATTTGCGTTTTCTCCAAGAATATAAATAATTAAAAAAAAATATCATCATTACAAAGCATAAAATGATATCGGCTACATACAATTTAAACCCACTAATTTCGACTACAACTATTGTAGCCAAATCATTCAACATGAAAGATGACAAAAATACTATAAAATAATAAAATTTAAGACGCATCGCTATGCTTCTCTTTTGAGTTCTTGTTTTCAAGAAATAAATCTTCTATATAAGCTGCAACATCTTTGATAACGTATTCAACTGAAACTTCATGGATACATCGATAAGAATTATTGTCTGTGAGCGAATAAATGCAATGCCATCCACAGCTAAAACAATCCCTAAATTGAAAAAAACAACTAGGTATTTCCTTTAGATCAAAGGAATGAGGATAGGGATAAAATCGACCAAAATGTCCCCCACCTAAAATGCAAAATGATTTTGTACCGATAGCATTTGCTATGTGTAAAGGGCCTGTTTCATTACCTATCACAATATCACAATGATAAAGTAAAGTAGCGAGTTCTCTTAAACTTGTCTTACCTCGTAAATCAATAATCTCATCATTCTTAAGTGACAAATAATCTAAATATTTTTGATCTGATTTATTACCAAATATAAAAAATATAATTTCTTTATGCATATAGCATAATTCCCTCATCAAAGTTTGAAACTTCGCCCCCCCCCATGTTCTATAAGAATCATAAGCCCCGGGAACAATTCCGATGATAATAAAATTTTTTTTCTGGCGACCTTTTAATACCGTATTTAAGGGTCCAATTTCATTATAAATAAACCAGAGCTTAGGAACATACGATATCACAACAATACCCAACCCCTGAAGAAATTTTTTATTTATTTCTAATTCATGGATTGGATGCCCATCTTCTAATTTGACAAGAATTTGATAATTTTTGTCACTTCGTTGTTTTTCATTAATTTTCATCCCTGGATATTTTGTATCCAAACCAATATTTTCTTTTGCACCAACCCATAGGAGAAACTCTTCGCTGATTCGATTACGAGAATACATTGTATTTATGCATTTTTCTGATTTGAGAATAAATAATTCTCTGAGAAGTTTAAACTTGTAGAAAATATTTCTTTGATATTTTTTTTTATTGAATACAACTACTTTATCTACATATGGGCAACTTTCAATTAAAGGACTGACTATATCTTGCATTAATAAAATTATTTTATATTCAGAATAGTGATTATGAAGATATGCCAAAGAAGGAGTGAAAAGAATGAAATCCCCTATTAGATCAGGTCTAATTAATATAATAGATTTATTTCTATTTCTTGTTTTAACTTTTTTTAAAACTAAACCTATTCCCCAAACTAAAGAATTAATTAAAAACCTTAATACATCCATTTGTTAATATATATAATAGAAGTTATTGTGTTGTTATTTTTCGTATCCCTCAATATCTAAAAAATAATTTCATTAAAGTCGGATCTCAACTTAAGAACTAAATCTACACTATAGATAATAGCTTCATTTTTTGCATATCTGAAAAAGTCTTGGAGTTCATTAACTTAGAAATAATTTTATAACTACCAAATCTTGCTGTTATGAGTAAAAAAGAATATAAACTATGATTTATTTTCTGTTTTGTAAATAAATGAATTTTACCATCAGTGATAAAGTTCAAATTATATTTATTTGCAATGTATTTTAAGGTTATTATATTGTAAAATGAAATATGTTGCCCATGGTCAAGACCGTAGTACCACCATTCATTAGTATTGGGCAAGAAATTGGGCAATAACTCTGTTGTAAAAATAATATTTGAACTTATTTCCAATATTTTTTCAATCTCTATCAAAGGATTGACAAAATGTTCAAATGTTTCAAAAGCAGTAATAGCTTTTATAGGTATGTCTTGTTTATATTCAAAACCTTTCGCAAACAAATTTGTTGTAAAGGGATCCATCCAAAGATAATTATACCCTATATCTCTCATTAACCTTGAAAATAATCCATAACCACCAGCATAATCCAAGAAACTGGCATCCTTACCAAAATACATAAATAGAATAAGCGAGACCCTTTTTGCAAGAACTATATTTCTCTGAACTATTCCAGTATCGGATAAATTTATTGGAAACTTATAAGCTTCATCCAGCCAATAGGGTTCTTCTGTTTGTAGAAAACGACATTTATTACAATTATAATATCCAATACTGTATTTGTTCAATATTTTAGCAGTAAAAACTTTGCTTGTTACACTTTCACATATCTTACATTTCATCAATCTTCCTAATTAATTGATTGAATTTATTTCTAAAACCTTCCACACTAAAATTTTCTTTATAATTTTTAAAAGTAAGCTCTGATGTATTTTTAAACAAACATATGAAATGCTATTACTACATTTTTAAAATTTTCTGTATGATATTACCAAGACTTTGTTTATAGTTTTCATAAGTGTAATTATGTCGTATATGTGCCTTTACTCTAATAGCTTTTTCTTTAAGTTCTTCATTATCTAATAATAAAGCTTGATTAATTGCATTATTGAATATATCAATATCTATTTTATCAATAACCCATCCAAAATCTTCCATATCTAATCCAGATGATTTTGATATTATGGGAACCAGCCCTCCATTTGCCATTGTATTCAATAATGCCGCTGCTCCACCTTCACTAACTGACGGAAACACAGTATAACCGCATGTATCCATTAGTTTTTTGAAATATTCAGATTCCATTTTTACAAAGCCATGGTCAATTATATTATTTGAGTTTGAGAGTAAATGTTTATAATAATTGAAAAAACCTTTCTCACTCTCACGTGCCCCACAAATGTGCAAATAGACATCATTACGTTGCGAAAATATATCCAGAAGTATATCAAGTCCTTTATGAAGAAGCCCCCCGCTGCCGAACCATAAAAAATTCTTTTTTGCAGTTGTAAAATCTTTTTTTTCCAAATCGATATCATAGCTATCATTAAAAAATACATTTAGCCTTAAATATCTTTCCACACCTTTGGGGTCGTAATTTGTATAAGTTTTTAGTACAAACTCGTTACCCAATACAATAACTGCATCAGATAATAGAATTTGAGCATGTTGGCTCAACTGCACTATTCTTACAGATTCCAATAAAAGTCGTTTATGTTTTATGTAAAAGTCACGGGCTCTCAATGTAGTTATAACATCTGAATAAATTGGATTACAACCGGTAGCGTAGAATATTCGAAGCGGTGCAGAACTTTCTTGCAAATAAAAGGATCTTTCAAGCACGGAGCCCATTCCGTAAATTATCTCATACTGTGAATAATCTATTTTTCGAGTTAACGAGTGATATACAACATCAACACAATACCCTAGATTGTGAAATACTTCAGCCGCTGCATAACATTCACGAAGACCAGTATGTGAATAATTGATTCCCAGTGTAAAGGGTTCAGTTATATATGATAGCAGTACTTTATTTTTATAATTCGACTTAAATACATCACGTTTGTACAGTTTATATATTTCAAGTCTTTTTGTTACACGCAAATTAAATGAATAGAAAAAATTTTGCAATAATTCTTTCATTTTAACAATACTTTAGCTTTCATTGTTCAATCTCAATTTTTAATTTCCTTTTCGCTAATATTAAGAATGGTCTTGCGATAATATGATATATGGATTTTATAAGCTAGGGCGCCGTTTCTTAAACAAAGAATATAACTTACCATGCCCTCCGGCTAAAATTACTGCTTTCATGCTTTTTGAAACAATTTATTATAAATATTTTCGTATGGAATTATTTTTCGCTTAATTAAGTATATATAGTGTAGAATCATTAGTATAGCGCCAACAGAAAGAGTCATTATTGATTGTTGATTTTTTATCAATATGGCAAATGGATATAGCAATATAGCCATTAAAAATACAACGACATGTGGTTTTAATACAACATTATAATATTCTTTAATTTTAATATGGTTATACTCCGTCGTTTTAAAGATGACATAATAAATAACCGCCAAGTTGGTAATTAGTAAAGCAAAAGAAGTGCCTATAATTCCAAATAATTTTGTAAGTATAGGTAAAAATATTATATAAAGAACTATCGTTAAGAAAGAAAACACTCCTATTAGTTTTGAATTCCCTTGTCCAAGTATTATTAGATTTGGTATAGTGCTCATACCGCCGATAAATGCGGAAAATGAAATAACACTAAGTACTAGCCATGCCTGTCGGGCAAACGCTACCCCCACCCAAATAGTTAAAATTTGTTCTGAAAAAAGCGAAATGAAAACTATCATTGGAAATGTAATTGCTGTTAGAATTCTTGAGCTTTTTAAAAATAAATTTTTAATTTCATCACTGTTATTGCCTGCTCCCAACTGTGAAGAGAAGGGGAAAATCACAGATATTCCACCACCTGTAATGCCTC
Organism: Ignavibacteriales bacterium; assembly: GCA_003141435.1. GTDB lineage: Bacteria > Bacteroidota > Ignavibacteria > Ignavibacteriales > Ignavibacteriaceae > Fen-1301. The sequence goes on from PLLW01000017.1 coordinate 21,138, forward strand.
CCAATGCCCCCACTAGTTTTGAAGGAACAATGTAATATGTAACTGCCGCTGGTCCGAGGAAAAAAGAAATAACAAACCTAACTATATAAGTAGAAAATATTCCTGATATTCTTGATAGAAATATATAAAAGCTAAAACTTATAATTTCCTTTAGAATCTTAAAATTGATAAAAAAACTTATTACATACGAAGAAATATTTTTTTTAACTAAAATATAATATCCTATAAATGACATAAAAGCTACTATTACATTAATTACTATACAACCGACCAAGCCAAATCCCATAAACAGAACAACTGCAACAAAGGTATTTAACGCAAGATTCAAAACGCTATCGATTATAGATGTAGACTTATACAATTGTAGCCCCTGCAATACCGATCTATATGCCCCTCCAATAAATGTAAAGAAAAAACCTATTGCGCAAAGATTAAGAGCATAAGTAGCATCTTTAATATTTTCCTTACCAACGTTTAACAAATAAAGAATATTTTTAGAAAAAAATAAAATTGCAATTGAAGAAAGCAACCCAATAAGTCCTTGAAATATGACAGTGTTATTTATATATAAATTTAGACGTTCAATTTCGTTTTTTTCATGTAGTTCAGCAACGTATTTAATTAATGCGCTTCCTAATCCAAGATCAAGAATTCCATAAAAGCCTACAAGACTGGTAATTAATATATATATACCATAACCTTCAATAGAAAGTTTTTTAATTATAAACGGGAGTATAAGAAATGAAATGAGAGAAATAAATACAAATGAGCCGGAACCCCATAATGAGTTATTAAGCAGTAAGCCATATTTTGTTTTGTCCAATATTTTTAATCTTATAATTTATTTTGGAATTAGATTGGCGGATAGAATAATCAGCAAAATATTTTCTTACTCAATAGCCTTTATAACCCAAACAAATAATAAATTCATTGAAGCTGTATAAGAATAAATCTGCTTTATGTGAAAGCTATTTATTTTTTTATTCTCATATAATGGAATGTTTTATGAAGGATATCTTCATACAGAATATATATTCCAGACACAAGAACAGAAAAAAAGAAAATTAGAATAAGCGTTACCACTCTTTTCGGTCCAGCTTTTATAATAGGATTTTGGGCAATTTCTTTGATATTTAAAATGGGAGTATCCTTAATCTCATCAATTTTAGCCAGNNCCTGTTCCAAAAGAAGATTTGGAGACTGTGTAATCATTCTGTTCTGTTCCCTGAAATCCCTTAATTCATTTTCACAAATATTCAGGGAATCTTTTATCTGTTCAACCCTTTTTTCCAAATAATATCGCTGTTCGCTGGCATAAGATTTTCTTTTGGTCCTAATATACTGATCAAGTGATTCGACTAATTTGTTAACAACATCTGCAGAAAGTTGGGCTTCCGGCATTGTGACTTTAACTGTTAGTATCTTTGTCATTTTGTCTAAATCAGTTGAAATTAATGATTTTGTCAGCAGTTCATTTACAGTTAAATATCGTTTTCTTTTTTGAATTTCAGGATTTTTATCCTTAGTATCGATTTCAAAATATTGGATTAGATTAACCGAATCAGGATATTCTTTTGTTAAATACCTGCTATAAATAACCGGACCTACAACTGATTCGCTTTGTAATAAATTCTGATAAATTTCCGTTGGAGAACCAGACCCAACATTTACTCCCGCAAGTGAAGCTAATCCGCTGAACTGACTAAGCATATTGGATTTATTTCCGTATTCAGGTAGAATTACCACGGAACTTTCGTAATATGGTTTTACAATAAAAAGCAGGTAAAGAAGTGTTATAATGAATACAGTACCATTTATAATAAGAAGTTTCTTCCGTTTATTCCATAATTTCAGAAAATAAGGACGAAACTTTTCGATGAACTCCTGTATATTTTCTTCAGTTGTTTTCTTTTCCATAGATTATTTCTTTGTAAGGCTTATTACTGTTACCAGCACAACTATTGTTGTAGTAATAATTGTGATTACGTCACGAATTACCGGCCATGCATCTGTCTTCTGTTCTAAGTATGTAGGGACAAATATTGTAGTGCCTGAAAGAATTGGGGGATTGGGTATAAAGAAGCAGCCGGAATATGACCATGTTTTACCGTTGGGAAGAATTACAACTTCCTTTCCTTCAGCGGCTGAAGTTGAATAGCCCCCCGCATTTTCAATATAATATGATAAACCTGCCCCTTTTTTGTAAGGAACATTTGAAGGCAAACCAACTTCACCCATTACATAAACTATATGCGGGTTTTTAGGCACGTTTATTTCATCCCCAGGCTGAAGGATTATATTACTAATGGAATGATAATCTTTCGCTGCTTCTTCCCAGTCTATCGGAATCCTGTTAGAAAATTCTGCCAGTATTTTCCTGTTATAAATTGGTCTGTTATACATGTTTTGCTTAAAAGTATCCGGAAGAAGGGATATTTCAGATTTTTCAAACAGGCTGTTAAACCTATTTACATATATTCCCTCTTTATACGCGCTGTTTTTGAACCCATCTGCACGATTAATCAAATCGGATAATCTTTCACCTCTTCTTGTTAAAGAATAAGAGCCGGGGAACTGCACTTCTCCTTTCATGACAACTACTTTATTATCAAAATTCTTTGCAGTATCGCTTTTTACAAAGACGCGATCATAATCATGAAGAATAAAATTATCCTGCGGACTGACATCCCAATAATCGATAGGCAGGTTGACAGTAAATTCTTTATAAAACTTATCAGAGCTAGTAGTGTCAAGCCGAGAAATTCCAATATTTTCTGTCTGAGCCCTTTCAGTCAATCCACCAGAGAGAACAATAAGATCAGTAACAGTCATATTTTCGAATCGAGGATACTTACCGGGATTTTTGATTTCACCCATAATTTCTACCATACGCGTAGGATGGAAATTTTCAATATTAAATATTCTTACCTCATCCCTATTTTGAAGCACAAGATTATCGGCGGGGTCCCCCTCCATCGCTTTTTTAAGATTGAAGGAAATAGCTTCTTTTTTCTCTGAAGGGAGTGTACGAATGAGAATAGCTTCATCGGTAAAGGTATTAGGGAAAAAATTGTCAGCTTTCTGAACGAGATCCCTGACGGTCATATTTGGACCTAATAATTCATAAGTTCCAGGTTTACGGACATTTCCGGTAATATCAATTCTATTTTCGGGACGTTTATTGATTGAAAGGAAACTTATAACGTCTCCGTCATCTAAGGCATAAGTGCTGTTCTTTAAAGAATTGATTGAATTAAAATCGACATCAAGGCTTAATATATTTTCTTTGTATTGATCCCTTTGATCAAATGGAATTATTCTTTCAACATGCACACGCTGATAATATGTATTAAAAGTAAGACTGCCTGAGAATTTAATAAGATCGCGCAGTGTTTCATTATTTTTAAGTTCATAAATTGCCGGGCGTAAAATTGATCCTGCGGCGGCTACTCTTTTACCTGCAGGAGGGACAAAAATAATATCCCCGTCTTCCAGATTAATATCAAATGATTTATCCCCTTTCAGAAGGTAGTTGTAAACATCAATTTCAGAAACACTTCTTCCATCCCTTAGAATTTTAACATTCCGGAGTGACCCGTTTAATGTAGGACCCCCGCTATAATATAAAACAGTAAATGCAGTTGATAAAGAAGGCAGGGTGTACCCGCCCGGTTTATTTATTTCGCCAAGGACATATACTTTTACACTTCTTAATCTTCCGGTTGAAACATCCAGGCTTGTCCCCCCCCCACTTTTAACATCAACGTTTAGGGAGGAATAGACTTTGGAGAGCCGGTCAAACAAACGTGCTTTTAAAGCATTTAATGTCAATCCGTTTACAGGTACGAGTCCAACATCAGGGATATATATACTTCCATCCTTTGCAACGGTAAGCTTATGAACTATTTGTGTAGCACCCCAAAGCGAAATAACAATTTCATCACCGGGACCAACGACATAATTTTTAGGAGCAGGTATATTAACTGATGGTTCAAACGTGGTTGGGGAATAGGTAAAGATATTATAACCGAAAGCAGGCAGTGAATCTGCATTTGCCCTTCCCTGAAAAGCCGGAACAATAAAATCTGACGGTGATTTAGGTGCCGGGGGAATTACATTCTGGGAAGTTTTAGAATAACCTGAAGTATCAACTTTCTCTTTAACTTCTGAAGTCTGTTGCTTTAACTGCTGATATTTCAGATAATCTTCCTCAGAATAGCCCATTTCAGAAGCTTTTTTCTTAAGCTCGTCGGGGGACATATTTTTTAACTGGTCCAGCTGGGCAAGCAAAAGAGCAGGGGAAAAGAGAATGAATAAAAGGAAAGAATAGATTAATCGCTTCATAGTGTTTTATAAATTAAGTTTAAAAATAACAAATAAGGTTGAGGAAAATTAACCTTTAACGACACCGCCTTTAGAAAATCCTCTTTTACCGAAAGCATTACGTGTATCGATAATCAATTTCGCATTATCAAAAATTAGTTCATAATTGTAATCGGTATGGTCAGTTGCCAAAACAACAAGGTCGTACTTTTTAAGATTTTCTTTTGTCAGCTCAACTGAGTTCATATCTAAATTATATTTCCGGGTTTTGGGAAGTTTTTGAATATAGGGATCATTATATTCAACATGAGCACCTTTTTCACGGAAAAGTTCAATGAGTTTTAAGGAAGGAGATTCTCTCATATCATCAATGTCTTTTTTATAAGAGGCGCCAAGAATTAATACATCTGAACCGTTCAAAGCTTTTTTATGATTATTGAGAGCTTCCATTGAACGTTCTACAACATAAAAAGGCTGATAAGTGTTTATTTCTCCTGCAAGTTCGATAAATTTAGTATTTATTTCAAATTCACGCGCTTTCCAAGTAAGGTAGAAAGGATCGATAGGTATACAATGACCTCCGAGTCCCGGACCCGGATAAAAGGGATGGTAACCAAATGGTTTAGTTGAGGCTGCCTCAATAACTTCCCAGATATCAATTCCCATCCTATCAAAAACCATTTTTAATTCGTTCATCAAAGCAATATTTACNNGGAGAAAAGGCAAGATAAAAATCTTTTCCGACTTTGAATGGTGTAATAAGAGATTGCACTTTAGGGGCAGATTCAAACAAAGGGAGGAGTACTTCGTCAGTAGTCCCGGGATAGGTTGTTGATTCCAAAGATACAAGCTGTCCTTTTCTCAGATATTTCTGAATCGTATAAGCTGTATTCTCAATAAAAGACATATCCGGTTCTCTATGTTCATTTAATGGAGTAGGGACACAAATAATAATTGCGTCCACTTCCGGGAGACGGGAGAAATCAGAAGTAGCCGTGAAATTCTTTTTATTAACGAAAAACTTCTTTATCCTGTCAGAAGAGATATGCTTAATATAACTTTTGCCTTTTGAGAGCGATTTGATTTTAAATTCATCGAGGTCAAAACCAATGACCTTGAAATCTTTATTGGCAAATTCAAGACCGAGGGGCAAGCCAACATATCCGAGGCCGATAATACCGACGACTACTGATTTGTCTGCAATTTTATTTAGGATTTCCATATTGCTCCTTTAATATTAAGCTTATGATAATTGGATTAATTAAAATGTTCTTATTATTTAATTTATATAATTCTGAAAATAATCAGTAATATATTTTTTGTAATTCATAATCAGAGGAAAAAGGGCTGGGGAGATAAAAAAGTGTTATTTTCCGTATAAAATACAGCTTCGCATCTTCAGTCACATTGAGCAAAGAATAACCCATACAATAAACCATTCATAGTGGGTAAAATTACAAATTATCTATGTAAGGGGGAAATAAAAATGGGGAGGATTTATAAAAAAAGGGGGGGATTTTATTATATTTTGGTTTGATTTGGAAAGAAGTTTTTTATCTTTGTTTTTCAAATTTTAAAGCAAGCCCCGGTAGCTCAGCATGGATAGAGCAGCAGTTTCCTAAACTGTTGGTCGGAGGTTCGAATCCTCTCCGGGGTACACGGACATACGGCCAGATTTTAAGGGAGAGTGTATTCTCATTTTGGGACTGAGTCGCATCTGAGTCGTTCATCTTATACTCATCTATCGNNGTAAAAGTCCCGGGAAATAATTTAAAAAAGCCCACATAGTATGTAGGCGTGTTTTTGCAAAAAGGTCGAAAAAAATATTTTATTTATTTTTCGACCTTTTCCTGATTTCATGCCTACATACAGTATGGGATTAATTAATTTATTCAGCAAAGAGGGCTAAATGAAGAATTGGGCTGACAGAAGGGATATATTTTATTTGATCAGTAAGCGTTATTATCCCCAGTAAAAAATTTTAGAATGGTATAAAATATTATTTGAATATCTAATCCAATGGTCCAATTATGCATATACCAATTATCTGTGTCGATGCGCTTTTGCATTTTAACTAAATCCCGTGTTCCTCCGCGATAACCATTGATCTGAGCCCAGCCTGTGATACCGGGTTTTACGTAATAACGTATCATATAATTTCCCAATATCTGCTTCATCAAAATGGCTTCATTAATGTCGAAGGGCCGGGGACCAACGACTGACATTTCACCTTTCAGCACGTTGAAAAACTGAGGCAATTCATCAAGGCTTGTTTTTCTTAATATTTTACCTAATTTTGTTATCCTAGGATCATTTATTTCAGTAGGTACAATTCTTTTCTCATTTGTTTTTTCCAAGTCATATTGCTTCATGGTTCTAAATTTATATACACTAATTGGCTTACCACCCTTGCCCCATCTTTCTGATTTATAATAAATGGGTCCGGGATTAAAAATCTTTTGAATAATGATAATAAGAGGAATAAACCAGCTAAAGATTATGATGGTTAAGAAAAGTGTAATACAAATATCGAAAATTCGTTTTACTACTCTCCAATAGGGTTCCGCAAGTTTATCTATGCTGACTGACACAACAGGAATGTCTGCTAATAAAGAGTATTTGAAATTTCTTAAATAGTAGGAGGCTACATCTGGAATTATTTTTACTTCCACAATATGTTTACGACAGATTTCAATAATATTCTCAAGGGTTTCCATGTCGATTTTTGAGAGTGCGACGAAGGCTATTTCTATAGACTCTTTTGATATAATGGTTTCTATATCAGAGACAGAGCCAAGAATATTTTTATCATTCATCGAATCCGGAGCATCATCGATAAACCCGATTACATTATACCCAACAGAATTATTACAGAGCTTATCGTAAACATTTCTGCCTAACTCATTTGCCCCAATAATTATAACCCGGCTTGAATCAACAAACTTCTCCCTGAAAATCCTTAATAATAGCCGAACGCTGATTTTTCCAAGGAAAATAAATATTGTGACTATTGTAAAATATACGATAATAAAAGTACGTGTAAGAGCGCGTTCCTTAATTATAAAAAATACCAGCATCAGACACACAATCTGGAAAAAGATATTTTTAAGAATATTGTACCCGTCAATAGAATACAATTTAAACCGGGGGTTATCATACAAACCAGTAGACCTTGCACTAAAGTACCAAACAATAGCAAGTAAAAGGTATATATTCCGGATTTCAAGACTGGCGAATGTATAAGGGTTTGAATAAGGAATTACATAAGGGGATATTGAAAAAATAGCTGAAAACAGAAGCGCAAGAAGGATCGCTATAAGATCGACGGATAAATAGAGTAAATAAATTAATTGGGTCCGGGTTCTCATTTCATGAATTATTGGTATTATTTTAAATTAACAACATCCTAAAAATATAATCTAATTAATATACAAAAATTTATTATTGGCCGATAAAAAAATAAAGGACTAATTTCTTATTTATGCCTTATGATTTTGGACAATTAAATGTTCAACCAGTAAGTGAATTTGAGCGCGAAGATATTATCCGGGTGGATATCAGCCAAGCCGGAAAATGATTTTAAGAGCTGATTGTCGCCGATAGATCCAATATCAGAGCGAGTTTGAGTCCAGACGAGATAAAGAACGGATCCGGGGAGATATTCCCAGCGGAGGACAGCATTACCTCTTAAGGAACGGATATTGAAATCGGGATTATCAAAAGTGAAGGGGGTTCCAGCGCCATCGGGAACAACAGTATAAGTATTATCCGATTGGTTAAGGGAGATATTTGTATAGGTATTAAATTCATAAGAACGGGGTTTGGCAAGTTCTTTAATACTTGTGTATTTGCCCGTGGAAATTAATGGCTGAACATAAAGCTGAAGAGTCAGATTTGGAGTGAATGTCCAGTTCAACCTGATACCGGCTCCAATTGTTTTCTGATCAAGTTCGCCGAACACATATCTATTTCCAAAAGTATTAACCGCAGCAATATCGGCAAAAGTGCCAACGTACATTGCCCTTTGAAATTCCCTATTGATAAAGGGACTTATGCTTAAAGAAATATTAGATGCGGGGCGATATTCGACACTGAGGTCGTATTCAATATAGTTATCATAATCATCCTGGGATGAATTAGCAGAGAAACTATATACAATATTTTTCCTATCGTCACTGCTTAAAGAAATGTTTGCCTGCCAGCCCGGAGGATTTAATGTAAGGGGACCGCCACGAGTTCTTGTATTATTAACTAGCCATGGAGTGTAAGCGAGATTCCAGCCAATTGAGTAGTAGTTAAGCAGCTGGTAGGTTCCGAATTGGAAAATACCATCATTAGTTTTATTAAAATCAAAATCATAATTACGGAAAAAAGCGATACCTAATTCGAGATAGCGGAAATAATCGGTAGGTTTAGTCCAATCATAACCTCCGCCTATATGCATATTTATTACATCGGCACGGGATAAATATCCCAGGTCGTTGCAATCAAACCCGGGAGTAATAAATCCAAATGCGGAGTTAAAGAAAGAATTTCCCTGCTGTTTAACAAGATAAAACCTTCCAAGAAATCCTGTTAAGGAAGTTTTATTACTATCGACATGCAGATTTACCGCATCAGGGCGCTGAAAATAGTGCTGGGAATTTTCCTGGAGATCGATTAATCTCTGGGTTGAGCCATGAATATATGACATACTTGTTGAGCCTGTTAATACCCATGTTTTTGAAGTGTCGAGACTTGTCCATCCGTCAACACCTCCGGTGAAAGAATTTTTATTTGTAATATCAGACAATGATTGATCGAGATAATCTCTGGCTGTATAGGTTGCAATTATTCCTATCCCCTGCTTTCCATTATTCATTTCTTTCTGAAGGCGGGCGATTCCATAATAAGTTAAGGGTTCAACTTCGGCTTCTGAATTTATACCATTCAATTGGTAATCAGCATATTCTCTTTGTGTTACTGCCTGAATTGTTCCGAGATTCCAGTTATCGCCAACCTTCCCGGTAAGTTTAGCTGCACCGATTATATGAGTACCGGAAGGCATACTTGAAAAATCAGCTGCATCAGGAACGGAACCCTGCGGATTTCTGCCGATCCTTCTACTATAAAAAAGACTAGGACCGGGCCAGTTAAATCCCCAGTAGTTTCTTGCTCCCCCATTTCCAAAATCAAAGATAGAGGAGCCCTGAATAAAGAATGGGCGTTTTTCGGCGTAATAAGTTTCGACATCGCTTAAGTTGATTACAGCGGGATCAATTTCGACCTGACCAAAGTCAGGGTTTAATGTTGCATTAAGTGTAAGATTGCTTCCAACACCCATTTTTATATCAGCACCGATTCCGGGGGTATATTTAGATCCAGTGTTAAACGGGTCGCCCGGAGAATGCTGAAGATATTCAGCTTTCCCGGTGACATAAGGAAGGACTTCGATTTTATCTGAAGGTTTGATACCATTGAGACCAACCAGATCGATAAACCGGGAAACTCCAACGCCTTCATTCTTCGGAATTTTTACAATATAATCTTCTTCATTATTACGGGCAATAAATCTTTTAATATTTATTCCCCAGACCTGGTGATCATCATTTTTAAAACCAATCTGGGAGAAAGGGATTCTTATCTCGATGGTCCAGCCTTTATCATCAACGTGTGCTTTCCCTTCCCAGACTGCATCCCAGGAATTGTCACTCCAGTCATCATTATAAAGGACACCATCGGACAAAGTGCCTGCAGCATTTATCTGGAAGAACAAGCCGGATCTTTTATCGCGATAAGGATCGAGACCAAGAATAAAATAGTCGGAAGCGATATAATTATCGCGCCGTGTAAGGCGCGCTATAATAGAATCAGGGTGCGTATCGAACATTCTTGCCGCAAAATAAATTGCGTTATCATTGTAAGCTATATAAACGACAGTTTTCTGAGAGGGTTCAACACCTTCGACAGGGTCTCTCTGAATAAACTGATCGACAGACGGCGTACCCTGCCAGACAGCTTCATCAAGAATTCCATCTATGGTAATATGTTCAGTAGTTCTAATGGCGGTTACAAAGGGAAGAAGTTTAACTGAAGTATCCGGTTGACCGGCAAACAACAATAAGCTTGATAGTAAAAAAGACAGAAATAATATTCTCATAAACTTCAGGACGTTTCGATATTAAATTTACCTTGTAAATAAAAGAAAAATTCCAATATATAACTTAAACTATTTGATAAACGGTTCGTTTTATTTATTAACGGAAGGTTTGGTTAAGAAGGCTGGCGACAGAGGGAATTTCATAAGTAGGTTTAATATTAGAATTCCCATTTTCAATATTTTTTATTCCTGTTGCAACCAAAGCTGTATCTATTCCGAAAATATTTCCCATAGCGATATCAGTCTCAAGGCGGTCGCCAACGAGGAGTATTTTAGAATTATCTGTTTTAAGCTTCGCTTTTATTTCGTCGAACATGAATTTGGAGGGTTTTCCGAAATGTAACTCCAATTTTTTGTGAGTCCTTTTTTCAAGAGCAGAGATGATAACACCGGCATCTGTAATTTCCCCATTGAGGACAGGGCAGGTATTATCGATATTAGCTGCAAAGAAGCGGGCACCTTTTTCAATGGACCTTGCGGCGATTTCAATTTTATTGAAATTGAGAGTCCTATCAAGGGTTACAATTACTATTTCAATTTTATCAGGATCTTTTGATAAAACAAGCCCTTCCCTTTCAATTTCTTCAATGAACTTCTTCTCCCCTATTGCAAAGAATGTTTTACCGGGAAAGTTATTTTTAAGGAACTTTTTAATTACGACAGTAGAATTGATAATTTCATCCTGATGAACATTGATATTAAAGTTTTTTAACAGGTGGAAATAATCGTAGGAAGAGCCGGTGGTTTTATTTGAAATAAAAACAATTTTCTTCCCTTTCTCCTTAAGATAATTGATTGTTTTATCAGCACCCGATATTAATTTATCTTCAGTATATATGGTGCCGTCAAGGTCGAAGATAAATGAATCATATTTATTAATCATTTTTTTAAGATCATAATGATAACTCCTTCTTCATAATTTCCAATGTATCATTAATGGAATGAGGTCTAAATCCCAATTCGGATTCAGCTTTAATAGTAATTAAACCTGAATGGAGGGGTCTTTTTGCCGGTTGTTTAAGTTCATCAGTTGTTATCTGAGTGATAAGAGATTTATCAAGGTTAAAATAATCCGCTATTCTTAAAGTAAAATCATACCTGGAAATAAATTCCCTACCACCAATATTATAGATGCCGTACTTTTTATATTCAAGTACTTTATCTATTGCCTGAACCAGGTCATCGATATAGGTTGGGTTATTTATTTGGTCTGTAACAATTCTTATTTGTGTTCCTTTTTTCATGGAAGCGACAACCCATCTCACAAAATCCGGACGGTTGTCAGCAATTCCATACAAGACATTTGTTCTTAAGACAGTATAATAAGCGCCGCTTATCTTTAATACATTTTCGCTTGCAAGTTTTGTGCGCCCATAATAGCCCAGGGGATTTGGTTTAGCCCTTTCGTCATAAGGACCCCTGGTACCATCAAAAACATAATCCGAAGAGAAATGGATCAAATGAGCATCTATAATACGTGACGCTTCGGCAAGATATTCAACTCCTTTTACGTTGATTTTCCATGCTGTTTCTCTTTCAGTTTCGCACAGATCGACATTAGTAAAAGCGGCGGCATTTATTATATAGTCAGGATAAAAATCAAGGACTATATCTTTGATATCTTCCCTTTTAATAATATCGCATGATTTGTAATCAACATTATCAAAACAGGGAGCCGGTTCAAATGAGCAGGCCAAAAGCTGAATATTTTCCCGCGGGAAAAAGAAATGAATTACCCTTTGTCCAAGCATTCCGTTGGCACCGATTATAAGAATTCTTTTTTTAATTATATCGTGAGAATACATTTTATAAACTTTTTAATTTAGAAAGCCCGTCATGCCCGGCAGCTATTCCCGAAGCATTAACAGCAACATCCAATGAATAAAACAAATTGTTGGTTTTAATATAATTATAAAAATAAGCCGCCCCAAAGACATCACCGAGACCTATTTTATTCATTTCTTCAATATTTACTGCTGATTGAAACATAAAATTAAGTTCACTGTTTTGGAGATAATAAAGTTTTGCTCCAGCTTCCCCTTTAGTAATAATTAATTGTTTTACACCGCAGTTTAATATTTCGCGGGCAATTTCTTCTTCTTTCTCAAAACAGGTAATAGTTTTAGATTCATATTCATTTGCCTGAATAATATCGATACATGCAGCCCATTGATCAAAATCCGGTATCTTTCTAAAACCCCGATGACCGTGATGCCCCATACCTCTTGATAAAGTATGAACGTCCATATAAATAATGCCCGAGAAATTTTCTCTTATTCTTTTTAACTGAGTTAACTCAATATCAAAACCTGAAATCATATTGATAAGAATACCGCGAAATTCATTCAACCTATCGTAAGGTATATCGAGATTCCGGTTTACATTGCTATAGTGTTCATCCCTTTCCTTAAGACCATGAATAGTAAGCCAGACCTTCGGAATGGAATCTATATAGCGTATAAAGTCAGGGGCACACTTATCATAAGCATCAGAGAAGAGGGAATAATTTTCTTTTTCCGCATAAGTACATAGGAAAATCTCGTCATCAGGGGCGATTGAAGTTAATGCAGAAGCGGCATAATAAATTCCACCCGGTTTAACAATTTCTTTTTGTTCTGAAATTGTATGATCTTCGACCGAATGTCCAATAACTAACAATTTCATAAAAATATAATCTCTGTAACAAAAAATGAAGGAAACTTGTCTTCGGAATGGATGCTGATTTTCCTGGTTTTGCCCAGTTTTCCGTAACGCGGAGAATATTCAGCCTCGCGTATGGAAGAATTAAAATAAGCTGACGGAGTATGCAATTTTATTTCAATTCTTATATCCTGATAAGCCGCGGAGAAATGATTGTCTCCTAATTTTTCCAATAATATGGAAGGATGAAAATGAATATTAGCATTTACCAGATGTTCGGCGCCGCCGATTAATTCGTCTTTAATTTTAAGATTAATATTCTCTTTATTTAAATGAAAAGTCCTTTTGCAGATGACAGGGTCAGGAAACTTGATATATGCATAATGCTGGACAGAGAGAATATCTTCATCGTTATTTGATTTCCATTCCAATAGTTTAGGGTGTGCGATCAACCCGGAAATCTGAGTGTCATCGATATAGACTGAGTTATGATATCTGATTGAGTAGAGGCGGTTGCGCAGATCAGGATCTGCGGAAATGGAATATGTACCCCGATCGACTATAAACTGTTTTCCTTTATAGAAAAGATCAAAAGTAAAGATTTCGTGAGCTTCAACGAAAGCATCAATTTCTTTTCCTCTCAGGAAATAATGTCCTCCTTTGATAAATCCTTTTGATCTTTTTTCTACAGGCTCCAAACGAATCCGGGAATAATTCTGAGTAAAGCCAGGACCAAAAAGGAATAATAATTCTGCACTGCCATCAGGGAAGAAAGATTTATAGTTCCCTTCGCTGAACAAATATGCACCGACAGCAAGAGGAGCAGAATAGTCCAGATCATTATCAATCAGATTGAAGGGAAGAATATGACTAGTGATTGAATCCCCAATCTGGGGAACCGATTTATCTTCTCTTATATAATTATATTGCGCCTCAAACATATTTTGCAGCAACCGGTTATAACCTTCAGAAAAAGTACTGCCGGAATTTTCCAATATAATTTTGCTTAGGTAGAGAGATTCAAGGTTTATCAAATGATAAGGGATTGACTTTTCATAACTGATGCCGTCTTCATGAACCTGGCTTCTTATTTCCTGCTCAAGGTTATGGAAAGCAAAGATCATATTTTTCTTTCCATAATGGTGGTCTTTAAACAAAACCCCCGCGGAAGCAAGCCCGAGAAGATTTATCAAATAACCGCTTCCACGATGCCTGGAATAATTCAGATTATTTTCAATAAAGACAGAATGGAAGAGAACAAAGTCCCTGAAATCATTTATGAACACTTCATTAATTAAAGGAGAATCTATAAAAAAAGAAAGAGAATAGATTACGTTAATTAGTCTGACAGCGACTTCAGATGAATCGATCCAATTGACACTGGCACAGAAAGGATTATTTATTCTGAAATGATTAAAAAGCTGAAGAAATTTATCAGTATATTTTTCATCGTCGGTAAAAAGATATGCTTTCCCTAATGAAATTCCCTGATGAAACCTTGCGATTTCCCAGGCATTTTTAATATCGGTACCGTGAGGAGTATTGAAAGGATCAGATTTCCAATGGAGGTTATTCTCCCATTTGTAGGAGGAGACATAATCCTTATTCCAAGAGATTTCATCCCCAAGATCAATTTCATCGCCATATAGAGTAAATCTATTAGCTAAGATTTTATCTGCATTAAGGATTATTTCATTTTTTGACTCAAGATTTCCGAGGAGCAATTTTGAGGCGGTACATTCATCCTGATCTTTAAAGAATCTAAAGGGGAATTCTTTTTTAAAACCTTCAATGCCACTTTCTTTAATTTTAGGAACAACAGGAAGAGGAAACTTACGATTTGAATAAAAGGATGCCTCAACTTCTCTACGGAAGATTTTTTTCCTAATGAAGGAATAGTTAAGCTTTCTAATTAAATAGGGCAACTTTTAACCTGTTATTGGGCGTCAATTCAATATTCACTGAAAATAAGTTATATTTATAATGCAATCGTGAATTTATATTAAAAATTTAAGCAAAATAAGAACAGTATGAAAATAGGAATAACATGTTATCCCACATACGGTGGGAGCGGAGTAATTGCGACTGAACTTGGAAAAGCCTTAGCATTAAGGGGGCACCAGGTACATTTTATAAGTTATGCATTACCTTTCAGGTTAAACAGTTTTGTTGAGAATGTGGTATTTCATGAAGTTGAAATGAGCAGCTATCCCCTTTTCGAATTTCCTTTATATACACTGGCTTTGGCAAGTAAAATGGTAGAAGTAGCAGAATTTGAAAAACTTGATTTACTGCATGTTCATTATGCCATACCACATGCAAGCAGTGCATACCTTGCGAAACAGATGTTAAAGGGGAAACATGATTTAAAGGTGACAACCACACTGCACGGGACTGATATAACGCTTGTAGGTTTGGAGCCTTCCTTTCTGCCTTTGGTGAAATTCAGCATTGAGCAGAGCGATGGGGCTACAGCCGTATCCCGTTTTCTTAAAGAAAAGACGCTGACAAATTATAATATTAACAAAGAGATAGAGGTAATACCTAATTTTGTAGATACACAAGTATACAAACCGATGAAGGATGACTGCATTAAAAGAAGGCTGGCGGCGAAAGGGGAAAAGATATTAGTACATACTTCAAATTTCAGACAGGTAAAAAGAGTAACAGACGTAATAAAGATTTTTGATATAGTTCAGAAGGAAATCCAATCTAAATTACTATTGATAGGGGACGGACCAGACAGGTCAGAATGTGAACGGTTGACCAGGCAGTTAGATTTGAATGACAAAGTTAAGTTTCTTGGAAAGCAGGAAGGACTGGTTGAAATATTATCATGTTCAGACCTCTTTGTAATTCCTTCACAATCTGAAAGTTTCGGGCTTGCGGCACTTGAAGCAATGGCATGCGGATTGCCTGTAATAAGCTCAAGTGTGGGGGGACTGCCTGAATTAGTAAAACATAATGAATCAGGTTTTATTGCAGAAATCGGTGATGTTGAGAGAATGGCAAAGTATGCAATTGATCTGCTGACAAATGAAAAGAAATACAAGATCTTCTCAAAGAATTCCAGGGACAGGGCTGTGAATTTATTTGATATATCAAAGGTAGTACCGTTGTATGAAGAACATTACAGAAAGATCATGGAATCTTAAGAGTAAAGGAAACAATTGGAAGGTTTAGGAACTAACGTTTACAACTACATAGAATTTCTTTTTGGCGGGGAGGCAGTTAAAAAATATATAGATTTTTTGAACAGGGAACCCGTACAATACATCCGCGTAAACACATTAAAGACCAGCAAAGAAAAGACCTCTTCATTTTTGAAATCATATTATGGAATTGAGACAGAGGAGATTCCGGGATTGCCTGTTGCGCTTAAGGTAATGGTAAAAAACGATATAATAAGCAG
This sequence comes from Ignavibacteriales bacterium, assembly GCA_003141435.1. Classification (GTDB taxonomy): domain Bacteria; phylum Bacteroidota; class Ignavibacteria; order Ignavibacteriales; family Ignavibacteriaceae; genus Fen-1301. Next base: position 37,652 of record PLLW01000017.1, read on the forward strand.
ATCGTTAGAGCATGTAATAGGAGAGTTTTATATACAGGGATTATCATCAATGATTCCGCCATTGATTATGGCACCGAAAGAAGATGATATAGTGCTTGATCTTTGCGCTTCGCCGGGTTCCAAAACAACAGGGATAGGCGAGCTGATGAATAATAAAGGAATACTTCTCGCAAACGAAATACAGGCGGAAAGGGTAAGGACGCTTATTTTCAATGTGGAACGAATGAATCTTGTGAATACAGGGGTACTTCATTATAAAGGTGAACTACTGAGCAAGATCTATAATAATTATTTCGATAAAATTCTTGTTGACGCACCATGTTCAGGACTGGGAATTATTCAGAAGAGAGGAGAAGTCGGGACATGGTGGAACCTTGAGAAATGTCTTGGCCTAGGGGAACTTCAATTCAAGCTATTAACATCAGCATTAAAAATGGTTAAGGAAGGGGGAGAAATTCTTTATTCAACATGCACGATGAGTGTTGAAGAAAATGAAATGGTGATAAGCAAGATACTGAGGAAGTTCCCGGTAGAGGTTGTTGATATTGAACTTCCGATAGAGAGTCACCCAGGAATTACAAAATACAAAGAAGAAGTTATAGATCCCCGATTAGAAAAGGCGAGAAGAATATTACCATGGGAAGCAGATTCAGACGGATTCTTTATAGTAAAGCTAAGGAAGACAGGAGAGATTGAAGCTTCAGTTCCGTTCAATTTTAAGAAGGGGGATTTGAGACTGGTCGATCACAGAAATAAAGAAGTAAAACCAATACTCAGATTTTTATCTGATACATTTGGAATAAAGGAAGAAGTATTTACGCGATATAAATATCTTAAGAAGACGAATGATATTTTCTTTGTTAATGAGGATTGGGATGATGCAAACCTAAGCATATTTGAAATGATCGGAACGAGACTTGGGAAGTTTGACAAGCGGGATGAATTAACATTCCATACACAAGGTGCGCAAATACTGCATAATGAAATCACAAGAAATATTTATGAGATTGAAACAGAAGAAGAACTGAAGAAATATATAACCGGGGGCATAATAAAAAAGGATGTGCCTCTTCAGCAATATGTTATAAAATTTAAGGGTTATGTTTTAGGAACAGCGGTCGGGGGGAAAGAAGGAATTAAGAGCCGATTCCCAAGGTCAAAAAGGACGCAAGGGATATTTCTGTTATGAGTCTTAATATTCAACTTATAGGAACTAAGAAATGCAGGGACACACAGAAGGCGGAGAGATTTTTCAAGGAGAGGAAGATTCCATTTCAGTTCAGTGACCTTGCAGAGAAAGGAATATCTAAGGGAGAACTGGATAATATTTCAAGAGTAATTCCGCTGGAAGAACTAATTGATAAAGAGGGGAAGCAGTTTGAGAAGAGGAACATGAAATTTATGGTCTATAATCTTGAAGATGCATTGCTGGATGATCCGCTGTTATTCAGGACGCCAATTGTTAGAAGCGGAAGGCTGGTTACGTTAGGTTACAAGCCGGAAATATGGGCGGAGTGGATCAAAGGATAGAGGACAAGGGCATAAAATTTACACCGTTGAAATAAAGATTGGCTGCACTTTTCTTTAGCGGAGGTAGAATTACCATGGCTTTCGAAACCCGATCATTTATCCCATTGTTCACTTCAATTTTATAACCATCATCAGCAAAGGAAAAACGTTCAGTTTTAAGAAAAGATGAAGATGCACCTTCAAGACTTTTAAATCTTCCTCCCCATAATGTAAAAACAATGACAGAATCATTCAGTTTATAAAATTCAATAGAACTTACATCTGAAAATATTTCACATCGCAAAGGGGAAGTTACATTAGGGCACCTATTATTGACTGCAAATCCGACAGTCTCAGAAACTCCCAATTTCATAAGGGGCACATTATTATATTTTTCAGGGATACACCATAAAACAAAATCGCTTTTCCCTTTATATGATTTCAAACTGTTTACAATTCCATCCATCTTTTCACCCGACTCTTTCCAGGTCATCATTCTTGAGATATCCGAATATAAAATAAATACTATAATAAGAGTGAGAATGCCCACGAATAATTTTTTCTTTACTACCTGCTCCGCTAAAATGGCAAAAATGAAAGCGAACCCAACTGAAGCCGTAAATACATACCACCTCATCATTTTCGCAAGCGCAGGAATTATAAAAATAATAAACCAGGCTAAGCCTAAATAAACTATTTTTCTTTTACTTTCAGAAAGCCGGCGGAATGATATAATGGAATACCAGATGATGGCTGCTGCTATAGCTGCAACAAAGATGAACAGGGCGAGATTTTTCGATAGTAATATTCCCTCAAGATTATCGGGGGGGATAAAAGAAAGGGGAATATAAATAAGAAAGTTAGCAATCCATTTAAGAGGACCCGTGTTTTGAAAGTTCCCAGAAGATACAGGTGATCCTCCGATTACGAAATACCTATAAATCTGCAATAGAACAATTACTGCCAACCCGATTAGTGAATCTTTAACATATACTATTTTTTTCTTTTCTTTTTTATTATCAATAAACATGTAAAGGAAAGGAATAAATATTCCGGTAAAGGAAGATTCCTTAGACAATAATGCTGCTATAAAAAACAACAATGCAATTATCTTATTCCTGCCATAATAAATAAAAGTCAGAAGAAGGAATATGGTTACAAGGGATTCACCCTGGTCGACTATCCATGCGACTTGATAATCGTGCGAAGGAAGCACTGCAAACAAAGCAGCTGTAAGAACTGCGTATTCTTTTTTAACACCAACACTTTCAATAACTTTAGCTATAAGTATGCAACAGATGCCATAAAGAATTACTCCGATAAAATGAAACACAAAGGAGTTGTACCCTGCGATAAAAAGGATAATCGGATGCAGGATATTAGCCAAAGGTCTCCAATAAACTACAGTCAGGTCCTTTGACCAAAATAGTGATAAGATTGCCCACAGACTTCTTTTATTATGGAAACCAAGGAGCTGGTAATCATCGTTAAGGAAGGGCACAAAAAAAACGGGAAACCAAGCGATAACAACCGCTGCTAATATCAGGCTTTTTTTCTTCAGGATTCTGCCATTATATAATTTAATAATCGTGGTAATTTATTATTTAAAATATAATAAAAAGAATGTGAATTCAACATCGGCTTTTCTACAGCCATTTTAGCTTTGGTGAGACAGAATAGATGAGCTGATGATGGGGAGCATTGATTATTTAGGGATTTTTATGCAGATTTAATACTGCAAGGCAGAAGTGGATTAAAAAAGGAAGGCGGATTGTCGGATCCGCCTTCTGAATTTACATAGGTTTATACATCGTAGTAGAGATGGAACTCGTATGGATGGGGCTGGAGAGCCATAGGTTTAATTTCCTTTTCGACCTTGTAATTTATCCAGGTCTCAATAACATCCTCTGTGAAGACATCACCTTTAAGGAGGTATTCATGATCAGAGGCTAAAGCTTCCAAGGCACCTTCCAAACTGCCCGGGGTTGAGGGAACATCCTTCAACTGCTCAGGGGACATATCATAAATATCCTTATCGAGAGGTTCGCCAGGATCAATTCTATTTATTATTCCATCCAGACCTGCGAGCATAATTGCTGCAAAAGCAAGGTAAGGGTTAGCGGCGCCATCGGGGCAGCGGAATTCAACTCTCTTTGCTTTAGGGCTTGGTGAATACATTGGAATCCGGACAGAAGCGCTTCTGTTTCTTTGTGAATAAGCGAGGTTAACAGGGGCTTCGAAACCGGGGACTAATCTTTTGTATGAGTTAGTTGTTGGATTAGTAATTGCAAGCAAAGAAGGGGCATGTTTAAGCAAACCTCCGATATAATAGAGAGCCATTTCACTTAATCCTGCATATCCTGAACCTGCGAAGAGGGGTTTTCCTTTTTTCCAGAGGCTGGAATGGACATGCATGCCGCTGCCGTTATCGCCGAAGATAGGTTTGGGCATATAGGTAACAGTGCGTCCGTATTTCTTAGCCGTATTTTTTACAATATACTTGAACATCATAAGCTGATCAGCCATTTTGACTAAGCTTTGGAAGCGGAGATCAATTTCGCATTGTCCGCCGCTAGCGACTTCGTGATGCTGAGCTTCAACGTCGACGCCGCAGTTCATAAGATTAACAACCATTTCATTTCTAAGATCCATAAGGGAATCAGTTGGGGGAACAGGAAAATAGCCTTCTTTATATCTTGGTTTATAGCCAAGGTTCGGACCTTCATCGCGACCTGAATTCCATTTACCCTCAATAGAATCGACCATATAGAAGCTGCTGTTAGGGGTAGAATCAAACTGCACATCATCGAAGATAAAAAATTCGGCTTCAGGACCCATATAGCAAGTATCGGCAATACCAGTTGACTGAAGATAAGCGACAGCTTTCTGAGCAATGTGTCTTGGGCAGCGGGCATATTGTTCTTTAGTTGCCGGCTCATGGACATTGCAGACCAAACTGATTGTTGGTATTTCAATAAACGGATCGAGGAACATGGTAGCGGGGTCAGGAATGATAAGCATATCGCTTTCATTTATTGCTTTCCAACCTCTNNAAATGCTGCCACTGACCGGGCATATCCATAAATTTAAGATCGACAAATTTGATTCCGTTAGCTTTAATATATTTAAGCACGTCATCTGGGGGGGAACTTTCTTTAGCCATAATGTTATCCTTTTATTAGTTATTAAATTTCAATTGCAGTAGTTTCTTTAATAGTAGAGAGAACGAAAGTAGTTTTAGTTGCCGTAACGCCGGGCCAGGACTGGATCTTGCTTAAAAGTTTTTCGAGAGATTCGGTATTTTTAACAATAGCCTTAAGCAAGTGGGAGCCCTCGCCGAGGATGGAATGGCACTCAAGAATCTGGGGAATTTTTTCAACATTAGCAATGAGGGTACTGTAATGTTTAGAGGAGTCCATAAAGACATGAATGTAAGCCATGATATCATAGCCAAAGGCTTTTTTATTAACCTTAGCGTAATATCCTTCGAGGACACCTTTAGTTTCAAGCTTATGCAGCCTTTCACTAACGGAAGGAATTGAGAGACCGACAGCCTCACCAATCTCGTTACGTTTAATTCTTCCATTTTCCTGGAGAATTTTGAGTATTTTAATATCTAAGTCGTCTATCATAAAAAACCTAAGTTTATTAGGACATATATGTTGTTGGGTTCAAATATATAAGACAGAAATGAATAAATCAAGACAATAATGTAATTTATAGTAATTATTTTCCTCTAATTATACCGAAAGGGGTAAAGGGGATAGCGGAGAGCTTAACCCGGGCAAAAAGGTCGAGGTTTTCCTGCGGGCGCTGCTGCCATTCCTGATAGAGGTGGTACTGCATATCAGAATCTTCACCTATTAAAAGGTTATGTAACTTTATTTCCCGATATGTAACTTATGTAATTCTTTCTTTGGTATTCAAAAGTGAACTTTTCAATCTTTTTATATTTTTCCGATATTTTTTTTATCGCTGATTTATCCAGGGCGAGAGAGTTAATGACATCAATTAAATTATTATAATCATAAAAGAAAGAAATATTCCTGAAATCCTCGATGTGCTTCATAGAAACGTGTGTCAGAAGAGGTTTACTGAAACTGAAAGCAACCGTATAAGCGCCAGATATTTTACTGAAACCGTATTCTCTAAAACACTTTACTTCGGGGTCAATTAGGGGAAGAATTATATCGGATTCGTTTATTATTTTCAAATACTCCGCTTCTTCTATATAATTATAATAAGTCGCTACAATGTCGTCCAGATTATTGTCTTTAATTGTCTTTAATATATTTCTTCCTTCTTCATTTACGGGACGACCAAGGAAAACAAACTTCAAAGAGAGATGCAGTTTCTTTCTATTTTGTTTTATGGTTTCTACGAGGAACTTATAATTTCTTCTTTCAACGGAAACTTCGCCCGGTACGCATATTAATAAATTATCCCTGGGTTTATCTTTAACAACGTTATTTTGATACGGAATAAAAAAAGGATAAAGGGATTTTATCTGTAAGCTTTTAATGTTCAGGCTTCTGCAATAATCCGTAATGTAATCATTAAGTACAAAATATTTTTTAATTTTTAATGATAGTGTCCATTGTGTGAATCCTGACAATTTCTCTGCTTCGTGTAAAATCCCGAAAATATTAACCCTGCTTAAAAGAAACCGTAATACAAGATTCCTCGCCTTGACCCCTTGGGCCGTATTAAATATTATATTTGTTATATTGTTTTTCTTAACAAACTTTTTCAGTTCTTTTGCAAAAACTTTTCTCTCTTTTGCGGTGTAGAATTTATGTTTTATTATATCATATTCGCCTTTTATAATATCCGGTTTGAAAGCAATGTTTTCGTTTATCCATAGTACGGGTTTGAATCCACTTTCAATCAGGAATAGAAGTTGTGCATACAGTATATCTTGATGCGCGCTTGAGTGCTCTAATAATATTATTTTTTCTTTATCCGAGTTCATAATTTTTTATGATCAGGTCAAACACTTCTTTTACGTCAATGTCGTTAATATTATCCGTTTTTGACTGAATATAAAACTGATTTTTCTTTAAGGGAGCCCATTCGAACCCTTTTGTGGGTCCGAATAATGAAACTGTGTTAACACTAGAAAAACCCGCTAAGTGCATCAACCCAGTATCGTTAGTGATATATAAATTTAACTTTTTTAGAACAGCCGCCAGTTTCCCGATTTCAAGATTTTCCGCGACAACGGGTTTTATTCCTATTTCCTGCAGGTGATTTACTAATTTACAAGTTACTTCTTTGTCAATATAACCAGAAGTCAGTAAAATATTACAACTGAATCTATCGTGCAACAATTTAATCAACTCTAGAAAATATTTTACGTCCCATCTGTTTCCTGATTTTCCAGCGCCTGGATGAAACCCTATTAACGTCTTGTTCGTGTCTGGAAAATTGCAGCTTATAAATTCATCAGCGACTCTCTTATCTACTTCGTTAATGTTTATTCTTATATCTTCAGTTTCCTTGTTGCTTAATTCACATCCGATTTGTTTTACAATATCGGTAATACGGTATATTTGGTGTACTTTGTTTTTATTCCAGTCAAATTCTTTTTTTATGTTTAAAAGATAATGGAACATGTTGATTTCGTCGTCAATTCTTTTTACTCCGACACGTATTTTAGCGCCCGATACAAAATTAATTATATTAGAAGTTCTGGATATATTGAGTGTTGAGGGAACAATTCCAAAATCATATTTTATCTTCCTGACCTCTTGTATGAAAGAGATATAATCCTTAAGAGAACCTTTTTTGAATTCTAAAATAGTATCAATATGGGGATTAATTAACTTGAAGGGGATATCGTAATTGGTCGGAGCAGTAATCAAGGTAATGTGAGATTCTGGATATGTTTTCTTAATTGCATAATACATGGGAACTGAGCATAACAAATCGCCTAACTGGTTATTTTGCTGCCTGACTATAAGGAAATATTTCATAAATATAAATTTATGTACATAAAAAACAATTAAATATCCCAGAAACAAACA
>PLLW01000045.1:0-15869 GCA_003141435.1 Ignavibacteriales bacterium
CATACTCCCCTTCTGTAGTTTTTGCTTTACCTTTCCTTTGATCGAAGAAAGCAGAAAAATCCCTTGAATATTTGCCTTCCCTGATATGCTGTTCGAAGCGCCATGGGAAGAGGGCATCTTTATCGAGATAGGTTTCATATCTATCCCTAACTTTAAACACCCAGTCAAAGCTTGGGACTGTATTGACAGTAAAGAGGACATAGTAAGCATCCCTACCAGATATTTTTTTAATTTTAGGAATTTCCATAGTTCCGATACCGGCGGTAACGAACCCATACTTTACAGCGAAGACTAATTTTTCCCCATCGGCAAATGCTTTATTTTTCATTTTCCGGAAGTCATCGGGAGTCTGCGGATTACCGGCAAAAACAAAAATCACAGGAAAGAGTAAGAGAACAAATAAAAGGGATCTTCTAAACATTTATGTTTCCATTATTTATGAACAAACTTATATATTTTTTCGATCTCAGCAAAGATTTCAGAAACCCGAATAGTACTCATACAGTCCAAGCGTTCACACTGTTCCCTTGTGCAGTTGGAACAATCTAAATTAGGGGTAAACACTTTACTTTTATCAGAATAAGGACCCCATCTTTTAGGGGAGCACTGGGGTATTTTAGGATAAAACCCGATAACATATTTTCCTAAGGCAGCTGCAATGTGAAGAGGTCCCGTTGAATTAGCGATGAAAATATCTGAGTAGCTAATAAGCGCTTTTAATTCAGCAAGATTGAATAACCCTGCGAGGTTTTTAGTTTTTCCGGGGACGCATAGATTATGGCATAGATCCATTTCTGATTTAGCTCCGGATATCAGAATTTCGGCACAAAGATTATTATGTATTATATCGATTAATTCTTTTAATTTATTCAGGGGAAGATCAACAGCGCTACCGCCGCTGCCGGGATGTATAATAATGACCGGTTTTTTCAGATCAATTCCTTTTGCTTTTAAGATTGTCCTAACCCTCTGATCATCCAGTGGCGCGATTTTCAAATTGAAGTTAACATTAGCGGGGTTAACATTTTCATCTATCCCAAAATACTTAAGGAGATTTACGTTATACTTCAGTTCATGCTTAAGGGCATTTTTCCGATGCTCGTATGCTTTATAATTAAATAAGAGTGAGTACCATCTATAGCCTGTACCTATTCTTTTATGGATTCCGCTTAGGAATATTATTAAGGAAGTAATAAAGGTTGGATAAACGATAACAGCGGCATCGTAGGAATTTTTCTTTATCTGCCTGATATTATCTATAAGGCTGATTTTATTGTTCTTTTCCTTAAGGGTTAAAATATCGTCAATAAATGGGTGCCCTTCGGCAAGACTCTTAGTGTAATCTTTAAGAAGAAAAGTAACGCGGCAATCAGGATAGTGCTTCTTTACCAGTTCTGCGAGAGGGAGAGAGAGGACAACATCTCCAATCCTATCTGTTCTTACGATTAGAAGATTTTTGGGTTTAATCATTTTACCGAGACCCAAGGATTATCTTTAATATAAAACCTCCAGGGAAGATCGATTGATTTAGTGATACCGATTCGCTTTGTTATTATTATATTTTTATTGTTCACAGCCGGTTGATCTATTATGAATATTTCATTGCCAATAAGGTCGGCGCCATAATGATCCCTATTTATATTGAAAGCCTGACATATTTTTCCGGGACCATTAGTTAAATTAAGTTTTTCTTTCTCATTCTTCAAATCCCTGCCGAATCTATTTATTATCATTTCTTCAATACCGGCAATGGGTTCGAGTGCGCGGATAAGAACGGCGGTTCCCTGCCCTTCTTTACCTGTGACAACATTACTACAGAAGTGGGCTCCATAAGTAAAGTAAACGTAGAGATACCCCCCCTGCCGGAACATTATTTCATTACGCTTGGTTTTGCCGATGAATGTATGGGCGGCTTGATCGACTGAACCATCATAGGCCTCAACCTCGACTATTTTTCCCGCAAGGAAAGTATGAGATATTTTATATTTGGTGTACGCGTGAGTAGCTTCTGTTTTAACTAGTATCTTACCGAGCAGTTCTTTAGCGACAGTAATAAGGGGACGGGTGTAGAATTCTCTTTTTAATTTAGCGGAGTGTTTCAGAAAGGATGGAACAACCGGATTATTCAAGCTGTGACTGGAGTTCACTTATTCTTTGTAAATAATATTCCTGTTTAGAGGGNNGTAATATAAATCTTAGCAAGAGTTTCTGAGACAAACATATCCTGATCTATAAGGTTTTCTGCATTAGAAAGCTCATAATTCGCATTGGAAGGAGATTCATTTAATCTTGCATGTGAAATATCCCTTGCGATCTCTTCGAGACGGTCATCGATATCATCAAACTGAGTTTCTTCCTTAGCAGGTAATTTAAATTCATTTTCTTTTTTATCTCTGGGAATAATTGCAGGCTGGGCGGGTTCAGTTTCTGAGGAGAAGAATGAATACCTGGATGCAGAATCAAACAATGAGCGTTGTTTCCTGGCAGAATCAATTTCCTTCAGATAATAATCATAAGTATCTGCAGAATTGATTAAAACAGAACCGGTTTTTATAGATTTGAGGGCTTGATTGAATTGTCCGAGAAGAGAATAAGCGCGTCCAAGTATAAAATGGGCGGCAGCATAGTCGGGATAAACTTTTAATCCTGCTAATAAAATTTCGACAGCTCTTTCAATTTGATTATTCTTAATCTCCTCATCAGCCTTCCTTATAAAAAGTGGAGATTTTTTATTGTACTCATAAATGAGGCTTACTTTATTGTTAAATGTTTCGGCAGCAGATTTAGTCAATTATATCCTAAGATTTGGAATAAGCGTGTTTAATGGAGGTTATTGACACGAAAGCAAATCCTGAAAAGAACAGAACCTGAAATGGTAATGCGGCTATTTCAAGGAAATAGAGGGATGCACAGATACCGATAAGACAGTAAACAGCCATCATTAATTCCACATAAACAGAGAGACCGATTTTCCTGTTTCCGTATTTTTTACCTGCGGCAGAACTATTACCATTTTCGGCGTTGAATTTAGGAGTACGTACAAATTCACTCTTACGGCTTAGGAGACCTTCAATAACCGCGCGTGAATTATTAACAGCGAAGCCCATACTACCAGCCATAAACAGCGGGAAGAGGACGATCTTCTTTCTCCAATCAGTTCTGATATCTCTTTGGGAATACAAATAGAACATGAACGAACTAACGAAAGCAAGGACAAAGATAGACATAACGGCGAAGTAGGCTTCATGCGAACCGCTATTCTTTATGAATATTAGGGGAACATTAAGGATAGCGGCTAACAGGATAAACGGAAAAACAAGGTTACTGGTTAAATGAACAGTCGCCTGCATTTTAACTCTAAAGGGGACAGAAGATTTCCAAACCAGGGGAAGGATTTTCTTAGCAGTTTCAATGTGACCTTTTGTCCATCTGAACTGCTGCGTTTTAAGNNACGATACAGGATTTTCTCCATACACCGCCAGTGCCATTAAAATTTATAAAGAAGCCAGCCTTATTTCTGACAGTCTGTTCAATTACGAAGTGGCCATCGAGAGCGAGAGCCTGAGCTTTAGTGAGCATGGAATAGTCACCATTAAGATGCTCCCAGCGTGTCTGCACCATACCTACTTTATCATCACTAAAGAAAGAGAGAGTTTTCTTTAGGAATTCTTTCTGGGGAATAAAGTCAGCATCAAATATTGCAACAAATTCACCTTTAGCGACTCTAAGACCTTCTTTGAGGGCGCCTGCTTTATATCCTTCTCTTGTACCTCTGCGGATATGGCAGATATCAAAACCTTCGGCTTTCTTTTTAGCAACCATAGTTGCTGAGATATTAACAGTTTCATCGGTAGAGTCATCAAGGACCTGAATCTCCAATAATTCTTTCGGATAATCAATTTCGCAAACGGTTTCGATCAATCTTTCAACAACGTAAAGTTCATTATATAAAGGGAGCTGAATAGTAACTTTGGCATCAGGTATACATTCCGGTTTCTGCTTATGCTTTACATCCTTATATTTATTATAATAATAGATCATAATAAATCCATGGAGACCGAAGATGAAGAGAATAGAGAGAGCGACGAAATAAGAAATGAGGACTATATCATCCATAATACTAACATACCTTTATATAATTTTTACCAACCTGAAACTGTTGCAAGCAGAATATCTTCTGTTATTTTATCAACTGCAATACTAACCGCAGCATTTTTTTCAGTTATCCCTCCAGTACCGATGTAATCACCGTAATTGGAGAAAGTCTGCTCATATATTGTTTTTCTTTTAACAAGATCTTTATAGATAACCTGAACGCCAATCGTTACTCTTCTTGTGGTAACATTATCACCACCGGAAACAACTGCCGGAGCATCACTGAAAGAAGAGATAGTACAATCGAGAGATGCATTGGCATTGACACGATCAGAGACTCTAAGTGAATTGTCATCAATAAACTTTTGAGTGAGAGTAGTAGTTAAGAGTTCTCTGAGACCAGGCTCACCAGCACCGCTTCTATCGTCTGCGACCGGGATAGAAATAGTCTTTAGATGTTCGGGTACTGAAGCTCCAGTAAAAGAATAAGAACAACAAGAAGTAAAATTAACCAGAGCAGCGATTATAAACAAGCCATTTATTGATAATAATAGAGCGTTATTACAATGATACAGCTCTCGAATCTTTTGAAATGCAGAGACAATCATGCTATTAAATTTCATAACCCTTCATTTTTCTATAAAATGTTCTTTCACTGATATTTAACAAGCGGGCTGCCATGCGTTTATTTCCATGGGTTTTTTCCAGAGCCTTGATTATAGCATTTTTTTCAACTTCAGCGAGAGAAATGACTTCATCATTATTAATAATTTCTTCCTGACGGTGGTAGATCAAATCTTTCAGTTCAATAAGGTCTTTTTTAATTTCAAATAATGCCCTATACATTAATTCCCTATCGGCATCCTCAGGGGTTTTATTCAGGAAAACAGGAAGGTTACGCTGGGAAGGAATATCCTTATCTATTTCACGGAGCAGAGGAATGAAAGAGAACTCATCCAGGATTCCATTTTTATTTAATGCGACTGCTGTTTCAATGGCATTTTTCAATTCCCTAATATTCCCGGGCCAAGAGTAATTTTTCAATATTTCCATGGCTTCATTAGTGATACGAGGGATAGTGATATGATTTCCCTCAGAATAAGATTTAAGGAAGAACATTGCAAACTCTTCGATATCACCTTTTCTTTTTCTTAAGGGGGGAATATTAAATGTTACAGCTTTCAATCTGAAGAAGAGATCCTCGCGGAATCTTTTAGAATCAACTTCTTTCTGGAGATCCTTATTTGTGGCAGCGATAATTCTGACATCCACTTTAGTAACGGTTTCAGCGCCAATGCGCATAAACTCTTTAGTTTCAATTACCCTTAATAATTTTACCTGGGTGGTTAAGGGCATTTCGGCAATCTCGTCGAGAAACAGAGTGCCTTCATCGGCTATTTCAAAATATCCTTTCCTGTTTTCCATTGCACCGGTAAAGGAGCCTTTCTTATGGCCGAAAAGTTCGCTTTCGAGAATACCTTCAGGAATTGCTCCACAGTTAACACTAACGAGAGGTTTATCAGCACGGTTACTATAGCCATGAATAGCTCTTGCAAAGACTTCCTTTCCGACACCGCTCTCACCAAAGATGAGCACAGAAATATCAGATTTGGCGACCTGCATTATAATATCGACCAGGTCTTTAATCTCTTTGGTTTTACCAATAATACCGAACTGTTCCTGGAACTGAGCTATTGTCATTGTTTTCAAAAACTTTTACAAAATGTATTCAATAATATATCATTTTTTGATGTTTAAATATAAAGAAATCAGACGAGAAGATATATGAAATGTATCGTGTTGGAATGAATAACAATTTAATTAGTGAGTATTAATTTATACTTACAATTCTGCCATCTAAGTTGTACTGAGTATTTATCTGCTTCAGGAAATTCTTTGCTTCAACTTCAGTCATGAATTTACCAACGCAGACAACCTGGAAAAGGGCACCAGCAACCGTTTTTTCTTTTATTTCTGAGGAATACCCGGCATCTATAAATTGTTTTTTCAATGCGTTGGCATTTTCCTTATTACTAAATGCCCCCGCCTGTATTGTATACTTATATTTTATTTTGGAGTCTTGATTATTAACCAACTTAGTATCATCTTTTTTCAGATTTACTTGAGTGAGGTTATTATTCTTTTCAGCAATTTTAATGTATGGAGAGGTTGGGTAATCTTTTTTCAACCTGTCAAGCCAGGAAGAGGCTTCCTGGGACTTATCGAGCGCATAGTAATAAGAATAGATTCTGAACACAGCAGCATCAGCATACCTGCTTTGGGGATAATTACTTACCACATTAGAAAAGATGGAGACAGATATTTTACCATCTTCAGTTAATATTCCTTCCAGAAAAAGGACAGATGGATCGCGGGGATACTTCATTTTTAATTCGGGCAGTTTTTCTTTGACTTCTTCTACTTTGCCGCTTTCTATTTTCTTTAGGTAATCAGATATATCAATTCCCTGTCCCGCAACATTTATGGTTAACAGAAAGAGAAGCGATATGATAAAATTAGTTTTCATATTAAGCCGACAGAGCCATGTTTTTCTTATCTTGTTTAACCGATTTGACGGAGCGACCGAACAAGGTAGCAGAAGTAGCACGATCGATTTTAACTTTCACATAATCCCCTTCCCTAATGTTGTGATCAATAGGAATTATGACGACTTTGTTTGTGTCAGTCCTACCAGAAAAGAACTGATCTGATTTTTTACTGAATCCTTCGATCAGAATAGTTTCTTCTTTACCGATCAATTCCTGATTTTTATCATAGGATATCTTCTGCTGAAGATCAATAATTTCCTGAAGTCTTTTTGCTTTAACCTCTTCGGGGACATCATCTTCCATATTAAATGATTTTGTACCTTCCCTAGGGGAATACTTAAACATATATGCCCCATCATATTTTACCTTACGCATAACTTCAAGAGTCATAAGATGATCTTCATAAGTCTCCGTAGGGAACCCCGCAATAATATCTGTGGAGAAACTTACGCCAGGAATAATACTTTTTGCCTTTTCAATTATACCCAGGTAATGATCGATATTATAAGTGCGGTTCATTAGTTCAAGGATTCTATCGGAACCGGACTGAACAGGCAGATGGATATAATTACATAAACCGGGATACTCAGCAATAGTATAAATGAGTTTATCGGACAAATCCTGAGGATGTGAGGTTGAAAACCTAATTCTCATTGAAGTATCAACAGCAGCGACGGCAGAAAGAAGATCGGCAAAGTCTGTTCCGTTATCGTTATATGAATTTACATTCTGTCCAAGCAAAGTTACTTCTCTAAAGCCGCGTTTTGAGAGCTGCTTTACTTCATCAAGGATGGAATGAAGTGACCTGCTTCTTTCCCTACCGCGAGTAAATGGCACAACACAGAAAGAACAAAACTTATCGCATCCTCTCATGACGGAAATCCATGCCTGAAGACCATCTTCCCGGAAAGGAATTATATCGTCATATGTTTCTGTTCTTGATAGTTTAATGCCTATGCCTTTATCGCCGTTGAAGGCAATATTTATATATTCGGGAAGGCGTCTATATTCATCCGGACCGACCACAAGGTCAACTATTTTCTTATCTTCGACAAGGTCCTTTCGAAGGCGTTCTGCCATACAACCAAGAATACCCACTACAAGGTTAGGATTAACATTTTTAAGATTACTTATATTGCCGAGCCTGCCATAAATTCTTTGTTCAGCATTATCCCTGACGCTACAGGTATTAAGAAGAACTACATCAGCCTTACCAATTTCTTTTGTTACCACATAACCATGATCCTGAAGAATGCCAAGGACAATTTCAGTATCTGCAAGATTCATCTGGCAGCCATAAGTTTCGATATAAATACTGCTTTTGTTCATCTTATTTAAGTGATTCTTTTAATCTTCTTATAACAGAAATGACAAATCCGATTACCATTATTAAAACACCGGTCCATACAAAGTTAATAAAGGGTTTAATACTGGCGGTAATAGTAAGCACTTCTTTTGGTTTATTAACAGTGGTGAGACCGGAGCCATCACTCTCTTCGTATCCCAATGGAGATACATAAATATCTTTTGTAAACATGCTCAATATTGCTGGTTCTCTCATAAGACCATTATTGTAATCGCTTATATACATTATAGGGGCAACCTTGAAACTCTTATCATCTTTTTTCAGAGAGATATTAAATTGATACTTATTTGTGTTTTCAATAGGACTATATCCGGTAAAAACCATTTCATATCCCAGTGCTGTAACCGGAACATTTTTTTCGAGATTAACTTCAACCTGTTTGCTATAGCCTGCCGATCCAATAACACCAAGAATAAATAATGCGATTCCGATATGGGCGACATAAGCGCCTATCATACTGAAATTAGCACGTATAATCCTGAAAGCAATATCAATATTAACAGCCAATGTAAAAACGGCGGAGAATGCAAGAAGCATCATCATTATGTCATTCACGCCACCCAATATAACAATCAAGAGTGTCGCCACAAGAGAAATTGAGAGAGGAATAATGGAACTCTTTAACAGATCCTTTCCTTTTGTCATATTCCATTGCAATAATAAGCTTAAACCGTTAAGGAGTCCTATAATAATGGCTAAAGGAATATGCATTTCGCTATAGAAAAAAGTATCGACAGCTTTTCCGAATATAGGGGCTGAAGTACCAACCAACACGATAAGTGCGGAAGCGCTTAGTACTATTGCGGAGGTAAATAAAGCAAGGTCTCTGGAAAGTACTGCTTCATCTGATGCAATTTTTTCTGAAAGGTTTTTCCAGCGGTACATGACCATACCGAATCCCATTACTAAGAAAGTCCCAATAAAGATTATCAGGAATAAGTAAATGAGCATTCCGGGATCTACAAAAGAATGAACGGATGCATCGCCAAGAACTCCGCTTCTTGTTAAGAAAGTGCTATATAAAACCAGTATATAAGTTAAAAGACAGAGTATTAGATTTGTTTTAGCAAATTTGCCGATACCACCCACTGCCTGACTTTTTCTCTGAACCAGAAGAGTATGAATAGAAGCCACGCCGACAAGCCAAGGTATGAGGCTAGAGTTTTCGACGGGATCCCAAGCCCAATAGCCTCCCCATCCAAGCATTTCATAAGCCCAATAGCCTCCCATCATAATTCCAAGACCAAGTATACCCGCACCTGCAAGCACCCATGGGAATGACTGCTTTACCCATTCTTTGTAATCATTTTTCATCAATGCTGCCATAGCAAATGCAAATGGAACTGTTGCCATTGCAAAACCAGTAAACAAAATAGGCGGATGAATCTGCATCCAGAAATTCAACAATTGGGGATTTAATCCTTTACCATTGATAATAAATTCTTTTAAAGATATTCCAACTGATGAAAGAGATGCAAACAATTCGCTATTCATTTTAATGAAAATCTGACCAGACTGAGCATCAGTAAACCGAAAACTCTGCAGAAAGGGCAGACTCATGAAGGAAGGATTAACATCTTTTAAGCTTAGGAATATTGGTTCGCTCCATATAGAAGCAAATGGATTCTTGAATAATGGCGAGACCATTATGAGTAAGAATGTAGTTGCCAGAGAAAATACAGCCATAACCCTGGGTTCGAGGTCGCCTCTCTTTGATGAATAGTTCTGAAGCACAAGTCCAACAATAGAACTTAGGAGAAGCCAAAGCATGAAGCTTCCTTCCTGTCCCGCCCAAAATGTAGCAGCGAGTATTCCTTTAGCGAGATCATTACTGCTGTAATCGTAAACGTATTTAAAGCCATAATTATGAGTAAGGATAAGATACTCGAGGATAAATGATGCGGTCAAGACCAACAAGACCATTGAATGATAGCCGATTCTGCCATAATTAAGAGTATTTTTATACCCTTTGAAACTCAGATAATACATTATCACAGAAAAGATACTGCATGCCAGAGCAATTGTTAGAATTATACTTCCAATCATCTAATCATCCTTATTACTTATAGCTAATTCCAATATATAGTTTCTATTATTTTTTTTTCATGTAGCAGGGACAATAAACATTTAATGCGATCGTTTGATCCAGAATTATTTTTTAATATAATTTATTCAAGCCCCTTTGAAGGAACAATTCGCAATTTTATAAACCAGAAGATTTGATTTTTTCATCCTGATATTTGCTTGGACATTTAGTTAAAATATCCCTTGCATGAAAATAACCATCTTTATACTGACCAGTGACAACAACACTCTTAGCAGATTCAAAATTATTCGGAATGGTGCCGTAATAAACAACTTTCATTTCATTGCCTTTCTCATCCATCATGAAGAACGAAAATGTTTTGTTTACTTTATCTACCTCATAGCTTTTGGTCTTTATCCAGCTTCCCGTTGCTTTGCAAATCTTTTCCTTAGAAATAACATTCTGAAAATTACTTTCGTATTGGATATTGCTTTGAGTAAACAGATATACCATTATAGCGAGAAAGACAGTGATAATAATTCCGCCGAATATATATTTATTTTTCAATTATTTTCTCCTTTATACTTCAGATTTAATATTTCTGGCATTCTTTATTTGTTTTTAAATTCTCTTTCGATATTCCTGATACGCTTATCTAGGTTGAGCAGATACAAAAATATTCCCGTCCAAACTATAAGAACAATAATCATTACAATATAGATAGCATTATTCTGAAGAAACTGGTAAAGTGATTCCACAATTATCCTTGCGTATATATTTTATTGATTTTTTCTTTAAATATTATTGATTTGTATCCAAGAGTCCACATCCAGAAAAAGAGAATTGTGAATGCTATTAACGATAAGAAGAAAATGAGCTGCATATTGCCATTCATCTTAAAATTAACAATGGGACCAGCATTATTATCATCAGCAGAGCCGGGATGCAATCCTTTCATTATCCTAGGCATAATAAATATAAAAAAAGGAACAGTTAAAAATGCAATAATAGCATAGACAGCGGAAAGAGTGGCTCTTTTTTCTTCAGATTCAAGAGAAGAACGAAGTGCAAACCAAGCACCATAGATGAGTAAGAGGGCGAAAATACTTGTCTGTCTTGGATCCCAGCTCCAATATGAGCCCCAAGCGAATTTAGCCCATACAGCGCCAGTAATGGTGGCTAATATGCAAAATATTATACCGAGCTGTGCGGCAGCATAACTTTTTGCATCATCGTCGAGGTTCTTATTTATTAAATACTTAACACTATAAATTGTGGACATCAAGAAGGCTATAACTGTGAGCCATGCAGTAGGCACATGAAAAAATATGATTTTAGCATTCTGTTCCAATCCTTTAATTAAAGGAAATTCATACCAATGTATTGGGTTCTCAACAATGGGAAATGCTATTCCCGCCACTGATACAAAACTCAACAGTAAGAAGAGAAATATTTTCCAAGCCATATTATATTTATCAAATTAAAGTGATTAATATTTAATCTTTCCAAACGAAATCGAACAACATATATGATGCAGATAACATAATCACATCATAACAAGCAACCATTGCTAATTCGAATATAGATTGCTCAAATGATGTGCCATCCAGCGAATTTAAAGTTAAATGAACAAGCAATAAGATCAAAGGTAAAAGAATAGGAAACGACAATACAGGGTACAAAGTTCCCTTGGAACCGGCTTTTGCAATAATTGCAGCTATAATTGTAGAAGAAATGGCCAATCCGATATTCCCTAGTAAAAAGGTAACCAAAAAGAGGAGGAAATTCTTAATTACAAATGCATCAAACATGGCGGAATATAACAGAGCAATTACGATGTTCATCATAAAAACGAGAATCAAATTGAACAGAAGCTTACCAGAGAAAATAGTTGAAGGAGATGCGATAAGCTGAAGAACTAAGGTTGTCCCTCTTTCTTCCTCGGAAACGAATGCACGCGCCAAACCTGACATAGCAGAAAAAAATATTACTACCCAGAAAAGACCACCGGTTAAACCCTGTGATATTCTTTCATTACCAATTGAAAACAAGATTACACTTATTGCAACAATAATAAACATTACTAATGAATTAACGGCATACCTTGTTCTTAACTCGGAGTGGAAATCTTTTTTAAACAGTGCATAAGCTTTTATCTTCATTTAAGGATATCCCCTCTCGAAGGTACAGAGCTATTGACATTCTTAAACTGTTCCAACTGAATACAGCTTGAACAAATTTCAAGATCTGAATCTTCATTCGATGCGATAATAATTATTGACGAACCGGCTTCATTTCTCAGGATTGAATAAACTTTATCTTTCCCTTCGGCATCAAGGTTTGAGGTAGGTTCATCAAGCAATAATAATTGGGGCGAATGCATCAAAGCAAATATAAATTTTAGTCGTTGTTTCATCCCGGAAGAATATATCTTTACGAAATCGTCTTTTCTGTTTAATAATAAAAACCTATCGAGCAGGAAGGTCACCTTCTCAGAATCAAATGGAACATTCCTAATTTCTGAGAAATAATTTAAGTTTTCCCATGCAGAAAACTCATCATATAACACAAGGTAAGGGGAAACGAAACCGATATGGTTATGAAGCTTTTCAGGAATAACCGCTATGGTATTACTATTATGTATGACCTTTCCCGAAGACGGAGAAGTTATTCCTGCAATTATTTTAATTAATGTAGATTTCCCAGAACCATTGGGTCCGGAAATGCCAAATATCCCATTGTTCTCAAATTTGAAATTTATATTATTGAAAATAAGCCTTCTTCCAAAGACTTTATTCAGAGAGACAGCTTCGACAGAATAATTACTCATTAAAGATTACAATTTTTCCTTTTTTAACACTATTTCCTGATTTAACTGCATAAATATATACACCTGAAGATAATTTCCGGTTATTATTATCTTTTCCGTTCCAGGTTATTACAGGTTTTACTCCATCAAGTGGAATTTCAGAAACTATGGAGGAATAGACCAGTTTCATTCCAATGGAATAAACATAAAGATTATATTCACCAGACGAATTTTGATCAACAGGAATATAGAGCGCCGAATAAGAATAATTAAATGGAGAAGGAAAAGTAAAATCTGCATTATGATTAAAAACAGCAGTAGAGCCTAACCATGTATCATTTAATATTTCTGAATTAAACGAAGATGATTCAGTAGTATTCAATTTAGAATAATATTTATCAACAAGGTTGTTTGTCCCGGCAGCATTATAATTGTATAACAAATACTGAAAATTGAAAGTCGAAGCAGTATTAACTACTGCAGCTTCATAATCGGAATTTGTAATTACAGGAACTAGATTATCAGTTCCAATAGAAATATTAAAGAAATTATTTGACACCGGGTAATCGAAACTGTTTACCGGAGTATATGGTGGAAATTGTAATGAATTAGAAATTGGAAAAGCTATTAAAGGATAATTCGCAGCTTCAGGAAAATATTTACCCTGTTGGGCGTTGCTGTTCGTAAAGTAAACCCATATTCCGAATTCATTAAGTATCTGGCTAAAGGAAGAACCTTTATCAACAATAGTTTTGTTCATTGCCTCTATTGCTCTCATTTGAGGCATCAGTTCCCACTGACTTTTAATTATATCATAATTGAATTTGATTTGCATATAGATATTCCAGATAGCAAGATCATATCCATCATATGGATGTTGATCATCAATATTTTCAGCAATTGATCTTTGGGGGTTTTTGAAATAATTAGACATATAATTAACATAATCCGGAATTGAAGGATAGACAAAATGTTCCATTGAAGTGGAAGTCATTTCGTGGAACCATGCATCGGTATCTCTATAGATATAATTTCCAACCTGTATACCATGATGAAACTCGTGGGCAACCGTGACACGAACTGCATATATTCCCAATGTTGGAAACCCTGCGAAATCACTATTCACTATCATATAACTGGGACCTTTATCCACATCAAAATCTGTTTCTCCATACTCTCCGTACAAATTCATAAGATAAATATCATATTTATTATCACCACCGGCAGAATCATCAGGAGGAGGCGGGGGATATCCAAGGTAGTTTACTTCAAAATTATATGCAGAATCAGCGGCTATAGCCACAGAGTCAAGATACATCTGAAGGATCACTTGTGTGGAATAATGAAGTAAATCGGCATTTGTATAATAAGCAAGTGTATTGCTTCCTGTAGTGTCATAATGAATTCTGAAAAAACCTGAAGGAGATACTATACTTGACTGCATAACAGGTCTAGTAAGCAAAGGCTTCAGAACCTGCTGTTGTTCATATGTAAAATTATTAAAATTCATCCTGACAGAATTTACAAGAACAAACCCACACTTAACCGGTTCATGTTTAGTTACCGAGATATCAGTTATCCCGGTTTTTTTATACTTAACAAAATCATTGAACAACTTATCGAGCTGCTCCTTAGAAGTATTTTGTGGAAACAAACCAATACATCCGACATAAAAGTAAATAATCAATAAGTATTTTATCATTGCAACTGCTTTATTGTAACACAATTTTCCTTGTTATTTATATAGACAAGGTGAAAACTTTTCATATCCATATTTTTAATAAAATAATCTCCGGCATATTGTACATCAGCAACAGGGCTAATAAAAATGTTTTTCCCTTTATTCAGGAGATCAATCTTTTTAATATTCTTATCGATACCAGAACAAAAGAAGATTTTATCCAAACCCTTAAAATTAGACCGCGCTACATAAAATTGTTTAATGCCAGAAACAGCCATCTCCCCAATATTTTCTTTTCTTTCCAATGTGCAAATAGTATTACCTGACAAAGTAAGAGTTAGATATAATTCAGGAGAATGAATTATAGTAAAATAAGCATCTTTATTACTCGTAAAAAAGTCACCTGTCAATGAGAGAATGTTATTATACTTATTTGACTTCGTGGAATATTTTATTTCCGGATTCTCAAAATTATTACTAAAAGATGCCTGATATAAAATTAATGAATCGCTGTTATTCTGCCAAAAATAGAGAGCCTGGGAATTCTCCCTTCCAAAAGAAACATTAACCACATTATCGGCAATAGTATAGGTACTATTTAAATAATTTATTTCTATAGAATTAAATACAGACAGACTTAATTTCCTATTATCTAGCTCTACCACAAAGAGTTTTACTTGATTAGCGTCATTATGCACAGTCCTTATATCCGCAATACCATTCTGCACATAAAATGTTTTCTTTTCGAAAGAAGAATTTGTAAAATCTATTTTAACAGATTCAATTAATTTCTTCTCTTCGGTATAGCAATAAAATGCAACCTTATTTTTCCCCAAATAATCAGGATATATTTTTGTTTCTTCTCCGACTAAAGGAATAGAATAATATAATGATGGGATTCCTGAAGTATTCCTAATTATCAGATCCAGTTTATGTTCTGCATTATCAATAAAGCACAAATCGGGAATTCCATCATGATTATGGTCAAAATAGTTTAGCCCTTGCTGATTAATACCAAGGGAGATATTAAATTCTCCAGATACAGATGTAAAATTTGAAATCAAATAAAGGCTACCATGTTCACTAATCACAGCTATTCCATTGATGAATTTGCTATAATAAGGAACCAGATCAACACATCCATTCTTCCTAAAATAAATTACTTCGGGATAAAAACCCCTGTCATCCTTGCCGAACAGAATTGAGAGCGTCCCTGTCTTTGTATCAAGGTAGGCGATATCCATTTTGCCATCTTTATTGAAGTCACCAATAATGATTTTTTCTGGGTTATACTTTGTCTTTATTATTTTTATAGCATCAAAGGAAGAATTAAAACTTGCATA
>PLLW01000045.1:15904-19915 GCA_003141435.1 Ignavibacteriales bacterium
TGGGAAAAAGAATAAACGGAATTCCTTAGAATCTTTAACTCTTTTAATTTCCTGTTTTCGTTAGATAATATTGAGAGACCGTCAAAGGATTTTCCGGAGATTAAAAATTCCGGTTTAGAATCTCCGTTTATATCCGAAACGCTGATGTTTTCAGGATAGGAATCTAATTTTAACACATTAGTAAAGAGAGGTTTGCCGTTTTTTGCGAAAGAAACGAGACCTACATTCATCCTTTTCCTGGAGCTATAGGCATATCCTATTATCTTATTATCCTTATCAACAATATTATGGATAAGAGAAATTTCGGATGGTATTTTATATTTTCGGGGAGCAGAGAAAGTAAGGGATTGATTTCCATCCAATGTTTCAAGGTCTTTCTTAGCCGGATTGTATAATACAAGGTCCGTATATGAATCGTCATTATAATTAAGCGCAAATAGTTTTGTAAAACCAGAATCAATATCAAACCGGTTATATTTACAAAAGCCGTTAATCGGAACCTGGGAGAATGCTTCAACGGAAAAGAGAAGAAAAGCAAAAAGTAATTTAATACTACCTATTTCTATTTTTAAGCCTAGTTTCTCTTCGCTGCAAGGCTTCATCAAATCTTCTTTTTTCATCTTCAGTTTCAGGGATAGCCTCAATAGCTTTGACGGGTTTACCTACTTTATCCACACAAACAAATGTTAAATAAGCCGAGTTGGTATGTATTCTTTTACCCTCAACATAATTTTCTGAAAAGACTGTTACTCCAATTTCCATAGAAGTATTGAAGACCCTATTTACAGAAGCAATAAGGGTTACCGGATCGCCTAAACTTATCGGATTATGAAAATCTATTCTATCAACCGAAGCAGTTACACAAACCCTCCGATTATGCCTACCAGCTGACATTGCAGCGCAAATGTCGATCCAGTGCATTAATTGACCGCCCAGAAGCTTTCCCAATTGATTAGTATGATTCGGAAGAACGAGTTCAGTCATTATAGTTACAGATTCACTGACTTTCTTTGCTGTTAAGCTCATTTGGATGCTGATATTTCGAGATTATTTTTGAGATCCCGCATATCCTTAACATAGTCGCTTGAAGGATATTTCTCCAAAAACTTATTTATTTCAATCAAGGCATCAGCGTTTCTATCCCTACTGATCAACAACCTGGTTTTATCATACATAGCCAAAGGAGCATACTTAGTATCATGATATATTTCCACAACATTATCATAATATTTTAATGCGGCCCTGTAAAATTCAAGTTTGGAATATATATACGCCGCGTTATATTCTTTGTGAGCCAGCTTTTCATTAAGTTCCTTTATCTTAACCTCAGCATCAGGCACCTTATCGCTGGTAGGAAAGAAATCGATATAAGCCTGATATTCCTTTATTGCACTTCGGGTATATTTTTGATCAAGAGTAAAGTCGGGCGATAATTTATAATAACACTCAGCTAACATATATTGAGATTCAGATATCAATTTACTTGCAAGCATATTTTTTATAAGTTTACTGAATTCATAGGCTGCTAAAATATATTCTTTTCTTTGATACCTTGTCATACCGGTGTAGTATTGTGCAGAATCTACAACAGCATTACCAGGAAACTGGAGCACTATAGAAGAAAATTCGTTGACAGCCTGTTCGTAGTCTTCATTATTATAGAGTTTTACGGCATAAGCGAGTCTGTCTTCCGGGGACATATTCACTGTATTTTCTGAACCGCCGCACCCCCAAATTACTAAGGATAATAGAATAAGTATTAATATGTTCTTCATTTTTGTCATTTTTTGAAATATAATTTACAATAATAAATAAATTAAGTAAGGCTTCAAAGGGAAAAAGGCAGACATTCTATTTGCTACGGACAGTAAAGAAAAGAATAACGGCGGCGGCAGCAGTTCCTAATGCAACCACGGGTTCAAATAAACCTGTAAAGAAAGGTTCAGGAGGCAGAGTTCCATTAGTAAACTTAAATGACACATTTTCAAGGTTTTTAATATCATCAACTTTTACAGTATCATTAGAGCTATAGCTGAAATCTTTTTTACCGGAACCAGAATAAAAATAATTCCCTTTTAAGGAAATCTCTCTTTGAACTAAAAATGGTCCCAAAAATCCATCTCTGAATATTTGCGTGTATTGAGTAAAGGGTTTTTCGATTGTATATGAGAATAAAGGGATGCTGTCACTCTTCTCATTTCCAGGTGTAATTCCTTTGTCTTTTAAATATCCCAACACCCGGTTATTAAAAATTGAGTAGGCATCACCACTATTCATTTCCACTTTTATTTTTGCGGGAGGAGCAGAGAAGAACACAAACTGAGCAACAGATGAATCCACCAAGGAATAAAATAGATCCAAGTTAGTCCTGGTTTGAGAGAAAAGAGTTCCCACAAATAAGATAGAAACAAAGAACAGCCGAAAAGTATGAGATACTATCCGATTTAAATTCTTATGCATAGATGCCGCGTATTTTTAAGGTTTTGGCTACTTTAGTATTTTTCATAATATTATTTTTTTGACTTTAAGTTTTTGAACATTAACTTCTTAATACCGCCACCGTTTTGAGGGTATTCATTTATACTCCTTTTTAATAAATAGAAAATTAAATATTGGTTTCAGAGAAAACAAAGGATTTTACAGAAATGTGATATAGTAAGTTCCATAATGGATAGGGAACAATTTATTTTGCTGCTATTTCTCCAAAACCAATGATCTTGATTTGTGGATTCTTTTTAACTAATTCTTCAATAAATTCACTTAAGCCTTCAAATGCATACTGTAATGTAATTTTCCCGGTTTTAGAAATCACATAAACCATTGATTTTTTTTGTTCTATAGAGAGGAGATCAGGTATGAACATATATTTTATATTAGAGAGGTAATCAATAAAGAGAATCCTATTTCCTTTCAAGGATATTTCAACCGGCATATTCAGCAACCTGGTCCAGGAATAAATCATTGTAACCCAAAATAGCAAAGCTACAGCCTGTTCTACTCCGAAAACTTCTTTATTAACATAAACAGAGACGAACACTCCGACAGCAGTTAAGATAAATAAGCTTAGCACAGGTAAATATTTGTTTGCTGTCTTCAGTTCGATGGAAGATGACGCATCAATGGATATAAATCTTCTGCCTTTGTACCCGGGTTTTTTAAGAATAAACATGCTCATAAACAGACTCTTTAAGTTTATACAAAAATATAAATTAAAAAAGAATAAAGCAGTAAAGCAGATACTTGTTTTAAAGTTAATTTAATTTTCTCTATATTTGCGCTTCTAAAATAGAGAATGAATCCTAGCGGATTTGTTCAAATTATGATTATTTCAGCTTGGAGAGGTAGGTAAGTGGCTGAAACCAACGGTTTGCTAAACCGTCGTACTGGGAAACTGGTACCGAGGGTTCGAATCCCTCCCTCTCCGCCCTACAAAATTAAGCCTCTTAGACGTACAGAATATGCGTTTTTGAGGCTTTTTTAATATATGGACTTCCCAATAATACCATAAAAACCATTGTGCCTATTCTTTACTTCATCTGACATAAATATAAGTTCTTTATAATGATATTTTTTGTGGATTATAACATTTCCTTCCTCCCATCCCTAAGGTTTTACGACTGATTTTTCAACTTTTGATAAAACTATCCACCAACGGACATAGTTATCCCCGAAAACATCTTAATATTTTACAAACGGGAAAAGGATTTAAGCGGCTTGCCTGAAATAATAATGATGATGACCATTCACCATAGGAATTTTATCAATCTTCCCTGTCAATTGAACTTGTCTCCCTTCAGGCGAATCTTTGTTGATTCCAAGATGAGTTCGATATTTATTGTAGTAAGAAATATAATCGGTAAGAATGCTCCTTAAATGATTCTCATTTAATACAATTACATGATCTAGGCATTCTCTTTTTATACTTCCGATTATTCGTTCAACATAGCCGTTTTGCCAGGGTGACCGGTATGCCGTTACAATCTCATCTATTCCGAAGGAATTCTTTTTACC
>PLLW01000045.1:19926-54703 GCA_003141435.1 Ignavibacteriales bacterium
ATTTCCTTCGAATGATTTTTCAGAAAAGTCTTCCAATTCTGACCAGTCGTTCTTCTTCCATTCTTTGGCATATATCTTTGTACGGTTGATTCCGAAATATCGAATCCAAGTTTTTGTAGTTCCCCATGAATTCTTGGCGCTCCCCATTTTGAATTTTCATTTGCCATTTGTTTTATCAGCGAAATCACTTCCCTGCTAACTTTTGGTCTTCCTCCAGTTGAGATTTCCATCTCCAGAATATTCTGAATGCAGTTCTATGCCATTTAATGACTGTCTCTGGTTTCACAATGAACAGTCTTTCTTTCCAATTTGAAAACAAATCCATAATAAGGCTGAAAAACATTCGGTCAGTTCTATGTATTTTAAGTTTAGGATCAGTTCGCTGATATATTTCTAATTGCTTGGTAAGGAATATAATTTCTAATTTTAATTGAAGGTTAGTTGTAAATGATTTTCTGAAGAATAATAGTAAGGATTTAAGCATCAGATCAGCCTAATTATTGAATTTTGCCAGGAAAAGATAAGTAGAAATCCTTTTGATTTTAGCAGAATTTAGCTGTTTTTAATCCGGATAGGGTTTTGACGAGGGACAGGTATCCAGGTGTATTTAGTTTCACTTCTTTTACAGCTTGTTGAAAAGCAGGTGTGGTTTTTACGTTCTTTTTTTTCATATCATATCTCATATATTCATATGAAAATATAATTTTACATGAACTGGAATACAATAAAGCAAAAGGATGATAAATGGACTATATCTTTTAACCAAAAGGATTAATCCTTAAAACCAAACCATCAATTATATTCTGAAATTAACTATTTTATTTGTGATTTATTTTTCAAAACAAATCCCATACTAACTAAGAATATGAAGACTGAACAAGCTTATCGATTTTAATAAGCAATTGATTCAACGTAAAAGGTTTTGCCAAATAATCATCACAGCCAGCATCTAATGAATTTTTCCTGTCTGATAAAAAAGCATGTGCTGTAACAGCCATAATTGGTATGTGAGAAAATTTATCGGATGCTTTTAATTCTTTCGTCAGCTCCAATCCGTTCATGCTTCCTTTAATCGATATATCCATTAATATTATATCAATTTTTTCTTTTTTTATTATCTCCATTGCTTCATCTGAAGAAGCTGTGATAATGACACGATACTTTTTTTCTATAAATCTTCTAATAGTTACCTGGTTCATCAAATCATCTTCAACTAACAAAACCGCCTCTTTTCGTATTTCTTCCAGCACAGGAAGAATATTGGCAGTTACCCCGTCTTCAATTTTATTTTTAAGTGGTTGTTCCCCTTTACCCAGGTTAATAGAAAATGTTGTCCCCTCGCCTTTTTCACTTTCGACATTTATAGAACATTTATTCAGATCGAGAATTTTTTTAACAATAGCGAGACCAAGTCCAATTCCATCATATGCTCTTCCGTATCTCATATCTTCCTGTCTGTATGGTTCGAATATATGATTCAGATATTCTTTATCGATTCCAATTCCTGTGTCTTTTACATCAAGGATCAAATCATCATTTTTTTCTTTATGAAGAATAACATTGACAGACCCTTTATTGGTAAACTTAATAGCGTTATCAATTAAATTGGAAACAGCCATATTTATTGAATATTGATCTGCAAATATTGCAGTATCTCCGCAGTTATTCTGAAATGAAAGGTCAAGCGATTTATTTTTAGCCGCAGAATTAAATTCTTTAGCAAGATTTGCACAGATCATTGAGATATTGATCTTATCCGGTTTTATACTAAATTCCCCTACATGCAGCCGGGAATAGTTCAAAATCATATCAATTGTTCTAATAATGCGGTTGCTTGAAATATCTATTCCTTCAAACAGCACTTCATCTTCTTTCTTTACATTACTATGGTATATATCTTTGATTAAAGCGGTCATTCCCAGAATTCCGTTTAATGGAGTTCTAATTTCATGGGATATATTTGCAATAAAAGCATCTTTCAATTTGCTGGCTGATTCGGCTTGATCTTTTGCATTAATCAGTTCATTTTCGGCACGTTTACGCTCGGTTATATCTGAAGCGACGCCAATCAACCCTAAGCGTGTACCGTTTTTATCATAAACAGTTGTTGTAGAAAGACTAATCGGAAATTCAGTACCATCTTTTCTTTTATTCAACACCTCACCTTTCCACTTACCGCTTAATGTAGCCGGTAAAATATCCTTAACTAATTCCGGAGAATTGTTACGCGAGCGCACGATGCTCATGTTTTTTCCAACCAGTTCATTTTCGTTGAAGCCATACGTTTTCAAAAATGATTCATTAACAAACAGAATATTATCATCCTTATCGGTGATACTGACGCATTCATTAATACTTTTTAATGACTGAGCAAGCATTGTAATTTCCAATTCAGCGCGTTTACGCTCGGTTATGTCCTGCGCCGTACCCCGCACTCCCACGATCTTGCCTTTATCATCGCGCTTGCTTTCACCACGTTCGGTGATCCAGCGACTTGTGCCATCCGCGTTTATCTTTTCCAGATCGAGTTGATACCCTTCACCGGTCTGCAAGCATTTCTTGAAAGCAGAATCCAGCAACGCAGTGCTCCCGGGGGTATAAGTTTTCAGGTGTTCCTGAAAGATGTTAGTGCTTATATCCGGATCCATATCATAAACACGAAAATATTCTTTTGACCTAGTAATAGTGCTATTAGTTGCATCACATTCCCAACTGCCAATTTGTCCGAGACGTTGTGCTTCATTAAGATCAACCTCGCCCTTGCGCAATATATTTTCGATCTGTTTGCGCGCGGTGATATCAAACATTATTCCTTGTGTGCCAATGATCGTTCCAGCGGAGTCAAAGACGGGCATTCTCAATACGTGCATATACTTTATACCGCCCTTTATATCCGGATATTCTTCTTCTTTCTCATAGAATTTTCCAGTTTGCAAAATCAGATTATGGATTTCTTCACCTAAATTTGCATAATTTAAAGCATGTCTTTGCTCGCCCTGATTTAGTATTTCGCTGTCAGCAACTTCCTTCGGTGTTTTGCCAATAAGATCCTCCTTCTTCAGACCTTTGAGCCTACAGAACTGGGAATTGACAAGTATATAATGGTTCTCCCGGTCTTTGCGGAAAACAGCATTGGGCAATTGCTCTATGAAGGAATAATAAAGTGATTCAGATTCACGTATTCTATCCTGTAATCCCAGCTTCTCCATCGACTGTTTTGTTTCTTCCTCTGCTCTGATCTTTAACCGAGTGCTGCGGTAGATTAGTAATGATCCTCCGATAAGTGTCAGGGCGATAGCTCCAATAAGGACTAATGTCATATACAAATTTATAGTGATGAACCCGGTGATTTTTTCATAAGGAATGCTGATAACAATTTTCCATGAGATATTGTTGAAATCCATAGGGGAAAAACTTGCTAATTCTTTTGGCATATCTACAAGAGAATATTCAGTAGTGCCTTCCTTTCCGGAAAGAATTGTTTGATATTGATTGAATGAAATATGGCACTTAAAACAAGTTTTCTCCTGCAGATGGAAATTTTTCAAAACCATTTCAGGATTTTTGGAATGCAATAGCAATGTTCCATTTCTATCTAAAATAAATGCACGTTCCTGATAAGTCGAATCAGTTACAAGCGGGAGAAAGTCGGAAACAATTTCCTTTAAATCAATAGTTGAAGTAACAATTCCTACAAATTTATCCTGCTGTTCTACTTGATGGGCACCGGCTATCTTTTGATAAACAGGAGCAACCAAGAGAAAACGAAAATAAGGAAGAGGTGCTTTAATATCATATGTTTTTTGTATTAGTGAAGAGATGAATTGTTTACCCTTGTTTTCTTTTTTCGCAGCCCACTGAAAGAAATCCAAATTTTTGTAATTGCGTCCTATTGCCTCCTTAGTAGTAGAATAGATGATTGTACCATTTTCATCATAGACACTTACTGCTTTAACATGATTATTTTTTTCAAAACCCCAATACGTTTGTACATCCGACACCATCATTTTCATATCACGATTTTGAAGGGAAGGGAAAAGCGAAAGTGAATTAATTTCGTCGGTTCTGTTATGCAAATATGATTCAATATTACTTGCAAGCCGGCGTGCACCCAATACCTGTTCAGTTTTGAACCGCCGGATAACTTCTTTTTTACTTGATAAATGAAGATTATATAATATTATTACGGCTATAATCAAGATTATAGAAGTAACAGCAAAGATGAATTTTGTTTTCATAGTTCTTCCCAAATTATGTTCAATCGGTTTCCATACAGAGACCAAAGGTAAAATAACAAAATAAAATCATGTTTGGGGAAGTAAGATTCAGTAATTCCGGCGTTGAATAAATAACAGCCATAAATTGTAATTCTAATGGTGTCTACAATAAAAAAAGGTTGATAATGCATTAGCAATTAATCAACCTTCAACCAATTAACCAGGAAAATACAATGAGCTAAAATCAGTCCGTTTTGATAACGATTATTTAATGCTTCCGTGACTGTTTTCACCTAAACTGTATGGAACTCTGTTTAACCATAGCACTAAAACCATTGTGTTTAGAAGGTGATATTTCATATATATGGCGAAGCCATGCACTACCGTCATAAGTTTGTGCAAAGATATTATTACTTCTAACGGCAAGCGAACGAGCATCGATGTTTGAAAATCCATTATAATTAGAGACATATTCCCATTTATCATTAGTTTCAGGGACGATATTCTTGCTGCTAATAACAACCGACTTATTGATTGTACCAGACAAGCCATTATTTACTGCAGCCCAAGATTGAGCATTATTGGTCGAAATATATTCCGTTACTAAGGCGATACCAACCAGGAAAATGCCGAGAAAGATGAAAAGTAGCTGCTGGTGACCCATGGTGAACTCCTATTACTTATATTTAATATCTGTTTTTCAATTAACTAAACTGTCTCAAAACACATACCAAACAAGAAATGGCCTTTTTTGATCATATTTGCTAAAAAGAGGATTGGAAATCAGTAAACATTACCGATCAACTGTTACCAGCGGTAATAAAGTAAGGTAATTTTTGATGTGTAGACTATACTATTCTTTCTAAAGGCATTTGGAAAAGGCGGATTTTCCCATTCAGTAAAATAATCAATATTTAATCCATTTAAGGCTTCAGATATCCTGTCTTCAATGACTTCGTGATAAATGATAAATGCAATTTTCATATTTCACCTCATGTTTATATTCCGATAACGGGTTCTTTTTTCTTTTTAGAAAACAACTTACGTATAAATCCGAACATATTTTTTTCACCCAGATCATCCAGTATAGAATAAACAACAGGGACAATGAAGAGGGTCAAGAGAGTAGAAGTGACCAAACCTCCTATAACTGCCTGTCCCATAGGCGATCTGAATTCAGCCCCCTCCCCCAACCCGAGAGCAACGGGCATCATACCAAATATCATAGCGAAGGTTGTCATTAAGATAGGGCGTAATCTTGTAGGACCGGCTTTGAGGAGCGCATCGAACCTACTCAATCCCCGCTCCCTTAATATATTAGTATAATCAACGAGCAGAATACCATTTTTAGTAACAAGTCCCATCAACATTATAATACCAACTATAGCAATAACAGACATAGCACTACCGAACATTAATAAGAAAAGTACAGCGCCAATTATAGACATAGGAAGTGCGAGCATGATAGAGAAGGGATGCACGAAACTATCGAATTGCGCGGCAAGGACGATGTAAACAAAGACGATTGCGAGTATGAGGGTGAGTATCATATTAGTGAATGCCTCCCCCTGCATTTGTCCCTGACCCACAATATTTATGGAATACCCAGGCTCGAGATTCAATTTTGATGTTTCCTTTGTAATATCCTTCAAGGCATTACCTAAAAGTGCACCAGAAAGATTAGCGGAAACCCTAATTTCCTTCTGACGCGAATACCTTTTAATTTGTGAAGGACCGAGTCCCTGGCTAATATCAGCTACATCGCTGAGAGGAACCAAAAAATCCTGATTAGCTATTTTTTTGTTACTTTTAATAGTAAGCATGTTAAGGTCATTGATATTTGTACGATTGTCTTTTTTCAATCTTACCCGGACATCGACCTGATCATCCCCTTCCTGGAATTGAGTTGCTACATACCCATCCACCATTGCTCTAACAGCGGAAGCAAGCACCAGAGGGTTAATACCAAGATCCGAGGCTTTTTCCCTATCAATCTTTAACCTAACCTCAGGTTTTGATAATTCAAGACTATTTCCGATATCTACAGTTCCTTTTGTTAATTTGACAATATTTTCGACTTTATCTGCCAGCACTGTTAATTTATCCTGATCATCACCACGCACACTTATTGAGATAGGTTTATCATTACCTCCAGGTCCTCCCACAGTAAGGAAACCAATTTCAGCACCAGGAATATTTTGTAATTGACTCCTTAATTGCTTAATAATTTCTTTGTCACTTAATTTTCTATCTTTTTTATGAACAAGCTTAGCCAAAATATTAGCTTTTGTAATAGGATCATTACCTGAACCAATTGTTGTAAGGACAGTTTCCACTTCTTTTCTTTTGCTTAACAAATTTTCAATAAGGGAGCATATATTACTTGTTTGTTCAAGAGAACTTCCCGGGGCAGCCAGAACAGTAACAGTAAATTGATTCTGATCAGTTTCCGGGAAGAATTGCGTACCTAAAAGCCCCATAAGCAAAAAGCTAAATAGAAAGATAGCTATCGAACCGAATACAATTGTTTTCCTATGCAGGAGAGACCATTTCAGTGCCCTACCATACTTTGCATTCAGAATTTCAAAGAAGTGATTGAAATAGAAAAGAATATTTGTAAACCAGTTACGCGATAACTTTAATGCCTCATCCTCTCTACGGAGCCATTTTGAAGAAAGCATAGGTGTTAAGGTAAATGCTACAAACAAGGAAACAAGCACAGCCACTGAAACTGTTATTCCGAACTGATAGAAGAATCTGCCAACAATGCCGGGCATAAACGCCACGGGGACAAAGACGGCGACAATAGTAAATGTAGTAGCCATTACAGCAAGACCTATTTCATCGGATGCAGATTTAGCAGCTTCCATTGGGGTTTCCCCCTGATCCATATGCCTATAAATATTTTCAATAACAACAATTGCATCATCAATCAAAAGACCAACAGCCAGAGAGAGGGCAAGAAGCGACATCATATTTAATGTAAAGTTAAGGGCATACATTATTATAAAACTTGCGATGATAGATGCCGGTAATGCCAATGCGCTAATTATTGTTGCCCTGAAGTTAGCGAGGAAGAGATAGATTACGATTACAGCAAGCAATCCCCCGTATACGATATCAAAGAGCACGTCGTTAACAGAATCCTTAATATAAATACTATTATCCTGCGCAATATTTATTTTAACATCAGGAGGAAGTTCCTTCCTTAATTTATCAAGCTGACTATTAATTTCTTTGGCAACCCTGACAGTATTGCTTCCAGACTGCTTTATTATATTAAGTCCAACGGCAATTTTTCCATTCACACGAGTTAGACTCGTCTGTTCTTTAATCCCATCGATAACTTTGCCAATATCTGATACGTAGACAGGTTTTCCCATAGGGGTAGCTACGATAACCTTATTAAAATCCTCCACAGTTTTATATTTCCCCATTGTTCTTAACAACAACTGACGGGGTCCTTCAGTTAAATTTCCTCCGGGTATTTCAACATGCTGGCTACCCACACTATTTATCACATCCTGAATTGAGAGATTATAGGCTTGTAAGCGAGCAGCATCTATTTCAACCTGAACTTCCTTTTCCGCACCTCCTACCAGATCGACAGAGCCGACGCCCGGAATGTTTTCAAGTCTCTTTTTTACGACATCCTTAGTGAAAGAGGTAATATCTTTGGAGGATTTATTTCCAGAAACAGTAATAGAGAAAATAGGTAAACTGGAAGCATCATATCTCTGGATAACCGGATCTTTAATTTCAGCGGGAAGATCGGCTCTTATTGCAGCAATCTTTTCCCTAACCTCCTGAGCAGCAGATTTACCATCAACTTCCAACTTAAAAGCGATCATGACCATGGACAAATTCTCTTGTGAAGTTGACTGAATATAGTCCACCCCAGCAACAGGGTTAACTGCATCCTCTATTTTTTTTGTAACATCATTTTCTATCTGTTCCGGACCGGCGCCAGGCAGAGCAGTTGTGACTATGACAAATGGGATATCTATATCAGGATAGAGATCAACGTTTAATTTAAGATATGAGAACAAACCAAGGACAATCAATGCAAAGATCATCATCGTTGCAAAGACAGGTCTTCTTATTGATACATCAGCTAACTTCATTTTTCAAATTCCGATTTCGTTATTTTCAACATTCCTTATTTATTGGAAACCCTAACGATAGTTCCGTTTTTAAGTTTATTCATGCCAAGAGTTACGATAAAATCTCCATTCTTCAATCCCGAGAGCACCTCGATAAACTTTCCATCTGTAATTCCGGTCGTAATATTTTTGAAAGCAACTTTCCCATCATTTACAACAAAAACACCTGTAGAATTATTATCGGTAATAACTGACGAGTAAGGCACGGCAAGCGCTTCCTGCTGATTTTTCAATTCAACATTTACCCTGCAGAACATTCCCGGTTTGAACCATTTATTGGAAGTATTATTAAATTGAGCTTTCACATCGAAAGTACGTGATTGGATATTTGCTGATTTAGATATCTGTACGATTTTTCCTTTTTGAATAACATCCGGTTTCAATTCTGAATAAACGAGTGCGGACTGTCCCATAAAAAATCCCGGCAGATCATTTTCACCAACGTTAAACAATGCTTTCATATTACCGATATTAGCAATAACAGCCAATACCACTCCCGGATTTGCAATATCGCCTACGTTTAGATTTACAGCAGTTACAACGCCAGATAAAGGAGAAGCAAGTTCAACGGTACTTTTAGCTGCATCAAAATTAGCTTTATTAACTTCGAACTGGGTCCGTGCGCCATCCACCATCTGTTGAGAGACAGCTCCCTCCTTAATGAGTGCTTTCATTCTCTCAAAATCTTTTTGTGAATTAAGATAACCTGCCTGAGCCTGGTAATACTGGGAAGAAGCACCTGATTTATCTATTTCAACAACAATAGATCCTTTGCTGACATAATCGCCGACTTTTACATTGATCTT
The DNA here is from genome assembly GCA_003141435.1 of Ignavibacteriales bacterium. Lineage (GTDB taxonomy): Bacteria > Bacteroidota > Ignavibacteria > Ignavibacteriales > Ignavibacteriaceae > Fen-1301. The sequence continues at coordinate 29,113 of PLLW01000045.1, forward strand.
ACTTATACGTTCCGGAATTTTAGAAATGATGTTTGCCTGCTCTACACCCTCAAGAGTACCAGAGTATGTTTTAACAAGGACAATATCTTTCTTTGAAGCCCGAACAGTATCAACCGATACAGTATCAGAATAGGTAACCTTATTAGGATCTATTTCAATCTTTTCTTTTTTACCGCAACCGATATTAGCGAAAACGACAACCAAAGCAATTAAAGTAAAGAGATATTTAAGGACTGACATTGTTTCTCCCAATATTAAAAGTTTTCTAAAGTAACAGCATTTTCCCATTCAGCTTTAGCCGTCATAAAATCATAAACAGCGTTAGCATAATTGGTCTGTGCGAAAGTAAGTGCCGCCTGAGTATCAATTAGTTCGAGCTGAGTACCAACACCATTTTTATATCTTGTCTGGGCAATACTAATAGTTTTCTCCGCCTGTTCAAGGTTTTTTTCCTGAGCCTTTATCCTTTTAGCAGCATCCTCCATATTAAGACTTGCCTGGAGTATTCTGATCTTCAAACCTTCTTCAACCTTTCTACGTGTAAGCATAATTTTTTCTTTATCAATAATCGCCTCTTCAATTCTTGATCCCCTGCTGAATCCATCAAACAAAGTATATTTTAATTGAAGACCTAAGGCAAAACTTTTTGCCCAGTTATAATTATTAAAATCAAAAGTATTGTTCTGGGCCTGAAAATCATACTGCCCAAAGAAAGCGAGAGAGGGGAAGTAATCGGATCTTTGAATAGTAACATTTTTATCGAGTAATGATTCCTGAATAGACAACTGTTTAACGAGGGGATTATTATTTATAGCCTCTGTACTTTGGGATTGAATAACCTCAGGGGATATTACCTCATACTGAAAATCGCCAATAACATCGATAGGTTTATTTATATCAAGAGTAAGCAAATTCTTAATATAATTTTTTGCAAGCTTCAAGTTATTTTCAGATTGAATAAGACCCGGTTCAGAATTAGCCATCTGGACTTCTGCCCTTAAAAAGTCATATTCGGAAGAGACCCCCTGTTTATATAGCGAGGCTACGTTGTCATAATTAGCTTTAGCCACAAGGTAGCCTTCCCTGCTAACATTAACCAGTTTTTTCATTAATAAGATATTATAGAAAGCTTTTTTTACACTTAAGACGATATCATTTCTGGCACCCCGATTACCTTCCTTTGAATAAGAAGAATATTCCCCTGCAATCTGGATAGCAGTATTCACCTTCATATTAAAGATAACCTGGCTTAATGTAACAGCAGCATCAAAACTGTTATTTGCACCAATTTCCAATTCGCTAGGGAAACCCGGGAGCGGAGGAAGGAACAAAACCGGGAGTTTAATATTCCTTGTATATGTACCAGTAAAATCAATTCTCGGGAAAGCATTTGCGTAGGCTTCACTAATCTGTTCTTCAGCTTTTTGAATATCCTTACCAGCCAGCTGAACATCCCAATTGAGTTCGAGAGCTTTTTTAATTGCATCATTAAGGGTTAAATAGAGAGTATCATTTTTAATCTGCCCGCAAAGGACATAAGAAGAAGCAATAAATAGTAAAATCAAGTATTTCATTCAACTTTCCACTACTAAATTTGAAATAGCTACTCAAAAATAAGAAAAGGATTGGAGAATTAAATACTTTTTTGTAAAAGTTTTGGTACTCAATTATATAATGTATTCTAACGTATCAAAATATTGTTCATTTGACCTTACCCGTACTTCACTTTTACTATAAACGACAGAATTTGAAGGGACAGACTGAGTTACCCATGCATTTCCTCCGACGATACTATGTTTCCCGATGATAGTATCCCCGCCAAGAATTACGGCTTGAGAATAAAGTATAACATCGTCCTCAATAGTGGGATGGCGTTTGGAATTAACCTGATTTTTATCAACACTTAATGCTCCCAGAGTGACCCCCTGATAAATCTTAACATTTTTACCAATAACGGTAGTTTCACCAATAACAATGCCCGTGCCATGATCGATAAAAAAGGGAGAATCTATTTCTGCACCAGGATGAATATCAATTCCAGTAATTTCATGGGCATGTTCGGTCAGAATTCTTGGAATTATAGGAATTTTTAGCTTATAGAGTTCGTGGGCTAAGCGGTATATAAAGATTGCCATAAATCCCGGGTATGCGAGGATTACTTCATCGATACTTTCCGCAGCGGGATCGCCTTTAAAGATAGCATCGGCATCATCCCAGAGCATATCATGGATAGCGGGTATCTTTGAGATAAAAGTATGCGCTTTTTTATCAATACCCTTATCATCATTATTATTTATCTTAAGTAAAGTAATAAGGTTGCGTTCGAGGAGACGCATTTTAGCAATTATCTCATCAGGGGCATAATACACTTTATTGGAGAAATGAGGGAAAAGTAAATCCTTGAGCTCATCAAAGAAGACGATAGACTCTTTTTTAAGAGAGGCATTGCACGAATGAATTTCCCTTTTATTCAGAAGTTTTTCAGCAAACTTATAGTAAGGAGAATTCATATCTTCATTTTTAGTCATAATATTTTTTATCTAATTGATTGTTATAAAATTATATAAAACTTAATCGGGATGCATTAAATTAAATACAATATAGGATATATGAAAGTTATTGTGAGGCACACGACCTTGTTGAATATATACTTAATGTTTATTTTATAAGTTATGATTAAATTTTATCGATACATTTGATACGTTATTCAATGCCGTTTAGCAAATACAATTATTAAATATAGAATAGGTTTTATATGAAAGTGGTATATATTCTGCTATTGACCGGGGTACTTTTTGCACAGTCAAAGGACAGTTTAAGATATCCGGAGGAGAAACATTTAAGGAATGTAAGAATGTTAACCAACGGAGGAAAGAATGCCGAGGCATATCTTTCCTTTGATGAGAAGAAACTGATATTTCAATCAACCAGGGATAGCTTTAAGTGTGATCAGATTTACACAATGAATATGGACGGTTCTGACGTAAGGCTAGTATCTACCGGCAAGGGAAGAACCACCTGCTCTTATTTTCTACCAGGGGATTCACTGATTATTTATGCATCTACTCATTTAGCCGATGAGAACTGCCCTCCCCCAGTTGACAGGTCACATGGATACGTATGGAAGCTATATAATACATTTGATATTTTTCTTGCAAGGACTGATGGTACGATCATAAAAAGATTAACAGATGCCGACGGGTATGATGCCGAGGGAACCGTTTCACCAAAAGGGGATAAAATTGTATTTACAAGTACGAGAGACGGTGATCCTGAAATTTATACAATGAACCTGGATGGAACAGATCAGAAAAGGTTAACAAACATAAAAGGTTATGATGGCGGACCATTCTTTTCGCTGGATGGAAAGAAGATAGTGTTCAGGGCAAGCAGACCGGTAACAGCGAAAGATTCTGTTGATTATAATGATCTTGTTAAGAACGGATATGTACGTCCCACAGCGTTAGAAATTTACACCATGAATGCCGACGGGAAGAATATTCACCAGGTTACGCATAACGATAAAGCAAATTTTGCTCCTTTCTTTTTTCCATCCGCTCATAAAGTAATATTCTGTTCAAATTTAGGCGCCAAGGACGGGAGAAGCTTTAATCTATTTGCCATTAAAACTGACGGAACGGGACTTGAGCAAGTTACATATAATGCTGCATTTGACTGCTTTCCTATTTTTACAAAGGACGGCAAGCACCTGATATTTGTATCCAACAGATTTGCCAAAACTCCCGGTGACATCAATATATTCATTGCCGATTGGGTTAATTAAACAAGGATATTAAAATGAAGAAATGTTTTTTCGCACTATTATTACCAGTACTATTTTTCATAAGTGCATATGGGCAGCATAAGGCTCCTAATGCTGAGATCACAGCGCAGGAAATTCAGCACCACATTGAGTTCTTAGCTTCAGATGACTTAAGGGGAAGATTAAGCGGAAGCAAAGAAATTTATATAGCCGCTGTTTACATTAAGGATGAATTTGAATCATACCATCTTAAGCCACTATTTAAGGATTCATATTTCCAGGAATACAATTTTATTTCTGATGTGAAGCTTACCGATAACAATGCATTAACCTTTAATATAAACGGTGATAAAGAGAAACTAGAGTTATATAAAGATTTTATACCCACGACATTTTCGGGGAAAGGCAGTATTAAAGCAGAACTTGTCTTTGCAGGGTACGGGATTTCTGCTCCAAAATTAGAATATGATGATTATGCAAATATAGATGTAAAGGGGAAGGTAGTAATTGTAATGCGCAGTACTCCAGAGTATGATAAACCCCGTTCTGAATTTGACAAGTTTGCCAGTATGCGATTTAAGTCAAATCTTGCGAAGGAGAAGGGGGCGGTGGGAATAATATTCGTTAACGGATATTTTCCAAAAGATTCTGCAGACAATTTAGTGAAGTTCAAATATGACAGGGCTGCGGGGGAAAAGGACTTCCCTGTTGTTCAGGTAAAGAGATATTTTGTTGACCAACTTTTTAAGTCGCAGAATCTTGATTTTGCTGAGTACCAAGCTAAGATGAAGGAGAGGAAAAAGCCGGCATCATTTGTAATAAAGAATACAGGCGTTGATATTGCCACAGAAATAGAAGAGTTAAAGAGCGTTGACAGGAATGTGGCTGGATACCTTGAAGGGACAGATCCCGTTCTTAAGAATGAATATATAGTTGTAGGCGCTCATTATGATCATCTTGGAATGGGGATTGAGGGGTCGTTATATAAAGGAACCGAGCCAAAAATTCATCATGGCGCAGATGATAATGCATCGGGAACTGCGGGGGTAATGGAACTTGCTGAGAAGTTTGCTTCGATTAACAAGGACTTAAAAAGGAGCATGATCTTTATAACTTTTTCAGGAGAGGAATTAGGGTTAATTGGTTCAAATTATTTTGTAAATAATCTGCCTATACCAGCTGATAAAATAGATGCGATGATTAACTTAGACATGATAGGAAGATTAAATGATAAAGCTTTGACTGTGTACGGAACAGGAACATCTTCCAAGTGGAAGAAAATATTAAACGAAGAGAATAAGTATAAGTTTAAGTTAGCATTTAATGATGAGGGATTCGGACCAAGCGATCATTCTTCTTTTTATGGGAAAGGAATACCAGTCCTATTCTTTTTTACTGGAGTACATGCAGACTACCATCGTCCTTCAGATGAAGCGAAGCTGATAAACTCGATGGGAGAAGATTCAGTACTTCATTATGTTTTTGATGTAGCTGATATTATTGACAATATGAATGGGAAACCTGATTATATCAAGATAGCAAGTAAAGGGACATCAGGAGACTGGAAAGTTTATGCAGGAACTGTTCCTGATATGTCGAATACTTCCGAGGGTTTCAGGTTATCGGGGGTGAGTCCAGGGGGTCCTGCAGAGAAGGCAGATCTGAAGGGAGGGGATGTAATGTTAAAGTTTGGTGATAAGGAAATAAATAACATATATGATTATGTGTATGCCCTACAGGATCATGTGCCGGGGGATGTGGTAACTGTTGTAGTAAAGAGAGGCGATAAGATAATTTCGCTAACGCTAACGCTTGGGGCGAAGTAGGAGTTACCATAGATTTAAGGTGTTAGTGAGGGTTTCCCGTTATATAGATTAAGAATTTTGACATGATCGGATAAGGCGGGGATTCAACTCCGCTTCATCCAATTAGATATTTCCAAACTTAGCTTGGCACTCATTTCAACAGAATTAATTTCTTTGCGTTGGTATAATTTCCTGATTCCAATCTGTATAGATAGATACCGCTGGCGAGGTTACTTGCGCTAAACTGAACTGAATAATTGCCAGCGGGTTTATATTCGTTTACTATAGTAGCTACTTTACTTCCAATGGCATTGTAAACGGTGAGCTTTACTTGTCCTGCTTTGGGAATAGAATAGTTTATTGTGGTTGTTGGGTTAAAGGGGTTGGGGTAGTTCTGGGATAAAACATATTCTTTGGGCTGAGTTGGAACTTTATCTGTTATTCCGGCAATAGTTGAAGTATCACCGTAAACTATACCTTTTATTACTGCCCCTTTAAGTTCATTTATAATTAATGCTGCCTCAAATTCCTCCTGCCGATAGGACATACCAATGTTTTTAGCCAAATAATAATGTTCTCCGCCGTAGGGAGCAACTGTAGAATATATCCTGGTTTCTGTTGGCATATTAAATAAGGATATAGTCTTCAAACTGTCAAATATTGTAGTACCAAAACGATAAAATCTTGATGCATTAATTGTATCACCCGGGTTATTATTCAGGTTATCCATAATATATTCTGTAGAATCGATCCCCCATGTATATACATCTCCTGTAACAGAATCTATCCTCTCGTATGTAAACGAAATAATCCTTGAGACAGAATTATAGTCAATTCTTTCTATCTGCCTGAATGTTTTTTGGTTAGATAATACAGTATCCTTAAAGACCATTTTAAATACGATGCTTTGATTCCCCGTGAAGCCAGTTGTATAAATCCATTTATTTCCTATATCCAACGGGTCAAACTTAAATATTTCCGGATCGATGGGGATTTGCTTGATAATGTTTATTGTTGATCCGTCTAATTCGTAAATGGTATTATAAGTTGCGGCATATAGTTTAGAGGAGCCAGGTTTTTTATAAATGCCTACCAAACTTCTATCGAATGTTTGGATTAAGGAGAACGTATTGCCATAATCGGTTGAGTAGTAGATATGTTTATCGGTTGCGAGATAGACTGAGCCGGTTATAGCATTATCAACAGATAAATATATTAGTGAAGCTGAGGTAAACTTTGTTTGCCAGGAATTAGCATTACCTGAATTATTGGAGACTAAAAAGTTATAAACATAATGATCCTGATAGTAATAGCGATCAGTACAATAAGTATAATTAGTGTCCTTATCATAATAGAATGAAGCTGAACGATAAACGTCTAAAGGAATTGAATCGACAACTATTTTAGTTAAACCGCCATCTAAAGTTTTATACAGTTTGTTATAACCAGAGGTAAAAAGGACCTTATCATTATAGGGATTAAGAGAAGTGGCACTAAAATTACTAACTGTGTTCCATGTAAATCCCCCCGTAGTGCTATGGTACAATAAACCATCATCAAATACAGCATAAACGAGACTATCATTCTGACGGGAAATACTAATAAAACAGGCTCCCCCGAAAAGAGGGAGAGTCATATGGAAGTTATCAAATCTTTCTACAAAAGGTGATCCGTCAACTCCACCAGAAGATCCACATATAATAAACTTACGGGGATTCATTTCCCAGAAATCATAACCGTTTACTACTCTATAACCTCCACCAGTATATTCGTTAAAATACGAACCGTCAAACTGGAATAATGTATCTAGTTTATTAACAACATTAAACAGATAAATATTATTACCCGTATTATAATTATATGTATCCTGTTCTACCGAAGAAATTCTGTAGAGAATGTTGGTGTTTCCATAATAATCTTCCATACCTTTTAGATCAGAGAAATGGGGATAAACATTTTGTCCATAAGAGGCAAAAGAGGTGAGAATAAGGAGACACAAAAAGTAATACCATTTTTTCATGAATAAACTCTTCATGTTAGATGACTTAATTAAATTCTATCAAGTTCTAAACCACGCAATACTAATTTAATAATAAAATAAATAAATTTCCTAAATAACGATATTCAGGTTAACAGAAGCTATAGGAATGGGCATTACACTTCTTACTAAATTGAGTGCGCTAAAGTGCGGTAAAGTGCACTAAAGTGCGCTAAAATAGGTTTATTAGTCGTATCTGAGTATTGTACGAGTAATATAGAACTATATGCTGATATGGTAAAATGGGGCAGCGGGTTCTGTGTAGATGCGTATTAAGTTAATAAATACTGGCTTGCAATGTATTGACGGATAAGGGAGGAAGGGGCTGCAGGTTCTGTGCAGATGCGTATTAATCGAATGAATATCGGAAATCCACATAATTCATGAAAATTGATTTTGTGTATAGCAAGGTATGAACAGTTGTAGTTTAATTTATAAAGGGTTATTTTGTCTGGCAAATATTTAATAACAATCCCGGAGATTATATGGACGACCCTGGAGGAGAAAAGTGCAACACATTAAAGGATGTGAAGTCGTCTTCTGAAAATATATATGATTCCCGGTATAGTATGTAAGATATTTATTTCCATTTGCGACACTGCCCGATTTTTCCTTCCCGTTTCATATAATCCCTAAGTATTTTTTTCAAAGTACCTTTAAAGGATACACCTGATGAACTTCTGGGCTAAATTATTCTATGGATACCGCAAGGTAGCCAAGACAATTAAGATTTATCTTCTTATAGCCGGTCCCGGTTTAATAGTAATGTTAGCTGATAATGATGCCGGAGGTATTACTACGTATTCAGTGACAGGTGCAAAATTCGGTTATAATTTACTTTGGTTCCTGGTTTTATTGCTACCCGTGGCTTATTATGTTCAGGAGATGACTGTAAGGTTAGGTGCAGTTACTAAAAGAGGACACGCAGAAGCAATATTCCACGCATTCGGATCTTTCTGGGGCTGGTTCTCTCTTCTTGATTTAATGCTTACAGACTGGCTGACGCTGGTTACTGAGTTTATCGGAATGACCGCTGCACTAAGCATATTCGGAATACCGCCGGTAATAACGATAATAATTGTTTCAATAATAATGATGCTGATGGTAATTAATGGGAGTTACTGGACATGGGAGAAGATTGCCTTTTTATTCTGTCTGGTAAACCTAATATATATTCCGGCAGCATTTATGGTACATCCTTCAGTTAATGATGTACTTTATAATACTTTTATACCTCATTTGCCCAAAGGGGGATTTTCAAATGAAATCTTCTTTTTTCTTATGGCTAATATAGGGACAACGATTGCTCCCTGGATGATATTCTTTCAGCAGAGCGCTGTAGTTGATAAAGGTATGCTGGAGAAAGACATTGCCTGGGGGAAAATGGATACATTCATCGGATCATTTTTTACTGTTTTAGTTGCAATATTTGTAGTAGTTGTTACCGGTACACTTTTATACGGAAGAACCGGAATTGAAAGCGCCGGGCAAGCTGCACTAGCTTTAATGAACATTAACCATAGTGCCGGAACACTACTTGCGATCGGATTATTTGATGCGGGTTTTTTAGGTGCCATATGTATTTCATTAGCAAGCTCATGGGCATTTGGCGAGGTGTTCGGGTGGGCGCATTCTCTGAATCTCAAGATACGTGAAGCACCCTGGTTTTATGCAAGTTATTTCTTTGCCTTATTAACAGCAGGAACAGTGGTATTGATTCCGGGTGCGCCGCTTGTATTGATTACATTGTTTGTCCAGGTAATTGCCGTAACGCTTCTGCCTGCTGCATTAGTATTTTTAATAATACTGCTTAATGATGAAGATGTAATGGGGAAATACAAAAACACATTACCACAAAACATAATTACTATAACAATTGTGGTTCTAATAATTATTTTATCAACGCTGTATGCTTTAACAGCGCTTTTCCCAAATATTTTTAGCTAAAACTCCGGAGTTTAATATGTTAAAGAAGATAAATGACTTTCTTATTCATGGAATCGGGAATATTATTAAAAATACAATCCATGAAGTAAGGGGCATAAATAAACGTTATAATATTCCTCATGCTAAGATGACAAAAGGTGTAAGATTTTCACTCATAATGTTAAGAATATATCTTATAGTTTTAGTAGGAATTTTATTTTATAAATTCATTACATTGTTATAACGGGAGCATGATATGGTAAAGAAAACAGAACCTGCAGACATATTATCAAATGAATTTTTTCTTAGTGAAATACTTGGGGCAAAAGTAATTCAAGGAGGTCATAGGGTCGGCAAGCTTACGGATTTAGTTATTATAGAAACGGGTAAGTTACCTGAAGTAGTGCATTTGTATGTATTGAGACCTATGGGAAAACCAGCACTTCTTCTTCCTATTGAATTAGTAAAATCGTGGGGAACAAAGGAGATCATCATAAATGATTCTGATGTAGGAAAGTATTTATTTGAGTATTCGGATGAATTGGTTTTACTTAAAGATTATGTGCTTGATAAGAAGGTGCTTGATGTTGAAGACAGAGAAGTTGAGGTGGTTTATGACATCAAACTGTTGCTTGTCGGTGAGAAGCTATATGTAAGCGAGGTAGATCTGAGCCGCTACGGTCTATTAAGAAGAATGGGATTAAAGGCACTTGCTAAAGCTATTTATAGAACAGACAAGATTCAGGATGAAGTTATCTCATGGATGTATATACAGCCGCTGCCTAACAAATTAGGAAGATTCAGGGGGGATGTAAAACTAAAGGTCCTTAAAGAGATGCTTTCAGAAATGCATCCTGTTGATATAGCGGATATACTTGAGGAACTTGAACCGGCGCAGAGAGCAACAATATTTGAGGGACTTGATACCGAACAAGCATCCGATACATTAGAAGAAATAGATCCTAATGTTCAAAGAGACCTGGTTATCTCAATGAAGAAGGAAAGAGCAGCGCAGCTTATAAATGATATGACACCTGCTCAGGCAGCAGATGTTTTGGCAGTCCTTCCATCCAATGAAAGAGAGGAGATAGAAAAGTTATTAGATAAGGAAACCTTTGATAAGGTTAAATCCATAATTGAGACACAGGAAGAAAGCATTACAAATCTTTCTACGGACAGCATACTTAAATTTTCGCCTGATGATACAGTCGGAGAAGTCTTAAGGGAATATAGAAAGAGTGCCAAGGACAAAGATGTAGGTATGTATATCTATATTGTAAAAGACGCAGACATACTACTTGGTGTTATTGGTATAAAAGAAGTGCTCCAGGCTAACGATGATGCGATTCTAAAAGATATAATGATAGACAATGTTATTTCACTTGATGAAGAAAGCAACCTAAAAGAAGGTTCGGCTATGTTTACCCGTTATGGATTCAGGGCTATACCCATTACCAATGATTTAAATAAAATCCTGGGTGTAGTAACATTCAGAGACATGATGAGGCTGAAGCACCGGTTTGTAGAATAGCGGAGATATTACTTATTAACTATTTACCAGTTGCTTCTTCTATGTGGACTTTTTTACCTTTTATATTACAGCCGGAGACTGAATCAATAATCTTATCGACATAGTTTTCGGGGACATTAACAAAGGAGTAGCTATCGTACATGTCGATATCGCCTATAAGGTTGCCAGGCAAGCCGGATTCACCAGCCAATGCGCCGAGAATATCACCGGGGTGTACTTTATCTTTCTTTCCAACATTCAGGAACAGTCTGGCTTCTTTTGTACTGCCTGCATTTGATTTACCATTTCTATCGCGTTTGCCTTTGCGGAAATCGTCCCTACGACTATCTTTGAACTTTTCTCTTCCACTATCTTTGAAACTTTCCTTTAGGGACTCTTTTACGGGTTCGGGCAGACTCATTTTAACTAATGCTGCAGCAATTTCGAGTGAGGTATAATCTTCATTTAAGAGCTTTTCAACGAGGTGAGTATATTTTTTTAATTCACCTTTCTTAATAACTTCCTTTATTTCATCGAGAAATTGATTTTCTTTCATTTCCTCAACATCGCCATATGATGGGAGCTGCTGCAGTTTGATTTTAGTTTTTATATACTTCTGAAAGATTCTTAGTTTGAATATTTCGTTACTTGTGGCGAAAGTGAAAGCCTTACCAGTTTTACCCATACGTCCTGTACGACCGATACGATGCACGTAATAATCTTCATTCTGGGGCATATCATAATTAAAGACTGCTTCTATATTTTCGATATCAAGACCTCTGGCAGCAACATCTGTGGCGACCAGCATATCGATTTTCCCTTTACGAAATTTATCAGTAACCCGTTCCCTAGAATTCTGCTGCATATCTCCGTGAAGACCTTCGGCTGAATAACCACGCGCCTGCAGGTGGTCTACAAGTTCATCCACTCCCCTTTTAGTATTGCAGAAGATGAGGGAAAGTTTGAGATTATAGAGATCAATAATCCTAGATAAAGATTCAAGTTTTTCTCTTTCCCGTACCTCGAAATAAATTTGTTCAGTATTAGGAACGGTAAGGACTTCATGAACGACTTTAATATTAACGGGGTTACGCTGATATCTTTTTGCGAGATCAACGATATTCTTATGCATAGTGGCGGAGAAAAGTACAGTCTGTCTTTCTTTGGGTGTATTTTTAAGAATAAGTTCGATATCATCTCTAAAGCCCATATCGAGCATTTCATCGGCTTCATCGAGTACGACAATCTTAACGCCACCCGGTTTAATTGTTTTTCTATCGAGGTGGTCTAAAACTCTTCCGGGAGTACCGATGATAACCTGCACTCCTTTTTTCAATCCCTTTAACTGCCGGTCGATAGACTGACCGCCATAGATAGGGATAATGGCGATATCTTTTTTATATTTTGCAAGCTTGCACATTTCTTCAGAGACCTGAATAGCCAATTCCCTAGTAGGGCAGAGAATAATACACTGTATGGTTTTGTCTGCACTGTTTATCAATTCCAATATTGGGATACCGAAAGCAGCGGTTTTGCCAGTGCCGGTCTGTGCCTGCCCGATAATATCTTTTCCTTCGAGGAAAACGGGGATAGCCTGCGACTGAATAGGAGTAGCTTCTTCATAGCCCAGATCATTAATTGCTTTTTGCATTTCCTTAGAGAACGCAAATTCATTAAACATTAAATTTTTCATCCTGTCATCCTATCCATTACAGAAATAATAAAGTAAATAAAAAAGCCTCCCATGTGAGAGGCTTTCGAATAATTTTAAGAAACAATTACCAGCTTCTTCTTCCGCCGTTTCCGCCGCCGCCGCCACGGTTATTGCCGCCACCGCCGCTACTACGACCGCCGCCGCTTCCGCCACGACCGCCGCCGCCGCCGCGTCTGCTATTTTCTGTCTTAGGTCTAGCTTCATTAACAACGATCTTTTTACCTTTAAGATCTTTTGTATTGCAGCTATCGATAGCTTTCTGAGCTTCAGCAACGCCAGGCATTTCAACGAATCCAAACCCTTTGGATTCACCAGAGAAGAGATCTCTAATAATCTTGACACTTTTAATATAACCGTATTCAGCGAATAGATTTTGTATTTCTTCGTCGGTTACGTCTTTTGCAAGATTTCCTACGTAAATGTTCATAGAACTTTCCTTTTATTTTGTTTTTGTTTAGTTATACAGAGTACTTACAGGCATAACCGAAGAAGTATTCTGAGATTTTTAATATTTGTATAATAGTTGATTCCAATACCATTACCGGATCCAAAGAAAGAGAAGCAAAGACTAAGTTATCAAAATTGCGGGGGCAGATTTCTTTTAAGATGTTTTCCAGTTCTTTCTTAAGTACCTGGTTTTTAAGACAAGGGGGAAATGCCTCCAAGTCTGCCATCTAATATAAATATAAATAATCAAATAAATGCAGAATTGCAAAAATAAATATCCCGATGTGATTTGGTCACTAATCATCCCTATGTACAGTATCGGGAGAAAATGCAGGAAGGCAAACCGAAATATATTCAGCCCCACCGGGTTGAGGAGAACTATACTGCACCCATTCACCAGCTTTAAGTAAAACAGCCTGCCCTTCTTTTAAGGAAATATCGCCTTCCTTGGTTTTGACATTCAGGGATCCCCTGACCACTAAAGTGAATTCCTCAAATTCCGGAGTCTGACCCGGTTCNNACATATTCTTCTATAATTTTAGGTTTATTACCTGCTGCTTTAATAATTGATGGAGCTTCAATAATTCTAGGCATTTAATATCTTTTAATTTTCTGATTGAATGTTTGTTAATTCCGTAGGTGATTTTCTATTTAAACTACGAATATAAATAAGATAAAGGACGATAAACAAGTTGATAACAAAAATAGCTCCTTTTATAGGGGTTGCGTGTTTGAACAACCCGAAAATCTCAACAGGAATATAAATTCCACCTGACAATATTGCAAACCACTCTGCCCAAGCTTTAATGTGCCATAATCCGTAAGCTTCAATAAACCTTATAATTGAATAAAGGAAAGCAAAAACCGCCAGATATTTTATTCTTGAATCGCTAATACCTGCAATCGCAGCCAAAAATATATGGGGATTATGACGTGCGGGATTCATATGTAGATGTTTGACAATTTGATCAGCAAGAAGCTGAAGGTCCCCATGAACAAATCGCAATATTGCGAAACCAGCAAGTAAAACGATTATTCCCTTAAATGCTTCGAAAATGGCAACAGTACGAATACCATTAACTATATTTTTTTTACCGGGTATGGTCAATAAATTATTCATGGTTAATAATATAATTTACATAAAATCAGGGAAAATAATAAGACAAAAATCAATCTTCAGACCTTTCAAGCAGAGTAAATGAATTCATTCCTGATTAGAATAGCATCAATGGGAATCCAAGGGAGAGATAAGGGGAGTAGAAGTTAGATATTTAGAAGTTTTATATCCTAATTTTGTAATAGAAACAAGGAGATCCTTATTGATTGTTTCAGGATCTGTAATTTGGTACAAATGTTTATAGCTATTAGTGGATACGAAATATAATGTTTTAATTCCTTTCTGAAAGAAAGGATCGGCATCAGCACCACCCCCCTCGCCCGATTTGGCAACTAATAATTTATCGTTTTTCTGATCAATCTCTTTACAAATATTCCAGAGGTCGGGGAAACTTTTGCCTCCATTGACTTGAATACTATCACCAAATCTGACACAATCAAAATTAAACATATATTTAATTCTATGTATGATAGAGGGGATATGAGAGACGAAATATTTTGATCCATTTAGCCCCTGTTCCTCACCGGCAAAGAATACAAATGCGATGGAATATTTTGGCCCATCTTTGGAATGAACAAAAGTCCTTGCAATCTGTAGAAGAGCAGCATCACCGGAAGCGTTGTCATTAGCACCGGGGAAAAAAATCTTGCCTGCCTGGCTTCCTACATGATCGAGATGTGCACCGAGGACAAGGAATGAATCTTTAAGGACAGGATCGCAGCCTTCAAGTATTCCAATTACATTGACTACTTCCCTTTCCTTCTGATATTTAGTATGGACTTCAAGGTCGACTTTATTATTAAGGGGAAGAGAAAAGGGGGTTTTAGTAGAGTCGATTAAGAATTGTAATTCTTTAAGAGTATGACCGCTACCATCAAAGAGATCGGACGCAATATTAAGGGCGATATGAATCTCGGGGAAGTTGAGCATCTGTTCGCCATTGCCGTGAATGAAGCTGCCGATGGGTTTCTGCGGATCAGGATCATTTGGGAAAGAAACAAAGAGGATACCAACGGCACCATTTTTTGCTGCGACAATTGCTTTTTCACGCGGATTGCCATTTATGAAAGGTTTTACGTTCCATATTGGATTATACCTAAAGACCATGACAACTTTATCCTTAACATCCATGCCAGCATAGTCATTATATCCGAATTCGGGTTGATCAATTCCATAACCACAAAAGACGACAGGGGCGGTAAGTTTACCTGCACCTGTGAATCCGCGGTAGACATAATCGGGTCCAATTTGGTATGGAATAGTAATTCCATTCTTTATGGCGGAAAAATGTTCAGGGGCAAGGATCTCGTTATATTCTATTTTAAGCTTCTGGAAATATTTATCATCACCCGCGGGTTTTAGATTTAGTTTAGTCAACTCACCTGCGATAAAGTCAGCAGCTTTAGTGTAACCTTGGCTGCCTGCCAATCTTCCATCGAGTTCTTTTGAAGCCAGGAATTGAATGGTCTTATAGAGCTCATTTTTATTTATCTGGGGAACAATAACACCAGGTAAACAAATTAGGGCAATTAGAACAAATAGTTTTCTAAAACTAATATAGGTTAACATTTTCAATAGTTATTTCTCTTTTTGATTAATCGTAAGTGGCAATTCATACATTGTTTTATTACCAGATTGAAATCTTATTTTTGCCTGATAGATGGCATCGCCAGGTAATTCAATTTCAGGTTTAGAGTAATCGAGTTTTAATCTGTTTGTTATTGAAGGATAAAGGGTAACACTTGAGGCATCTCCCTCTATTCCAAAGTCTGTAGACTTTTCAAAATATGTTTCTTCATTTATTGTTACGGTCATGCTATCAGATGCATTAGTAAATGCGGGAATCAAAATCAGATTATATTCATACAATTTATTAGATTCCTTTGAAGATAAACTTATCTTGTCCTCGCGATAATCCAAGCCGCCTTTTTCAACTGCGAACCCAGATGAATCGATTATTTCAAATGTAAAATCAGTAGTTTTATTGAAATCTTCTTTACTTAATTTGATATTGAATTCCTTTTCCGACTCACCTTTGGTTAAAGTGAAAGGATGTTTATAGTTCTTCCGCGAGCTTAGATCTGCTTTATAATTCCTTGAATAACCTGATATCCTGCCTCTCAGACTATATGCCTGAGGATGGTTAAATAAATTTACAAGTTCAATATTATTATCAGTCATGTTTAATGAATTGTTATCAATTTTAATAATACTGTTAAATGAAACCGACAGATCATAGGCACTAGCGGAGGATGCAGTAATACCACCTTCAACAATCAACTCATAAACTCCCGGATCAAGGTTGTAATAATTCTTGTCAATAATACTATTATTGCTGACGGTATTTAAGGATGGAGAAGTATCCAGTAAGTGGCCTTCGGGACTGCAAAGGCGATATCTTATCAGCGCATACTCATTTTGAGCGCTGTTAAGATGAACATTCAATATTGTTTGACCAGCGGGGAGCTTGATAAAATAGCGTTTTAGAATCCCCGGATCCACGTTTTCATTTTTCCATTCATTTTTGTAATTATCCAATGCAGTAAATTCGTAAGGGATAATAACTGAAGCCATCAAATCGAATTCAGGCATTTGAGATTTATCATCCCTGAAAGCTTTGATCTTACCGCAGTATAGTCCAGGAGATCTTAATTTTGATTTATCAATAGAGACATTAACAACTGCCGTCTGATCATTCCGTATATAAGTCTTTTTTTGAACAGGCAAGAGCCAATCGCAATCACTTGATAAATTATAAACCCTAAAAAAACTTTTCACTTTCTGGAAATCATCTCTTTTAACATTGAACTTGAATGATTCCTTACCAGACATATATGATCCATCACGCAGGTAAAGGTTACGAGCAACATTATCAGGCATACCCTGCGCAAAGGAATTGACAGAGTACCTTTCATAATTTTTTAATTCACCGGCAGCGATATACTTTTTCAGAAGGTCCCAAGCTTTCATAACATTTATATAGCCAGAACCCTGATCGAGGAAAGTATAGCCATCCATTTTTACAGCACTCTCCCTCACAATTTTGTATAACAACTGGGAAGGTATTTTAAGATCGGGATACTCTTTAGTAAAGGCGCTAAGAAGAAGGGACATAACACCAGTAGAATATGGGGAGGCCATACTTGTTCCCTGGAACATATCATGAGTGGAAAAATTAGGGACAGTAGAGACACATGCACCCGGGGAAACCACATCAGGTTTATTAACTTCTCCTCCCCTACCAGAAAATGGGAAAATGATATCCCTTATAAGGGGCGCACCGTATAAATCTCTTGCAATTTCGGAAGTGAGAACTGCTCCTGTAGAGAAAACGTACCCTGCACAGGATGGCAGTCCTGCAGTAGATATACCGGGACCATCATTTCCATTCGCAACACAGACATACAGATAAGGATTATTCTTCATCAGGCTATCAAGAAATATTTCCATTTCGGATATGCCTTCTATTTCTGAACCAATACCGAAGCTCATATTAACTATGCAAGGTTCTTTCCGCTGTTTAGAAATTGTATCGGCATAAAGATAAGCCTTCTTCATACTTTCAGTAACAGTAGCTCCGCCGGGATAATTATTATTACCGATTTTTAAGCTTATTATATTAGCACCAGGAGCAACGCCATTAAGGTATGAGCCATCTATTTTATAGCCAGAAGTAATACCAGCTACATGAGTACCATGGGAACCATCGTCGAAGTGGAGAGAAAGAATATTTTCTTCGGGAAATATATTTACTGCAAATGTAAAAGGGGTGAGTGATTTGGTATTTTCAATCTTAAATGTATCATAACTTTTGTGATAGTCCTTTACAGGTTTTTCATCGGAAAGATCTCCATTGCAGTTTGTATCGAAGTAGGAAGTCCAATCGCCATTATCGTCAATGAAAGCTACGAACATGTATACATCATCTTTTTTACCATTGCCATTAAGGTCTGCAGAGCCAGAAACTGTGTTAATAAAATCCTTTTCTTTTATTGCACCAATAAAGTATTTGTTATCCTTCGATTTAAGCTTATCAGCTCCTTTTACAGAGTAATGCATTTCTTCATTTGTAAAATTATTACCAGAAACCTCAGCTTTATACATAGGGAGATTGCCTTCGCCGGTAAAGTCACGCACATCGATTACTTTAGTTTTACCCTCAGAGGTCTTTATTAGACCTTCTATGCCCATATCAACACCGGTATCGAGAATAAAAATAATGGTGCCTCTGCCATCATATTCGGGGTGATGAGTAAGGAATTCCTCAACTCCAGTTGATTTCAGAGAAAGGAATGTTTGTGCAGAGTCCTGAGCAAGCAGGAAGCAAGAGAAGATAAATATTAGTACTGCGATAAGTTTAGCGGGATACATAATTTTTCCTGAAATATTAGATAAGTAAATATAAAGAAAGAGATAATTAAATTATTCGGATTTGTTGGGAAGAGGAGTATTGCTATATTTGATTTTGTTTAGTTCTGGCTTACTGGTAAATAGAAAGAAAATGTGCTCCCTTTTTCGAGTTCACTTTCAACAGCTATTTTACCTCCCTGTGCCTGAACAAATTCTTTGGAAATTGCCAGTCCAAGCCCAGTTCCTTTATTTTTATTCCCAACTTGTACAAACCGCTTAAATATTTTATCCTGATCCTCCTTGCTAATACCGGGTCCCTCGTCTTTAACAGAAAATTTTATAAATTCCTTATCAGTCTCAGCACCCAAATTGATAAATCCATTCTCCGGAGTAAACCGCATGGCATTTGTAATAAGATTAACAAGCACCCATACTGTTTTCTCAAGATCAGCTTTCACATCAGGGAGGTTGTCAGAAATATTAAGATTTAGCTGTATTTTCTTTTCCGAAAGTAGCATCATAATTGCGGTTACTGACAAGTCGATAATATCTTCCGGACGAACTTTTGATATCTTTAACTTTATATTTCCTGTTTCCGTCTGTGAAAAATCCAATAGCTCATTAATCATTTTGGAAAGTCGTACTGACTGTTGTCTCATCGAAATAATTAAATTATTCTGTTCCTCATTTAATGCCCCTATCCTATTATCTTCCAAGAGCTTAAGACTTAAATTTATGGACGAAATAGGAGTCTTTAATTCATGTGAAACAGTAGCAATCAAATTGGTCTTGGCTACATCTCTTTCCTCAAAAAGTGTAATGTTTTTAAGGAGTAATATATATCCTATAGTTCTGTCGATATCACTACCAGTAGGTTTGGACTTTATTTCAATAATTTCCCTTGAATAATAATATTCCTTCTTATTCTGGATTATTTTTATCGGTTTTTCATCATCTGCCTTATTCTCTTCACCATTCTTAACCAAACCTTTAATCAATTCCCTCAAAAGATCGTTATTCATTGCAACATCGGGAGCATATTTACCCGAAATATCCTTGCTCTTTAATCCTGTTATGTTCAATGCTCCCCTGTTAGCCAAAAGGAAATTTTTATTTTCATCAAGAATGAAGATCGCATCCTCTAGATTTTCGATAATTGCATCCAATCTTTTCTTCTCGATTAATAACTTGTCCAGGTTACTTTCATCATATTCCTTTAGCCTTCCCGCCATAACGTTAAACGCAGAAGCAAGATCCCCAAGTTCATCGCGGGATGTAAAATTTAACTGCTGATCATAATTTCCTTTTGATATTGCCTTAATTTTGTCGGTTAATTCAAGTATCGGGTTTACAATTGAGCCTGGATATTTGATTGTAAAAAAGAGTGTTATTAGAATACTTAAAATACCGATAATGATCATCCATAATGATACACGGCGGGCAGTGTCTCCTATCCTTAAGTTTATTTTCTGAATTGCGCTCATATTTATATTATAAATATCAACAATCGACTGTCTTGTAATGAAATAGGAATTCCTCACATTAATTAATGAATTATTATTTTCTTTCTGTTCAATAGTATATATGAAATTAGAATAATTATTATTCAGTTCATCAACCATTTCCTTTTCGCCGGGTTCTGTCACATTGTTTTTTTCGGCAACAAAACTATTCAGGAAATTATTCTTTTCACTTACATAATTATCTTCGGTCATTTCATCGAAAACATTTTCCTGACCTGTTGACATATGATGGTTTTTGTAATCATAAATTCTATCAAGCGACTTAAGCATTTTCATTGTATACTCAACAGATCTGTTGTTGTCGGCTAATGTTCCCTTTGATGCATTCGCAAGCTGGTTTATAAATACTATTCCTATAACACTCAATAATATTATTACCACAAAAAGGAATGCCAGTCCGGCAAATATCTTATTTTTTATTTTTTTCATCGTTGGAAATTATTAGTATATCAACATTGTTTTTTGATGTATAATCAAGGAGTTCCGTAAATAAATTTCCGTGCAGTCTTTGATATAAAGAAAATGAAGGCATTCCCATAACTATCAATTCCACTTCATTTTCCTCAGTTATCTCCGCAATTGCTTTAGCTATATCTTTATTTGACTTTTTAATTACATTTGCACCAAGCTCAGTAGCCATCTTAAAATTATTGATAAGAAGCCTTTGCTCTTTGGAATCAATATTATCTATAGATTCCTTTGGTGTCTGCACATAAAGCACATACCATTTAGAATTATTGGCAGCAACAATTCTTGATGACTTTCTTATTATATTTGCAGCAGATTTTGAATTAGTGCTAATGCATGTAACTATTGCATTTATCTTCTCCCTTTGCTGAAGAGGAATGTCCTTAATAATTTTTCTTTCAACCTGTCGTGATACTTCCTTTAATGCAAGATCCCTTAATTGCAACAGCTTATCTTTCTGGAAAAAATTATTTAATGCNNCCGGTTATTTTCTCCACCCTTTCATTTATACTTTCAATATGCTGAATATTAACAGTCGTAATTACTGAAATCCCATCCTCAAGAATTTCCTTTACATCCTGCCATCTCTTCTCATTCTTTGAACCGGGAATATTTGTATGGGCAAGTTCGTCTGCTAGTACAACTTCCGGTTTAATCCTGATTATAGCTTCAACATCCATTTCATCAAGCAGTTTCCCTTTGTAAAATACTTTTTTACGGGGAATTGCAGGTAGGTCTTCTGAGACTCTTTGGGTACCCGAACGGTTGTGAGTCTCAATAAATCCGATCATTACATTAATACCATTCTTCTGTAACTCGTGAGCTTCCTCGAGCATTCGGTATGTCTTACCCACACCGGCAGCCATACCGATATAGATTTTAAGTTTTCCACGTTTGGAGGCACGTACCAAATCAAGGAAATGCTCAACATTTACAGAAGACTCTTGTTCCATGATATCTTATATTATTGCCAAGTATAGATATAGTTTTTTACAGTATCTGAATAATATTTTTCCTCCTCAGATATGAATCCAAGCGTGGATAATATCTTTCTGATATTTTCAACTATTACCGGATCATATTCTTTACTCTTATTAAAAAGAGATAAAGAATTGAATATTAAGTATAAATATAATCTATCATTTTTGAAACTAAAATCTAATTTTGTAAGGTGAGATTCTGTAACAAGGGAAATACTGAGTTTATTGTTTATTAACTCGTAGTTTATAGCAGGATAGGCATCAAGAATATTAAAAAGAATCAGCCCCAAAACAATATTGTTTTCATCTCTATCCTTTGAAGCAAGAAGATATCGTATTTGTTCAGCATCTCCACATTTTGTGAAGTATTTTTCTATAAATTCTTTCATAACAATACTCTTTATTTTGGTTTGTCCAGGGCAATATTTATTTTCAGAATATTAACTCTTTCCGTGCCAAATATACCGAACAACGGTTTTTCAGTATTCGCTGCTATTAAGTTTCTTAATGATTGCTCATTCAAATTTCATCGATGTCCATTTCTTCAAAACGTATAAATAGAACCAATCAAAATCGTATTTTGATTATCCTTCATTAAATTACCATTACTATCTTCAAATGAATATGCGGAATTAGACCAGTCTCTTCTGAATTCGAGCCTGGTGATTAAACTGTTTGCAAATTTGTATTCATAAGTAAATGTAATTTCTTTTAATGTTTGAATTATTCCGGTAGTAAACCCGTTGGCATCATCATAAACTTCCCCTCTAACAGCTATTGACGAATTTTGTCCTATAGAATATTTTCCAATTACAGCCGCACCTTTCCAGATTGAGTAACCTGAAGGAGTCATAGCCTCTTGTCCATAATCGAAATTGAAGTTGAAATATAATTCATCCGTAGGCTGGAAATTTATAATCGAATCAAACACATGCCTTTTCTTCGTACTGTTTGGTTCTTCAGGTCCACCAATCCAATTTTGAATGAAAGTAAAAATCGGAGAAGGAGCCCATGTAAATTCTGCACCTAATGTTTTATCGTTGTTATTATCTATAATATTATTCCACCCGTTATAAACATAAATGGTTGCGCTAAGTTGACTGTTGAAAGGATAGCTAGCCATAGCTCCCAAATGAAAATATGGAACTGCATAAGTAAAAAGAAGTGACCTGCTGTAATTAACATTTCCGGCACTCTCAATTACTTCAGCGCCCATATGTGTTGACATTTTGCCTGCGTTGATAGTCAGACCATTCCCTACCGGAATTACTCCCGTTAAATAAGCTTGTTCAATGTTTCGCAAAGATTTTTCACTTCCCAGGCTTACGTCACTGTTAACCAGGTCAATTGCGTGTCCTCCGGCAAGATCAATTCTAAATCCCACCGGGCTTGCTATTTTTTGAAATGTTACCTTTACCAAATTTATATCGAATTGATTTTCGGTGACATCGAAATTCCTATAGCCATTTGTATGAGTTGCAGGATTATTAAAGTTCTTACTAAAATAAACATCTACCATACCAGTGATGGAAAGAGGATTATTTGTTATAGTCGAATCTTTTGATTGGGCACAAACAACGGAACTTATTATTAAAAATAGTCCTGTTTTTAATATTTTTTGTGATATAGAAATTATTTTCTTATTCATAAATTACCTCTAAAATTATCCAATGCTAAATTTAATTTCAAAACGTTCACATGCTCAGGACCGAATAAGCCGAGCAAAGGCCTGCCAATATTTTCATTCACTAATTTCTTTAGTTCTTCCTGATTTATTTTTCTTGCTTTAGCCACTCTCGGAATTTGAACAAAAGCACCCTGCACCGAAATATCCGGATCTATTCCACTTCCCGATGCAGTTACAAGATCTGAAGGAATTTGTTCTTTCTTAATATCGGGATTTCTTTTCATAAATTCCCCAATTCTCTTTTCAACATCAGATAAAAATTGCGGGTTTGTCGGTCCCATGTTTGAACCGCCTGTTGCAGCGGCATTATAATCTACAGCAGAGGGTCTGCCACTGAAATATTTATCGGACGTAAACTTCTGTCCGATGTTTTCAAAGCCAATGAGCTTACCATCTTTATATATTGGTAGACCGTTAGACTGGGACGGGAAAATCAATCCGATAACCCAAATCAGTAAAGGAAACATCAATCCAAGTAAAATCAATGTTAGAAAATTCAGCTTAATATCTTTCCATATTTTTTTCATTATTATCTCCATTAAATGAATAAGGACACAAACAGATCAATCAGTTTAATTCCGATAAATGGAATTATCAATCCCCCTAACCCGTAAACCAACAAATTCTTGGTCAACAATGCCGAAGCTCCGATGGGTTTATATCTAGTTCCTTTCAACGCAAGTGGAATTAATGCCAGGATAATGAATGCATTGAAAATTACTGCAGATAGAATTGCAGATTCCGGAGTTGCAAGCTTCATAATATTAAGCGCACTTAGTCCCGGGATAGTTGCGGCAAAGATTGCAGGGACAATTGCGAAGTATTTAGCTACATCATTTATAATTGAAAAAGTTGTAACGTTACCACGGGTTATAAGCATTTGCTTGCCTATCTCGATTATTTCAAGAAGTTTTGTAGGATCGCTATCAAGATCAACCATATTTGCAGCTTCCTTAGCTGCTTGGGTTCCTGTATTCATAGCAACAGCCACATCAGCCTGCGCCAAAGCAGGTGCATCGTTAGTTCCATCACCCATCATTGCAACAAGCCTGCCTTCTTGCTGTGCATGAAGGATGTAATTCATTTTATCCTCTGGCCTTGCTTCAGCAATAAAATCATCAACACCTGCCTTGTTTGCAATATATTTAGCTGTAAGTGGATTATCTCCTGTAACCATTACTGTTCTTACACCCATTTTGCGAAGTCTTTGAAACCTTTCCTGTATTCCTGATTTAATTATATCTTCAAGCTGAACTACTCCAATTGCATTTTTGTTTACTGCAACTACCAGAGGTGTCCCACCATCCTGTGCAACCGATTTAACTTTATTATCTATTTCTTCAAGAACATGATCGCTTTTGCCGCTCCACTTTTTAATTGCGTCCCAGGCTCCTTTTCTTATTTCGGTTCCATCAGGAAGATTAACTCCGCTCATTCTCGTTTCAGCAGAAAAATTTATAAATTTTGCATTATCAAGCCTAAGCGGGAAAAGCCCTGGACTGTTCTTTTCGGCAAGCTCTATTATGGACTTACCTTCGGGCGTATGATCTGCGAGAGAACTTAGAGCAGAATTTTTAATAAATTCATCCATACTGCACCCTTTAACCGGAAAGAAGTTTGTGGCTTTCCGATTACCAATTGTAATTGTACCGGTTTTGTCTAAAAGAACGACATCAATATCGCCTGCAGTTTCCACTGCTTTACCCGATTTCGAAATTACATTAGCTCTAAGTGCTCTGTCCATACCCGCAATCCCGATAGCGGATAACAACCCCCCAATTGTTGTAGGGATTAAGCATACAAATAATGAGATTAATGCCGTGATTGTTACTGCAGTATTTGAATAAAAACTGAAGGGCTGCAATGTAACTGTTACAAGAAGAAAAACAATTGTGAATCCTGCAAGAAGAATTATTAACGCTATTTCATTCGGAGTTTTTTGACGGGATGCACCTTCAACAAGAGCAATCATTTTATCAAGAAATGTTTCTCCGGGGTTAGCCGATACTTCAACCTTAATTGAATCGGATAATACTTTTGTTCCACCGATGACTCCGGACTTATCAGTTTCGGCTTCTCTGATAACAGGCGCAGACTCCCCGGTAATTGCAGACTCATCTATCGAGGCGAGACCTTCTATAATTTCTCCATCGGCAGGAATTATGTCGCCGGCTTCTGCAATAAAAATATCTCCCCTTTTCAAAATTGCCGAGCTGATATTCTGAATTGAACCGTCTTTATTCAACAGCTTTGCTGGAGTTTC
>PLLW01000039.1 GCA_003141435.1 Ignavibacteriales bacterium
GAACTCAATTTGACATTACTTATAATCCCGCAATGATAAATGGAGGCACATTAACAGCAGAGCTGCTTCAGACCCTTGACTCGGATGGTAACGTTGTTGATGGGTCCCAGTCCTGGACCAGCCCTCTTATGGATCAGTATGAGCCAATGCATTTCACTGTCGCACCTGGAGAATTACAAATTATAACCGCAGCTTGTGCCACAAGAAATGCTGCCGGTGTAATACCAGTTGCTCCCGGGGTCTGCCTGGGAAGAGTACGGTTAACCAATAGTGTGGGTTTTGCAGTTCAACAAGCAAATTTGGCTTTTAAATTTACAGGTTATGGTACAATTCTTCTTGCTTTCCTCGGAGGATCAGGGGTTAACTCAACCACAGACATTACAGCAAATGGAACATATCTTATATCCGGATTGGTAAATCCTGTTCTTCCGGTTGAACTAACGTCGTTTGTTTCTAATGTTAGCGGAAGGCAGGTTAACTTAAACTGGGAAACCAAGACGGAAGTAAATACACGCCAATTTGAAATTGATCGTGCATTAGTAAGCACTACTGGTTCATCAACAACATGGAGTGCTGTAGGTTCAGTAACAGCAGCGGGAACAAGTGTTTCTCCAACAAAGTATTCTTATACAGATAAGAATTTACAGGCAGGGAAATATCAGTACAGATTAAAGATGATTGATAATGACGGTTCTTATAAACTTAGTGATGTAGTTGAAACTGCAATTGCATTACCAAAGGATTTCGCTTTAAGCCAGAATTATCCTAATCCTTTTAATCCAACTACTAAAATAGATTATCAGGTACCGGTTGATGCAAAAATTATACTTGAAGTATATAATATAACAGGTCAGAAAGTAGCTGAACTGGTAAACCAGGAACAACAAGCAGGATATTACAGTGTGAATTTCGGATCATCTAAGCTATCCTCCGGAGTTTATATTTACCGCATAGCTGCAAGTGATAAAGCAACAGGAAATAATTTCTCCTCAATAAAGAAGATGATGCTTCTAAAGTAATATTTCAAAATATCTCCTTTTACAAGCCGGACGAGTAAAGCTCATCCGGCTTTTTTATTATCTATGAGTCTGGTCTCATAAGCTCTTATTTGTCATTCTGAACGAAGTGAAGAATCTCCTTCTTGTCGAAGAGATTCTTCAGTCGCTTCGCTCCTTCAGAATGACATTCTCACCTTTTTAGACCAGACTCATGTATAATATTGCTGGGATATTATTTGATTTTGGGATAAATTTTAAGGATAATAGAAGATAGGAATAGGAGGATAAATAATATGAAAGTAAAACATTACCCCGTAACGGAAATAACGTCAATCCAGGAAATGCTTCTTAAAAGCGCTTCAGTATTCGGGAGCAGTCTGGCATTAGCTGATTTAGTGGAAACACCGATCGGGAGGGTGACATATACGGAACTCCTGGATAAGGTTCTAAGGTTCGGCAATGCGTTAAACAGACTTGGGCTTAAAGAGGGGAGCCACATAGCCGTAGTTGGGGATAACAGGGTACAGTGGGGGATAGCTTACCTGACGGCGATGTGTTTTAGGATGACGGTAGTTCCTATAGATAAAAACCTGACTTCGAATGAAATCATTAACATTCTTTATGAATCGGAATCCGAGGGGATAGTATTTTCAGAAGGCATCGAAAACATGCTCCGGGAAACAAATGTATTAAAGAAGATAAAGTATTATATCAGCATGGATTTGCTTTCGAAGAAAGGAGGATATTTTTCCATGAAGGAACTGATAGACAATGCAACGCCTTTACCTGTAAGGCAGTTACTCATAGTAAATCCTGACGCAATGGCTGAAATAATTTATACATCGGGATCAGTGGGGAGAGCAAAGGGGGTAATGCTTTCACAGAGAAACCTTGCATCAAACCTGATGGCAATGAGAAAATTGGTATTGATTGATAACGATGATATTTTCTTATCAGTTCTTCCTATACATCATAAATATGAATGCACATGCGGACTGCTTTGTCCATTATACAGCGGATCGTCGGTTTATTATGCCCGGTCATTAAAGACAGTAGCGGATGATCTTCAGAAGGTGCGCGCCACAATACTTTTAGGGGTTCCGCTGTTATTTGACAAAATGTTCAGGAGGATATACAAGACAATCAATGAAGATAAGATAAAATCAAAGATCATAAGACCGCTGATTAATATAAGCAAGTTATTTGAAATGGTGGGATGGAAGAGCTTCAGGCGTAAAGTATTTCATGAGCTTCATGAAAAATTCGGCGGTTCGATCAAGTTATTTATTGCAGGGGGAGCTGCTCCCGATCCGCAGGTGGCAAAGGGATTAAGAGAGTTCGGTTTTGCATTTCTGCAGGGGTATGGACTTACGGAGACATCCCCAATACTTGCACTGAACCAGAGAGAGAATTACAAGGATGATGCGGCGGGCATTCCTTTGGACAGCGCTGAGATTAAAATAGCAAATCCCGATTCAGAAGGGATAGGAGAGATATATGCGAAGGGGGAGAGCGTAATGGTCGGCTATTATAAAAATCAGAAGCTTACGGAGGAATCATTTACTGACGGGTGGTTCAAGACAGGAGACATAGGACGATTTGATGAAGAAGGGTTTTTACATATTTGCGGAAGAAAGAAGAACGTAATAATTGCCAATAACGGAAAGAATGTATTTCCGGAAGAGATTGAGGATGTTGTTAACAGGAGTCCTTTTGTAAATGAATGTTTTGTATATGGCGAGAAGGATGAAAAGCACGATGAGATAATAGCAGTGCAAATAGTAATTGACGCGGAGGCGTTTATAGAATACTCGACAAAGGGGAATGTATTCATAACAGATGAGCTGATAAAGGAAGTAATCTCACAAGTAGTTAAGGATGTAAATAAACAGCTGGCAAGCTACAAACAGATTAAGAAGTACTACATAAGGGAGAGGGAATTTGAGAAGACAACTACTCAAAAGATAAAAAGATATCTTGTTGCCAATGGGGGAGTGAATATAAAGGAATAGCCCTATCAAAAAGGGCGAAAAATATATTTTATTTATTTTTCGCCCTTTTCCGGATTTTGTGCCTACATACTATATGGGATTTAAAATATTATTTCAGGATGTAGAGATTTAGTGTCTCTTATTGATAATTTTCGAGCAATTCCTTACGGGAGAAGAAGTGAGCAATTTCGAGGGCTGCATTATCATCACTATCGGAACCATGGATAACATTTTCGGATTTGCTAAGGGCGAATAATTTCCGGATAGTTCCTTCGTCGGCATCGGCGGGGTCGGTAGCGCCGATAAGTTTTCTGAAATCAAGGACGGCATTATCTTTTTCGAGGACAATAGGGACGCAGGGACCAGAGGTCATAAATTCAACAAGATTATTGTAGAACGGTCGTCCCTTATGAACTTCATAAAAACCGCCTGCGGAATCTTTATTTAAGCGGACCATTTTCATAGCTTTTATTTTAAAACCGGCAGCGGTTATTTCTTTAATAATCTGACCTATTAAATTTCTTTTAACTGCATCAGGTTTAATGATTGCTAAAGTTCTGTTACCCAATTTGACTCCAGGATTATAATATATTTATTTCTTAGTTTTTTTCTTTGCCTTTGAAACGCGGGGGGAGGGTTTTGGTTTGAGGTCTTTAATAGCTTTAAGCATAGCTGTGCCTATCATAGCAGGGCTTTTGACAACTTTAATACCTGCTTTAAGCAAAGCCTTAATTTTTTCATCAGCGGTGCCTTTACCGCCGGAAATGATGGCACCTGCGTGTCCCATTCTTCTCCCCGGGGGGGCAGTTTTTCCGGCAATAAATCCAATCACGGGTTTTTTAACATATTTTTTAATATACTCTGCGGCCTCCTCTTCAGCGGAGCCACCGATTTCGCCGATCATTACAATTCCTTTAGTTTCGGGATCTTCATTAAATAATTTAATTATATCGACGAACCGGGATCCGATAATAGGATCTCCGCCGATACCAACTCCTGTTGATTGACCCAAGTTGACGTCGGTTAGTTGTTTTACCGCTTCATAGGTTAATGTACCGCTGCGGGAGACAATGCCGATGGTTCCTTTTTTATGGATGAAACCAGGCATGATGCCAACCTTTGCCTTGCCGGGGGATATAACGCCGGGGCAGTTTGGACCGACCAGGACTGCATCTTTTCCTTTCAGAGCATTATAGACTTTTATCATATCATTAATGGGGATGCCTTCGGTGATACAGATGATAACTTTTATTCCCGCATTGGCAGCTTCGAGAATAGCATCGGCAGCAAAAGACGGGGGCACAAAAATGATGGAAGTATTTGCATTTTGTTTCTTTACGGCTTCCTCAACAGTATTATATACAAGGATGCCTTCGACATATGTTCCACCTTTTCCGGGAGTGACGCCTGCAACTACATTAGTGCCATACTCAATCATCTGCTGAGTATGAAAAGAACCTTCGCCGCCTGTAATTCCCTGGACAACCAATCTTGTTTTTTTATCAACTAATATGCTCATCGGGTTACCTATAATACTTATGAAAATTTATATCTAAAAATATAACTTTTAGAGGAAAGAAGGAATGGAAAGAATAATTAAAAGGTACTTTCTATGAATTTGGCGATCTGGAACAGCTTTGATTCATTGAACTGACCCGCTAAAAGCTGTGCCCCGATTGGGAGACCTTTGCTATCTTTTCCGACAGGAACATTTATGCCTGGGATGCCTGCAAGATTAGCGGAGGTTGTATAGATATCATTGAGATACATCTGGAGCGGGTCGCTTATATTTTCACCTATTTTGAAAGCAGTGGTAGGCGTAGTAGGAGTAAGGATCATATCCACTTTTTGGAATGCGTTATCAAAGTCGGTTTTTATAAGTCGGCGGACTTTCTGAGCTTTGCGGTAGTAAGCATCGTAGTATCCGGCGGAGAGGACATAAGTGCCGAGCATAATTCTTCTTTTAACTTCCGTACCGAAACCTTCAGTGCGTGAATTTCTGTACATATCGATAAGGGCGGAAGATTCATTTGAACGGAAGCCGTAATGTGCGCCGTCGTAGCGCGCAAGGTTTGAGGAAGCCTCGGCGGTAGTTAAGATATAATAGGCTGCAATAGTATATTTTGAATAGGGGAGAGTTACGGCAGCAGTTTCATACCCATTTACCTTGAGGTGTTTAAGCAATTTATCGATTGCTTTTTTAATTTCAGGAGAGAGACCATCTCCGAAATAATCTTCCGCAATTCCTATTGTGAACTTTTTATCAGCATTATTTAACTCTGCGGTATAGGGGGGAACATCGTTTGGGGAGGAAGTAGTATCCAATTCATCCCTGCCCGACATAACCTCCATAACGGCAGCCATATCCTCAACAGAATTAGCGAAGCAGCCTATAGAATCAAAAGAAGAGGCAAAAGCAGTGAGACCATATCGCGATACCCTGCCGTAGGTTGGTTTTACTCCATATATGCCGCAGAATGAAGCCGGCTGGCGTATTGAGCCACCGGTATCGGTCCCCAGTGCAACATCGCACAGGCGGGCTGAAACGGCAGCAGCCGAGCCGCCGCTGGAACCACCGGGCACTCTTGTTTTATCATACGGGTTAAGGACATTGCCGAAAGCGGAGTTTTCATTGGAAGAGCCCATAGCAAATTCATCGCAGTTAGTCTTACCAATAATTACTGCATCTTCATCGATCAATTTTTGGACTGTGGTGGCAGTATAGACAGAGGTGAAATCCCTTAATATATTTGAGGAGCACGTTAGGGGTTTATCCTTCATAGACAGGACATCTTTAACGGCGATTACCATTCCTGCAAGTTTGCCGGCAGTCCCTTGCTTTATTTTATTCTGGACGAGAACGGCTTGTTTTAGGGCATCTTCTTTAAACAAGAAATTATAGGCGTTAAGATCCTTATGCTCATCGATTTTATTAAAGAAGGAAATAACATTTTCATTTAAGCTTATTTCACCTGATTTGATTTTTTGTATCTTTTCAGAGATGCATTTATATGGAAGCACGCTGATCCTTAGAGTGTTATAGAATATCAGGTTTTAGGATTTGTATCGGTTTTATCTTTATCAGGGATAGTAATTTGATCCTCAACTTCTTTAATAGATTTTTTGAATTCACGGATACCTTTACCGAGGCTCTGGGCGATATCGGGAATCTTCTTAGAGCCGAAGAGTAGAAGAACGACGATTAGGATTACTATTAGTTCACCCATTCCAACATTTTCAAACATAATAACTGCTCCTTATTATTTATCCGTTTTCTTATCTTTATCGGAGGGTTTATCCTCATCCTCACCTTTCAAAGCTTTTTTAAATTCTCTTATCCCTTTACCTATTCCCTGAGCAAGGTCCGGTATTTTTTTTGCTCCGAAGAGAATAATAATAACCAGAAAAATGATGAGCAATTTACCAATGCCTAAATCTTCAAACATGATAATCCTTTGAAAGTAAATAGTACATATGGCGAAAAATACCAAATAGAATATTCAAAACAAAGATAAGAAAGAGTATCCTTTCACGAGGAACAAAGATGATAATTAAAATGAGTACAAGCGGGGCAAAGTACAGATAGGGTTTATCTTTTAATTCCTGTTTAGTGAGTTTGGGTAAAGTGTCATATTTAATATTGCTGACCATCAGAAAGGAGAGAATAAGCACCAGGGGAATAATATTAATAATTATATAGGGGTTAAATCCGGTTTCTTTAGTGTAAAAAGCGATTATAAAAGAAGCGATTGTAATGGCCGCCGAGGGGATTGGAAGGCCCGTGAAGAATGTTTTATTAAACCCAACAAGCTGTACGTTAAACCTTGCGAGGCGGAGACCTCCTGCTATCATAAGCAGTGAGCTGATAATGATTCCCAGAGCATCATAATTGACAAGGTAAGTTTTATATATTAAAAAGGCGGGCGCAACACCGAAGCTGACCAAATCAGCCAGGGAATCGAGCTGAACGCCAAGGGCACTGCTTGATTTGGTGAGCCGGGCCATAACTCCGTCGAGTACATCAAAGACTGCGGCAATAATTATAAGCCAGGCGGCATAGGTGTATTTCCCGGAGGCAGCGTTAATAATTGAGAAGAAGCCGCAGAACATGTTCATTGCAGTAAACATGTTGGGTACAATGGAAGGAGTAATTCTTAACCGGTTCATTTATTGATTTCGAAAAGTATAGTTTCACCGGCAGTGACCTTATCGTCTTTTTTAACTTTCTCCTGCCAATTAAAGGGAACAATTACATCGACGCGGCTGCCGAATTTAATCATGCCAAAACGATTGCCCTGATGGACGGAATCTCCCTCTTTAATATCATAGACAATTCTTCTTGCGATAAATCCAGCTACCTGAGTAAAGAACACTCTGCCATATTTGCTATTTATACCGAATTCGGATCTCTCATTTACATCTGAGGCTTTATCTTCGAAAGCGGCAAAATGCTTTCCTTTGTAGTATTTAAGATATTCCACTTTGCCGTTGATAGGGATTCTGTTAACATGCACATTAAGAGGGGACATAAAAATTGAAATCTGCTTAGCTTTTTGTTTAATATATTTATTATCGTCAACTTCCTTAACAAACAGGACCCTGCCATCAGCCGGAGAGACAACAACATTATCTTTACCGGGGGATTTTCTTTCAGGGTCACGAAAGAAAGTAAGAGTAAATATAAGGAGAATGAGGGAAATCAAGACAAGGGATATTTTAATAACGCCATTATCCAGGTAGAGACCAAGTAAAAAGATAATGATGGAAACAGCGGTAACTATTCCGATAGTTGAGTACCCGTATTTTGTAAACATCTAAGTGCTCATCAAATTAAACAGGTGGTCGGTATAATGCTTGACTTCTGCAGATGTTCCGAATTTGTAGGGATCTACATAGTGATCATCCTTGTTGAGGGGGATGACCTTGAGGCTTGCAGGAGTAAAATCATCTACCAGGTATATTTTATCATCCAGTTTACCGAAATGACACGTAACCTCGGCGAGGATAGAATTTCTTCTTTCAAAGAATGACTTCATAACAGCATTGATTTTAGAGCAAATTCTGTTAATTATTTTATAATCCTCAATATTGCAAAGATCGAATGAGATTAAATGGCTTTCGGAAATCAGAGTATCTTTTCCATTACCATAGTGAAGCTCAAAGACCGGGAGGGGGAGGTTATCGAATTCCTTTTTATGGAAAATCCGGGATGTTCTTTTATCGANNGGTATATGGTATTCCTTCAAATAATCGAGGAAAAAGGAATTGATAGCAGCAAACTTTTCGCCAAGGTTTTTGCTTTTGATTTTATTGTCATTGAAATCAAGAAAATAATCCGGATATTCTACCGTTTGGTAGATAAGATCCTCATCAGGACTATGTCTTTTAGGCAAATCCTCAGAAATTGTTTTATTGTTGTTAAATTTTGACCCCAAAATATCCTTCTTAAAATGTTAAATTTAAAAATTAAATGTATAAAGTCTTATCAATATATTATATTTGCATCAAAATTAAAATAATGAATTTATAAAAAANNATGCAGAAAGTGCAGGAAGAGCTTGTAAA
Source organism: Ignavibacteriales bacterium (assembly GCA_003141435.1). Classification (GTDB taxonomy): domain Bacteria; phylum Bacteroidota; class Ignavibacteria; order Ignavibacteriales; family Ignavibacteriaceae; genus Fen-1301. The sequence continues at coordinate 8,555 of PLLW01000039.1, forward strand.
CATTACAGTTACGGAGGAAGCCGGGGGTGGAATGATAAAAGCAACGGCAAACGGGAATAAAGAGCTGGTATCTGTGGAAATTGACCCCCAGGTGATAAAAGCTGAGGAAAAAGATATTCTTGAGGACTTAGTGGTGGCGGCAGTGAATAAGGCATTACGATCTGCGAACAAGGTGGCAGAGGAAGAGCTGGGGAAAGTAACTAAAGGAATGATACCTCCAGGATTAAATATTCCGGGATTTTAAATTGCAGATAGCAGAACCATTATTAAGGGCAATTGAGGAGTTAAGTAAACTTCCGGGGATAGGGAGAAAGACAGCCCAGAGATTAGCATTGTTTATTCTGAAGAGCAGCGAAGAGGATGTAAACAAGTTGGTCAATTCTTTATTAGAACTTAAAACCAAGCTCCGCTACTGTTCAAAATGTTATAATCTGGCAGTAGACGACTTGTGTGATATATGTCAAAGCTCTAAGAGAGACCAGACAATTCTATGTGTGGTTGAGGAAGCCAGCGATGTTATAGCAATTGAGAAAACCAACGAATTTAATGGTATTTATCATGTTATCGGGGGTACTTTATCGCCATTATCAGGAATTGGACCGGAAGACCTGAAGATAAAGGAGCTAATTAAAAGATTTGAAGATGAGAGGATAAGTGAAGTTATTTTAGCATTAAATGCTGATACAGAAGGGGAAACGACTGCCTTATATCTTGCGAGATTGATCAAACCGATGGTTACAAAGGTAACCAGGATTGCAAGGGGGCTGCCTATCGGGGGCGATCTTGAATTTGCTGATGAGGCAACTATAGGAAGGGCTATGTTAAGCAGGAATTTATTGTAATGACTGAATGGTTTGAGGATTGGTTTAATTCAAAAGAATATCTTGATGTTTACCAGCATAGAAACGAATCTGATGCAAAATTGTTATTTGAACTAATAATAAAGAATATTGAGATTCCAATAAAAGGGAAGGTATTAGACCTTGCATGCGGACCGGGGAGACATTCGATACTATTTGCGCGCAGAGGTTTTGATGTTACCGGAATAGATTTGAGTGATAACTTGTTAAGAGTTGCGGAATCATCAGCGCGAAAAGAGAAATTAGATGTACGATTTATTAAATCTGATATAAGAAAGGTGGAGTTAAGCGAGAAATTTGATCTTATAGTAAACTTGTTTACCAGTTTTGGATATTTTGAAACGGATGAGGATAATTTTTCTATTTTCAGGACAGCATCTTACTTGCTTAAACCCGGTGGATATTTTGTATTTGATTTTTTGAACAGTACTTTTATCGAAAATAATCTTGTGAAAGAATCGAGAGAAGATAAGTCACATGAGAAAATAATACAGAGGCGAAGGATAGAAGGGGATAGAGTGATAAAGGATATTATTATTCAAAATAATGGTATAGCTAAAACCTTTTACGAATCTGTTAAGTTATATCGGTGGGGGGAGTTACATAAAGCGATCAATGAAAATGGTCTTGCCATTAAGAAAACTTTTGGAGATTTTACAGGTAGTGATTTTAAGGAAGCAACTTCACCGCGAATGATTATTATAGCACAGAAATGAGATGTTTTGCCATAATATTTTTTTTATTATTTATGGGAGGATGTGATCTTTTTCAGACAAGGGATGCCCAGGCGCCTGACCAGCCAAGGTCAAATAACCAGATAGCCGTTACACCTGATTTATTGATACAGAATTTAATCAATTCTTTGAAGGATGTAAATCTGCAGGATTATTTAGCATGCTTTTCCGATACATCTTTTTCAGGCAAGTCATATTTATTTTATCCTTCAAGCGGAGCAGCCTCATTATACCCATCATTTTCATCTCCATGGGATAAAAAGAACGAATCAGCATATTTTACAAATCTTATTTCCCGAATTCCTTCAGGTTTGCAGGTTACTCTTGTGATATCAAATTCCAATTCGAGTCAACAAGGGGACAGCATTATTTATTCAGCCTCTTATACATTGAATGTACCATTTACTGATTCAAGTATTCCATCGTTGTACGCAGGAGATTTGAAATTTAGTATGGTAAGGGATTCCAGGCTGGTATGGAGCATATATTTATGGCAAGATATTAAAAGTACGCAATTTCCGAGCTGGAGTGAACTGAAAGGGAGGTTGTATTAAAATATTATTTGTATTAATTATATCTCTTATTTTAGTGGGATGCAAAAATCCTTTTGCTCCTTCTTTTGATCAAACTGATGGCAGTGCGAGTTCTGTTATTTCCGATCAGAAAACAATTGATGGTGTTTTCCAGAATTTTCAATATGCATATGCAGTAAAAGATACATCAATCTATGGCAATTTATTGACCGGGGATTTTACTTTTATTTACAGGGACTATGATCAGGGTTTTGATGTTTCCTGGGGAAGGGACGAGGATATGAAAACGACCTATGGCCTTTTCGAGAATGCACAGCAGTTAGATCTGATATGGAACAATATAGTATTGTCTGTGGAGGATAGTTTAAGTGCAAATATTGTAAGAGGTTTTAATCTGACTATTACATTTAACCCTACAGATGTTATCAGGCTGGACGGCAGGGTTAATCTTTTACTTAACAGGACTTCCGTTGATTCTAAGTGGCAGATAACCAAATGGATTGACGAATCCAATTTTTAGATTGATATGATTAGTTATTATCTGAAAGAAACATTGAGATCAATTAAGAGGGCAAAATCCTCTTTTTTCCTTTCGCTAACTTCGATGGTCATAGCCATGCTTTTGATTGTAGGTTCGGTTATGACAATTCAGATATCTGCTGATTTTCAGCGTGATTTAAAGAATAATATTTCTATAAAT
>PLLW01000052.1 GCA_003141435.1 Ignavibacteriales bacterium
TACAGCAAAGACATGTTCTACAATTCCAAAACTGCAGATAAAATGGCGGCTGAATTCAATAAAAAATATTCAAAACCAAATGACAAGTATTCGCCGGTAATGCTTTCACTTGAAGATCAAAACGGTCTGCGCGATTATCTTCATTACGTAGATGTAGTTATCTTTTTTATAATTGGTGTTTTCCTGATCGCAATGTCTGCGGTATTATTAAATGCAGGATTAATGTCGGGTATTAGGCGATACGGTGAAGTCGGAATCCGGCTGGCGCTTGGTGAATCTAAAGACAAGATTTATAAATCGCTGCTGAACGAATCTATTCTAATCGGTCTTGCAGGATCAATTATCGGAACAGCGCTGGGATTAGCGCTTGCATTATATTTCCAGGATAAAGGACTTGATATGTCGGGGCAGTTCAAAAATTCAACCTTAATGGTGAATAATATGATAAAAGCCAGGATCAGTTTTACAAGTTATTATATAGGATTTATTCCGGGATTAATTGCAACACTAACGGGCACTTCCCTATCGGGAATTCAAATATTCAAGAGGCAGACTGCCTCATTATTTAAGGAGCTGGAATCATGAAAAGGACTTTAATTTTATTTGTTCTGAATATATTCTTTGGAATTACAATATACGGGCAGATACCGTCGGGCGCAGAGATACTTAAACTGGTAGACAAGAACCTTGTGTTTGATAAAGCAGAAACGGTAACAACCATGATAATCCACGGGCGGTCAGGCACGCGCACAATCAAATCAAAAAACTGGATTGAAGGGAAGGATAAGGCATTTGTTGAATATACCGATCCGCCGCGTGAACAAGGTAAAAAGATGCTGAAGCTTGGGGATCAGTTATGGAATTATATACCTGAACCTACCGACAGGATTATAACAATTTCCGGTCACCTGTTAAGACAATCTGTTATGGGCTCAGATTTATCATATGAAGATATTACAGAAAACAAAAAACTTCTTGATATGTATAATGCAAAAGTAACCGGCTCAGAAAAAATTAATGGCAGAGATTGTTATGTTCTTGACCTGACAGCCAAGATTGATGATATAAATTATTACAGCAGAAAAGTATGGGTGGATAAGGAACGCTGGCTTCCTTTAAAAGAAGAAAGATATGCCAAAGGAGGGAAACCTCTTAAGCTGACAGAAATCCTTGAAGTGTTCCGCGTTGAAAATAGGTGGTATCCTAAAAGGATTTTATACCACGATCTGCTTCAGACCGGAGACGGAACAGAATATATAATTGAATCTATAAATACACATGTTAATATTCCTGAATCGCAGTTTACAAAAGCAGCGCTGAAGAAGTAAGGAATAGAGTTCTGCAAAGGACATTTCGACCACTTGGTCGACCCTCAAAATTAGTCCCAAAACGAGACAAATAGCCAATATCCACCCCTATATTCTACACGGCTCAGATGCGAGAGATGAGCGACTCAGATACGGCTCAGATAGTAGTCCTGTCTAAATGTCTCAAAATAAACCCAAAACCTAAAACAAGCAATTTTTCTTACACTTTAAGACTTTGGGGGCGTAGAGACAAAGGGGAGTAATATCTATAATTTTACTCTCGCTTATAATTACTATTTATTTTCAACACTATTTATTTTCATTACTGTAATCTGTAGCTTTCATCGAATAAATTGCTAATTGGTTAAAAATAATTTAAGTTTATATAGTAGAACAAATGTAGATATAAATGAAATATTCAATTATAAAATCCATTTGTATTCTCCTTATTTTATGTGCCTATAGCTGCAATAAAATAAATGGCCCTGTAGAGGGTAATGGCCCTACCACTCGAAACTACAAATTGGATAATTATTCAGTGTCAAGTCTGTGCGTAAGTAGCAATAATCTATTTGCTGGAACCACAGGAGAAGGGGTTTTCCTATCAACTAATAATGGAAATTCCTGGACAGCCGTAAACACAGGATTGACAAACACTAATATATATGGTCTTGTTTCAATAGTGACCAATCTTTTTGCCGGATCATTTCAATCCCCTGGGGATTCCACTGGTGGCATTTTCCTTTCCACTAACAACGGAATAATTTGGAAGAATACTATAAATACCGGATTGACAAATTATCGAATTGATGTACTTTTGGCCAACGGAGTGAATCTTTATGTGGGTACAAATAGCGGGGTATTTCGTTCAACCGACCAAGGAACAAGTTGGGTAGACATTTCAAGTGGTACAAGTCTCGATTCATCAGCCGTTATTTCGCTTGCAACCGATGGATCAGATCTGATAGCCGGTTCTAATGGCAATGGACTTATGCGTCTGTCTCTTTAGTGTATTTATAAATTGTGATAATTTTATAGAAAGGCGTATAAATGAAACATACAATCATATGCATATTGCTGCTTTTTTTGTTCGGATGTGAATCTCCTACATCTGTACAATTGAAAAATGGAAATTATACCGGAAATCTTTTTCTAACTCAATATGTCGGGACGGATTCGGCGAGCACATCAAAATATCAAATCAATTTTACGTTTACTGATTCTGGATGGTACAAATATTCAAATTATTTTCCCTCTGGGGGTGGAACATTTCAGAATAAACCGGATAGTATCATTCTAACAGACCTAGCCAACCATGTTGCTATTGGAGATTGGACACTAATTTTTTCAGGAGCGTTTTATAAAATCAATCGATCGGATTCCTTAATAATGATTCAAAACGACATACGATACCACAGATATAGATATATAAATTTGATTTTATCAGCCCAATAAACGTTGCTCCTTACTCGTTCTTCTCGCCGACCTCCTTACGCTGTTGGCATTTTTTTAATTAAAACAGTGGCGGTTTAAAACAACGCCAGAATACAAGCAGGAAATTTTGTTGATACAAAGAAAATGATCCTCTTGAAATAAAATTACTGGTGTTATAAAAAAACAATTAAGTAAGCCGTCGGTTAATTCTGACGGCTTGCTAATTAAATGGTGACTATCTTGCCATAAAGGGTCGCCAAATTTCTCAACTAATGATCCTTATAAAATAAGAATTTAATCTACCTGAAAATCCTTTCCATAAACGTTTAAGATTATGGAATTCTGAATTATCTATAAAAGTTATATTTCAAGTTATGCATAGTTCGTACGGGTAGTGAATAGAAAATAATAGGCGTTCAAGCAAGGATTCGCGCACCATATGCGCATCAAATGCGCTCGATTCAGGGTGCGAACAAAAATATTCTGTAAAAAAAAGAAGCAATTATGGAAGGGTTCATCAGGTAACGAGGGAAAACGCTCCATTAAACTAATGTTCAATGGTATTAACGTGTTAATAAAAATCTCCATTGAACTATTGACTAATGTCTCTTTATTTAATAATTTAGATATAGGTACGAGTTTATAAATTAAATATTCGAGGGAATTATGAAAAATTTCTTTGCTCTGCTTATATCCATTCTTTTGCTTTCATTTCTAGCATCATGTAATGTTCATGCTCAATTTGCTTCAAAGGGAACAATTGAATTGGGCGGTGCTGTCTCCTTTTCTAGCACAACAGCTGTTTCAAATGGTACCGCATCGGATCAGTCAACTACACTCTTTCAATTTATGCCGTATGGAAATTATTATATTACTGATGGTTTTTCTTTAGGATTAAGCCCGGGAATTGATATGTTGAAATTTACATATTCAGGTAAATCATACTCAGAAAAACTTTATGCAATATTTTTTGTACCAGGTTATGCGTTTACAACTCATGGCAGTTTATTTCCATTCATAGAAGGAATGGTCGGATATACTGCAGTTTCAGGGGATGGGTTGACAGATGCAAGTGGTATCAGCTTCGGCGGGAAAGGCGGTGTTAAATTGCTTGTAGGCAGCAACGGAGTAATTACCGCTGGACTTTCTTATATGTTATTCAATTTAAGTCCAAAAGGCGCTGATAAAAGAAGTGGATTTAATGATCTGGCTGTGAGTTTCGGTTATTCTGTACTTTTACCAAAATAAAAGAAAGATTACTGCTCTTATTATATAACATTCCAAATAATCCTTCAAGGTCACCGGTTCAGACCTTGAAGGATTTTTTATTCCAATATCCTTTTATACCTCCAATTCTTTAAAAAGAGACGCTGTTTGTCTTTTGAAAATCTGGATCCCGGAGAAAGTCGTACCAATTGTAGTCGCTAATAAGCCGGGAATGAAACCAATATAGAAACTTGTAAAACTTATCTTTGCCCTTATCAAATTTGGCATCATTATAGAAGAATTTCTAAGGGTTTCGCTTATATCAATCCCATATTCTTGAAGGTACCAAGTTATCGCCAGACCTAAGGCAGTCCCGATCACTGAACCAGTAATACCAATAAAAATAGATTCATACAAAATCGATTTATAAATCCGGTCCTTTGCTTCTCCAAGCGCTAAACGAACTCCAACTTCACCATATCGCCGTATACCAGACATAAGACCTGTATTCAAAAGCACTATAGACATCGCAAGCAGGAAAATTCCGACAATGAGAAATCCAATTAAATACGCATATTGCAGATACTCGCTCAATCCGTTCTGGTCTCCAAGGGTTAACATTATAGGTGAAAACTGATCGTCCGAATTGATAAACTTACTGTTAAAATTAATTCTTATTTTTTCTGCATCAGCAGGAAGGTAGAACTTGCTTTTATTAAACCCTAGAATCTCTCCTGCACCATTTGGCATATCAAGAGCATATTGCATATCTGAAAGATCTGTAATCATTGCTCCGCGGTCCATGACTGTTATACCAAATCTAACTGTACCACATACAATAAAATTCTGTACCGCCATTGCGCCACTTGAATTTGTGGAAAGCAGTGTAACAGAATGACCGATATCCGTATCCATTTTTTTTGCAAGTTCATCGCTGATAAGAATCTCCCCTGGCTTTTCTGGTACCTTACCTCTTACAATTGATTTTCCTAGATTAAGTCTCTCCTTTTCATTACTTCTTTTGCTGAAAAGATCTACCGCCAATCCGAAGACCGGATTTTGGGCTTTTGTTTCACCATTTTCATCCGGCATATCCAGGAGTCCTACAAATTTTATCCTTGCCGTCCAGTCGTATCCGGGATATTCATTATTCAAGGACTGCATAAGTTTTTCTAAACCCGTAAGTGCAAGGTCATTAGGCATCTGGCTTGCTAAATTATCGTAAGCACGTGTCGTTATCTTTAGATGTCCTGTATCAAACCTGGCATTCGAATCAATCAGGTCATTCATGTCCCCGTCAATAAAAGAATAAACAATTGTTGTTAATAAGACTCCGAAAGCGACGACAATTATTGGGAACAGACTCCTGTGATGATCCCTTAGCATACCTTTGATTAAAAATCTTATCATGATTATTTCCCCCTGAGAGCGTCAGTCGGTTTCAGTTTCGTTATTCTGCGTGTAGGCAGGAAGCTGACAACGATTACAGAAACAAAAAGGATCAGGCTTGTTACAATATAGAGCCTAAGTCCGTATTTGGGATAGAGAGTTAGTCCGATTGCAAATTGCGACTGTTGTATCATCCGGGGCAGAATGATGCCTTTATTTGCCAGGTAGGACAAAAGTGGGAACCCATAGAGAGAACCGGCAATAAAAGCTAATATGCCAGCCAGGCATCCTTCAATAGCAAACAAAACAATTACATTCCATTTTGTCATCCCGAGCGCCATCAGTGTTCCCATTTCCTTACGCCTCTTGAAGATTGAAAGCACCTGAGTGTCGAATACTGCAAGTAGCGCCATTCCAATAAGAATGACATAGAAAAAAGTGGAGTATACTTTTTTTCTGTTTATATTTTCATTAAGGTCTTTAAGAAGAAAATTCCGATCTTTAAAAACCCAATCTCGGCTACTTGTATGAATTTTTGTTATACCTTTATGTACGATAATTATGGATGCTTGTCCAGGGGCCTGCATAATTTTACGCAGCTTTTCCAGAGGAACCCAGATCTGGTCCTTGTCAATTAATGGTGAATTTATATCGATAACTTTAATAATCTTAATATCTCCTGCATCAAAAGTGCCTTTTATATTCCGCCATCTGGCACTTACATAATCACCTGCATGTAATCCAGCACTCTTTGCCATCCTGAAACCAATGAAACCCGGAATTGAAGTTGTGTCACTATGTTCTTTCAGAATGGAAGCGGGAAGGTTTACTATTTTTTGATCCGGGTCAATACCTTTAAGACGAACCGATTGTATAATATGCCTTGGAAATATTGCAGCAGAAACAATTAATACAGGCGATGCATTTCCCCTTTCAATCTCTTTATTCAAGTCAGACGGGATTTCCGAATGTGATATTTCAAATGAAAATGGGTCAAAAGGGTCATACTTTTTCTGCCAGAATTGCCCACCGCCTACATTAGAATCAATCTCAGCATCTCTAACCTGTTCTGACATTCCATCATAAAGTCCTTCAGTCAGAACTATCGATACAAACGCCAATGAAAGCACGATTACATTCAGCCAGGTTCTCAGTCCTGCATGCGTAATATTTCTTAAGGCTAATTTTAACAAAAACATTTTAGCATCTCGTGCTTAGCTCAAATTAATATCATCAATAACTTTGCCGTCATTAAGCATTACTTTCCTACGCAGATATCCGATAACCTTTTCATCATGGGTTGCAAAAATAAAGGTAGTTTTGAGTTCTAGATTTAGTCTCTGCATAGTTTTAAGAATGTTATGGGAATTTGCTGCGTCCAGATTTGCAGTCGGCTCATCGGCAAGCACAATCCTCGGTATTTTTACCATGGCTCTTGCAACAGCAACTCTCTGGCTTTCGCCTCCAGATAATTGATTGGGTTTTGAGTTTGCTTTATCTGTAAGTCCAACCCATTCCAGAGCCCGCATTACAGATTCTTCCCTTTCCGTCTTGTTTTTCTTTAAGAGGAGGAGTGGGAATTCGACATTTTCAAAAACCGTATAGACGGGTAAAAGGTTATATGTCTGAAAAATGAATCCGATTGATTCATTTCTCAGTTTTGCCGCTTCCTTATGATTTAATGAATTAACGCTTTTATCCATTACAATTGCATCTCCACCGGTAGGATTATCCAATGCACCAATGATATTTAATAAAGTTGTTTTCCCTGATCCGCTCGGACCGACAAGTCCACAAAAATCCCCCGTATTGACAGACAGATTAACACCATTTAGAGCTCTGAAAAATTGCTTCCCCATTGAATAATCTTTGATGAGATTATTTACTTCTATTATCTTAGAATCAATCATAAAATGTTTCTTTTCATATCATGTTCAGTAATTAAATATCAGCATCAGTTGTAATCCATAACCTGAAAGCAAGGAAGTTTGACCATTAAAAAATAAACTACCTCCGGTTTCCGGATAATGGAATAGGGCAAGATTAATTATGAAGTTATCGTAAATCCTCTGGAATCGAAAATATTGATAAAGATTTTTATTATGCCAGTCGTAATATTCCTGCAGCATTATATTATTAAACACACCTATCGAATATGTAAGCATCATAGCCGATATCTGCCTGTTTTGATCGGCATTCCAAAATGAGTTTGAAACAGTTGTGACCATATGCTCTGCCAGGATATAAATTCCGTTTCCTTCAGGGATAGTATAATCCATCCCTATTGTAGTCATATTACTCCATTTATACATAGGAATAATTGAAATATTCTGCTGCCATGCCGATTCGAACCAAACGCCAATTCCGATATCCCAGCGTCCATCCAAAGCATAACGGTTTTCTCTATAATAATATAACATGGCATCAACTTTCCTTGTATGAAATGTGGCTGCAATTTCCCCCGCAATAGCAGGTAATTGAACGCGCCCTCCAAATTCAGGTGTATTTTTAACTGTAGGTGACAGTTCATAACCTTTGTTATCTGTGTTACCATAAAGGCACCATAACCACACAAGGGAATTATCCAGGAAACTGTACTTGTAACGCAGTGCATAAACTCCATCGGTTAGTTTGAGTGGATCCCTGGGATCCACTCTATCGAACCACATGAGGGGACGTAAAAGCTGTGCCGGTCCGAAGTCTATTTTTTGAAGACCGACTTGTGTTTCAGATTGCTCGGTTGTATAGCGTAAGATTTCCCTATAAAATTTAAATGCATCGTCACTTGAATGAAAATCAGTTTCATAATAAGTATTGAACAATACTTCGGCATTTAATAAATCATTCTTACCCATTAAATAACTATAATTGAATTGGGGAATATAACGTATGCCGGCATTTTCATTCCAATCATATTGAGATCTGACCCCAGTTCCCCAAGATGAAAGTTGACCTTTGAAGTTAAAACCCTGGCTAAAACATACCCCAACCGGTATAAAGAGAAAAAACACAAATAGTTTAACACGGAGTTGAGGAATTGTAAATTTAATCATTTGTTATTAAGTAAGATTAAACTGCAAGCTATCGGCAAATCATTGTTTAGTAAATTCAAGTGTTATCGGTAACATATTTCCGCTAGCGGGATCAAGTAGTGTTGAAGCTATCTGTAAAATATTCCCATATAAACGACACAGAAGAGTGTATGTTCCTGAGGTAGATATTACTGTTATCTCTCCATTTGCTAGACTCCAGGTACCGCTATTGTTAGTTACCTGTCCTTTTGAGTTTTGATTCTGTTGGAAAGTTTTGTCACTGTTTAGGATTATAGTCATTGATAAATTTTCTTCCTGAGGAGTCAGTTCCTTTTGACCAGAAGGATATGAGGCTATTATTTTTGTTAAAACCCAGGTTCCAATTACATCTTTTTCAGATATGTTAGAAGAATTAATATCCTCCTTACACCCGACAATTGTCAAAGCAGTCAAAAGAATGAAAAAGGATAGAAGGAACTTTTTTTGACAAAACATTTCTACCACTTATAAATTCCAGTTTATAATAATTTTAACTATAAATTTATTGGAACAAGATTAGAACGATATTAATTTATAATAAATTAATGTCCGTTACAATAAGAATTCGAGCAAATTGACAAATTATAACAAACCATTATAATCTATATACCGTAAAGCTTGCAAATAGTATATATAGTGAGAGTACTTTATAAAGATAAAGGGGTGGTAAGAATATTTCACTTCCGAATAATTAAAAACCTGATTAAGTTATGAGGCAATTTTTAAGGTTTAATGTGAAGCATCTTTTTTACTTTTTGTTGTTATTTGTATTTATATCATTGTCGCTGCAAGGTCAATCGGTTGAAAGAAAGGGATCTGACCTTTGCTCACAGAAGAAAATGAATTCCCGCTTCCAATTATCAGAAAATCTGGGGACAATGGGAGCGCATTCCTTCGATATGCTGGATTATAACCTTAACCTGAATATTTATAAATGTTTTCTTACCCCTTATCCAAGCAGTTATACAGGTTCTGAGATTCTTACTTTGCTTGCGGATTCATTAATAAATTCCATACAATTAAATGCTATTAATACCTCATTACAAATTGATTCAGTGCGTCTATCCGGTGCAGGATTTACTCATGCAAATAATGTTTTAACAATAAGCCTCGACAGAACTTATGCCCCGGGGGAAACTCTCTACGTTAAGATTTATTATCAACACAAAAATATTGCCGATGGGGCAGTTTATGTCCAGAACGGTATGTTTTTTACGGATTGTGAACCTGAAGGAGCAAGAAAATGGTTCCCCTGCTGGGATAAACCATCCGACAAAGCAACAATGAGTCTGAAAGTTATAACGCCCGGTTCAGTTAAGCTTGGATCAAACGGAAGACTGGCGGATTCAGTAAAAAGCAATGATACTATATATTATAACTGGATAAGCCGCGACCCGGTTGCAACTTATTTAATGGTAATTTCTGCAAAGGTTAATTATAATCTTGACATTAAATACTGGCATAAAATATCAAACCCTCAGGACAGCATCCCTTTCAGGTTTTACTGGAACGCAGGCGAAACCGGACTTGCAAATATTGAAACAAAAGTGCTGCAAATGTGCACCCGCTATTCCACACTTTGGGGGGAACATCCTTTTGAGAAAAATGGATTCTCTACCTTGAATAACCAATTTGTATGGGGAGGAATGGAAAATCAGACTTTGACAAGCTTGTGCCCTAACTGCTGGGATGAAAATTTAGTATCCCATGAGTTCGCACATCAATGGTTCGGGGATATGATTACATGCGCAACATGGGCTGACATTTTTCTTAATGAAGGATTTGCTACTTTCTGTGAAGCTATCTGGTATGAAACCACCAGCGGTTATACCTCATACAAAAGCGACATAAATAATGACGCAAACTATTACTTAACTTATAACCCCGGGCGGGCAATTTCGAATCCTGATTGGGCGGTTAATACTCCTGATGTAAATACTTTGTTTAACACGGCAATGACTTATGATAAAGGCGCATGTGTACTTCACCAGCTAAGATACCTTATGGGGGATTCCTTATTTTTTATCGGAATGCATAATTATGGTACATCCGAGTTACGATATAAAAGTGCAACCATAGGGGATTATGCAGCAATAATGAGCAGCGCATACGGACAGGATCTTTCCTGGTTCTTTAACGAATGGATCTACCAGCCGAACCACCCGGCCTATGCAAACAAATATTATATTTCCCCGCAGGGAGTTAATAGCTGGGAGGTAGGATTCCAGGCAATCCAAACACAAACCAATACTGTGTTTTTCCAAATGCCATTGCAGATTGCCATAAATTATTCATCGGGTCCTGCTGATACTTTAAGAGTTTTCAACAATGTTAACAACCAGCTTTTCACTTTTAATGTAAC
>PLLW01000024.1 GCA_003141435.1 Ignavibacteriales bacterium
TCTGCGGCGGGGAGCTTCATTTCCGCCTATAAACTAAATCTATGAAAATTATTTATACTCTTATTGTATTATTTCTTATAATCAATAATGCCATTCTTCCCCAGGTGTCCGGTAAAATTCTTGACGATAACACAAATTTGCCTGTCCCTGAAGTAACAATTACTCTCATCGATTTGCAGATCACAACTACTTCAGATAGTGCCGGATTATTTTCTTTTAGTATTTCTCCCGCTTCTTATAACCTTTCATTTTATCGTATTGGCTACAGGACTCTTAAAACTAAAACTGATTTTACTGCCGACAATCTTCCAGCTTTATTCAAAATGACGTCCTCAATAATAACTTATGGCGAAGTAACTGTTACAAGCACTCGTTTTGAACAGCCTTTAAGAGATGTTCCTCTTCCAATGGAGATCATAAATAAAGATGATATTCTTAATTCAACTGCTGTTTCTGTTCCCGATGCTATTCAAAATCTGCCGGGAATTGCTATTGTAAGAGACGGTGTTTGGGGAACAGATATAAGCATCCGTGGACTCGGTCGCCAGAATATTGTAACTCTTGTTGACGGTAACCGCATTGAAACAGCTTCAAATCATGCTGCTAGTCTTGATCTTGTAGATATGTATGATATCGACAAAATCGAAATCATTAAAGGAGGTGTATCTTCTTTATATGGAACCGGTGCTGAAGGCGGTGTTGTAAACATTACAACTAAATCGGGGACCTATACGGATAAGTTATCTTTATCCGGAAGCATGATAACAGATTATAATTCTGTTAATCAGGGAGGTGCGGGTTACTTGAATCTGATGTCCTCGGCTTCAAATTGGTATGCTAAAATCAGCGGAACACTCCGCTCTGCCGGGAATACAAATACTCCTGATGGTATATTATTGAACAGCCAGTATAATGATGATAATCTTTCTGCTGCTTTTGGGTTTAAGCCCGCCGGAAATCAGGAACTTTTATTAAAGTATCAGCGCTTTCACGGAGAAGACATAGGCATTCCCGGTGCAAAAGCATTTCCGACTATCGCAGCAGCAAAATATCTCCTTGCTGAACGGGATATGTATAGTGCTGAATATTTAATAAATAATCTTTTGCCATCCCTGTCAAACATTTCGATTAAATACTTTTATCAGGATATTAAAAGAGATGTTCAGTTAAATGTTAATCCCAGCCCAACTATAAGCCAGGCTATTACACCTTCAGCCGATCATAGTACATGGGGAACACAATTACTATCCACTTGGTCGTTAAGCAGTCTGAATCATCTTTCTGTGGGCTTTGATCTTTGGCAAAGAACTTTCACAGGATTTAGGGAAACCAAAGCAGTAACTCCTTCGGGCACTACTATTACTGGTGATTATCCTGTACCAAATTCTAAATATTTAAGCTCCGGTGTATTTGCACAGGATGAAGCCTCTCTTCTTGACAATAGGCTGAAAGTAAATTTCGGCGGAAGATATGATTTAATAAAAGTAACAAATGATAATGCTTTGAATCCATCTTATATAATTACCAATGGTGTTATAAATAATAATCCCCCGCATAACCCATTGTCTTCTTTCTATGCGGGTGTTTCGCATGATCAAAGCTGGAGCGGAAATCTGGGTTTATTATACACTCTGATGAATGATTTTGATGTTACTTTTAATATTGCCCACGCTTTCCGCTCTCCTGTTCAGGAAGAACGCTTTCAGTACATAAACCTTGGCGGAAATATTTATCTTGGCAATCCTAATCTCAAACCCGAGCAAGGAAATTTTCTTGATTTAGGTATTCGTATCTGGAAGCCCGCATATTCATTTAAGGGAAATGTTTTTCTGAATAATATTATTGATTTGGTGATTGATCAACATGATACGGGTATAGTTTACCGGAAAGCCAATGTAGGAAAAGCCCGCCTTTATGGATTTGACCTCGGGTTTGAATATAATTTTTGGAGTACTCTCGTAACCTATGGTAGTGTTTCATATGTAAGAGGAGAAGATCTACTTAACAATGCCAATCTTCCGCAGATCACTCCTCCTAATACTACTCTCGGATTAAGGTTCCCAATTTATAGTTGTCTGAATGCTGATATCAGCTCGACCCTTTTTGCTAAGCAGACTAATCTCGGAGCTGGCGAAATTGCCACTCCCAGTTATGCAGTATTCGACTTTCATCTGAATACTAATGAGATTAATTGGAATTACTTTCACTTCAGACTCTTTGGCGGTGTGGAGAATATATTAAACAAATCCTACAGGGAGTTTCTTTCAACTAACCGGGGTATCGTCAAAAGCGAACCGGGAAGGGATTTCTTTCTAAAGCTTCAGATTAATTGGTAATATTATGAGTTGGTTTTATATAGCTCTGATTTCTGCAATTCTATCGGCGGCATCGGCTGTTTCTCAAAAGAAAGTGCTCTTTTCCCTTTCGGCATTGGAGTTTTCTTTTCTTGTCTCCCTTTTTAACATTCTCTTTTCTATTCCTTTCTTTTTTGCTTTTAATATTGGATCAATTTCTGCCGAAAGCATAGCTGTCCTTTTTATTAAATCGGTTATGGGGGCTTTGGCTTTTTATAATGTAATGCTCGCCTTAAAGAACCTCGATATCAGCGGCGCGCTTCCTCTTTTAGTGCTTACCCCGGGATTGGTTGCATTCTTTGCTTTTCTATTTGGTCTGGAGAAGCTTTCAATTATTCAGCTGTCAGGTATGTTTTTACTTTTAGCCGGGACCTATCTTCTTGAAATGAAACCTAAGCAGGCATTAACCGAGCCCTTTAAGATATTTTCGAGATCAGCAAATTACCATTATATCGGATTTGCACTCCTTTTATTTACAGCTTCTTCTATACTGGATAAAGTACTTCTTGGAAAATACAAAATGCCCCCAAGTGCCTTTATGGCATTTCAGCAGGTGTTTTATGGAATTGTAATTGGCGCAGTTTACTTGTTTTCCTCCAAAATAAAACGTAATCCGTTAAATTCGTTTGATAAAAAGATCTGGTTCTGGATTATACTCATAGCTGTTTTGACTGCCGGCTACAGGTACACTCAGATCAAAGCTATTAAAATAGCTCCTGTTTCCCTTGTTATTTCAGTTAAAAGGATTTCAGTCTTTATCGCAGTTGTAATTGGAGGAAGGCTGTTCAATGAAAAGAATTTGCTGAAAAAAACTCTGGCAACAGCAATTATGGTTGCCGGTGCAATTATGATAATGGAAGAAGGATAACCCCCAGCTTTTCTTAAACTAGTTCAATTAAATTTCTTATCCTATATCATATAAGATTACATTTATATGTTGTAAGTTATAAATAAAGAATTTAATACTATAATTAAGGAATAAGTCATGAAAACGTTCATATTATCAATAATCTTTCTTTTTGGAATATCAATTGCCTCTTTCGCACAGACATCGTGGGAAATTGATAAGGTTCACTCGGCAGTAAAATTTGGTGTAACCCACCTTGTTATCTCTACTGTTGAAGGAAATTTCAAGGACTTTAATGCAACTATTTCTACAAAAGCTGACGGAAACCTTGACAAAATAAACGCCGACATTAAAACCTCTAGTGTAAATACTGAAAATGAACAGAGAGATAATCATTTAAAGTCAGATGATTTCTTCTCTGCCTCTAAATTTCCGGATATGTTATTTGTCAGCAAGAGTATCAAAAAGGTTGGGAAAGATAATTATAAAGTAACCGGCGATCTGACAATCAGAGGTGTAACCAAATCAATTGTTCTTGATGTTAAAAATAATGGCACAATAAAAGATCCATGGGGTAATACAAGGTCTGGTTGGACAGCCTCAGGTAAAATCAATAGGTTTGATTTCGGTTTAGCATGGAGTCAAGCTCTTGAAGCAGGCGGCCTTGTTGTAGGTAAAGAAGTTACAATCTCAATCAATGCTGAGTTTAACGCTAAAAAATAATAGTATCATCCTTACTTAAAAGCCGGATATCTTAGTCCGGCTTTTTCTTTTCATTCTGTTTTCACTCCTGCCGGACATCACTGTCAAAGCGCAAAGGATTTGTTATAATTAGTAATAATCATATTTATATTTCTCCTGATTGTCATAATATTGAAATAATGATAACTTTAATTAACAAAAAAATATAATAACTATGTTAATTCTTGTCGGTTCAAAAAATCCTGTTAAAATAGAGTCTGTTAAAGAGGCGTTTGGGAAATACTTTTCTAACATTGATGTGCAAGGGGTCGAAGTAAGCTCCGGAGTATCCGACCAGCCGGTAAACGAAGATACTTTTAAGGGAGCAAAGAATCGGGCTGATGCGCTTTTTGTAATAAATAAAGCAAGTAAATTGGGTGCCCAATATTTTGTAGGCATAGAAGGAGGTATTCTAAATATTTACGATAAATGGTTCTCGTGTGGATGTATCTGCATTTTAAATGATAGGGGGATAGCGGGATTCGGAACCTCATCTCATTTCAGCTTGCCAATGAATATTATCGATAAGCTCCTAAAAGGAATTGAATTAGGAAAAGTAATAGATGATCTTACAGATCAGCACAACTCAAAGCAAAAGTCTGGTGCAATTGGTCATCTGACCAAAGATGTAATTACAAGAAAAGATCTTTACACCCAGGGAATAATAACCGCACTTATCCCTTTTCTTAATCCTGATCTTTTTAAATAGAATAATTTTACTATTTATGGTGGATTTGGTTTGACAAGTAGTTATTAAAACAATATATTCGTTTTATGTTTAATGAAATTTTTATATTATCTTTATCAACCTCTGCTAACACCTGCTGGTGGCCTCAGGGCCTATAACATTTCTATGCTCTTAAATGAGCAACAAAATATTTATCACAATTACTAAAAATCAAACTGACTCATTAAAGGATAGTTTCCTATAAAACTTTCTTTATTGAGGGAAAAATCTAATTTTATAATTATAAGGAGTAAAAATGTCACAGAAGAAATTTCTATTAGATGAAAACAAAATGCCCAAAGCATGGTATAATATACAAGCCGATTTGCCGGTTCCATTGCCCCCACCGCTTCATCCCGGAACCAGGCAGCCGATTGGTCCTGCAGATTTAGAACCCCTGTTCCCGATGGAACTAATTCTACAGGAAGTAAGCAATGAAAGATATATAGACATTCCGGAACCCATACGGGAAGTTTATAGAATCTACAGACCATCCCCGCTTATCCGCGCTACCGGATTGGAGAAAGCACTTGATACACCTGCAAAAATATATTATAAAAATGAAGGTGTAAGTCCTACGGGAAGTCATAAACCTAATACAGCTATTCCGCAGGCATTTTACAATGCGCAATCAGGTATTAAAAAATTAACTACTGAAACAGGGGCAGGGCAGTGGGGATCATCGCTTGCTTTTGCTGGTTCGGTTTTCGGTATAGATGTGCATGTATTTATGGTTAAAATAAGTTATGAACAAAAACCTTATCGAAGGGCAATGATTGAAGCTTTCGGTGCGGAATGTACCGCAAGTCCCTCCAATCTTACAAATGTAGGGAGGAGTATGAGGGAAAAATATCCCGACACCCCTGGTAGTCTTGGAATAGCTATTAGCGAGGCAGTTGAGATTGCTGCAATGAACAAAGATACTAAATACAGTTTGGGGAGTGTGCTAAATCATGTGTTAATGCATCAGTCAATAATTGGTGAAGAATCTTTGCTTCAATTTGATATGGCGGGAGATTATCCTGACATATTAATTGCATGTGCAGGGGGCGGGAGTAATTTTGCCGGTTTCACATTTCCATTTATCGGTGAAATGTTAAGGGAAGGTAAGAAATTAAAGGTAATTGCCGTTGAACCAAAGGCATGTCCTAGTCTTACAAAAGGTGTTTATGCATACGATTTTGGGGATACGGGGAAATTAACCCCTTTAGTGAAAATGCATACGCTTGGGAGTAGTTTCATCCCTGCAGCAATCCATTCTGGCGGATTGCGCTATCACGGTATGGCTCCATTAGTGAGTCATCTTAAAGAACTAAATTTAATAGAAGCGCGTGCAGAAGATCAGCTTGAATGTTTTAAAGCAGGTATGCTCTTTGCAAGGAACGAAGGGATTATCCCGGCTCCTGAATCAACTCATGCTATTAAATCTGCGATAGATGAAGCCCTGAAGTGCAAACAGGAAGGTGTTTCCAGAACGATTGCATTTAATCTTAGCGGTCATGGTCTTTTGGATCTTGGTTCTTATGCTACCTATTTTGCGGGAAACATGGAGAATTCATATTTCCATCCAAAGGAAATGGAAGCTGCAATAAAGGAACTACCTGTGATATAATCTTCTTTATATATAATTATTAAAGCCCGGACTTCCGGGCTTTAGTTTCTTCTAGTTTATCTCTTAGCCAGGATGATCTGTTTGAAATAATTCCATCTATTCCGGAATTTATTAATCTTGTTGCTTTGGCGGGATTGTCAACCGTCCACACAAAGACTTTCAAGCCAGCGGACTTTATCTTTTCAATTTTCCTCTTATTTAACAATCTGGAATATGAAAGACTAACCCCGTCCAGATTATTTTTCTTAGAGGATTTTATCAATCTGTTCAGCCGGTAGGAATTAAGAATAATATTTTCCCTGTCAACCCTTTTAATCCTATAAACTTCAAATTGAGGGAGTGCTTTTTTTATCAAGGACATTTTCTTAAGTCCGAACCCTGCTAACTTTATTTGGGAATTCTTAAGGTGAGTATTGTGAAGATGTTTTTTAAGTATCGGAAGAATTGCGACAGTGCTTTTAATTTCAATCATCACAAACTTACCGGCGGGAATATTTTCAAGAACCTCTTCAAGTGTTGGTATTCTCTCATTCAGCCACTTCTTTCCTTTCCAGATTCCCACATCAAGTTTTTTAAGGGATTCTAATGTAAGAGATTTCACTCTACCCGGCACTTTGGAAGTCCTTTTTGTATTAGCGTCATGAATTACTATAATCTTTTTATCTTTCGATAAACGAACATCAATTTCTACACCATCCGCTTTATGCGCCCATGCAAGCTTTATAGCGGCAAGCGTATTTTCGGGCGCAATAAATGACTCCCCTCTATGTGCAATAAAGTTTATCATACTTAATCTACCACAAAAAGTTTTGCCCCAATATTTGTTGAAGAACGGTGTGCTTCCGAATTATCCGCAACATGGTAACTCATTCCAGGAGTAAGTGTAAACTTACGTCCATCAGCTAATTCGGTAATTAGTTCTCCTTCAAAACAAAATATAATATGTCCCTTGCTGCACCAATGGTCTGCTGAATAACCGGGGGAGTATTCCAGCAGCCGGATACGAATATCGCCAAAATTTTTTGTCCGCCATAAAGCTGTACCTGTAATCCCATGATATTCTACAGGGTCTACATCTGACCAGTTTATAACATTAAAGGGGATGTTATTGATGTTCATAATTAAAAATCGATTTGTTTATTTAGTTAAAATAATAAAATTCCATGATAGACAATATTAGAGACAATAGCTGAAAACGTTTTGAAAGCGTTTTGAAATCGTACTTTTAATGAAATATTTAAGGTCAAAAAAAGTATATTCATGGGAGGTTCCAGAGCGTAAGAAACGATTTATTCATCAGAATTATCTAACAGGACATTAAAATAAATCATCTTATATTTGTTACATAGACTCAAGTGAATAATTATGGCTTCTTATTGTGAATTTGTAAAAAATCTGGATGAGAATAATCTTCATAAAAAATACCATGATTGCGAATACGGTTTCCCTCTTCATGACGACAACCTGCTTTTTGAACGGCTTTGCCTAGAGATTAATCAGGCAGGATTGAATTGGTCTATAATCCTGGGAAAGAAGGACAATTTCCATAAGGCCTTTAATCAGTTTAATATAAAAAAAGTAGCATCCTATAAAAGAAAAGATATAGAACGTCTTCTTTCGGATGTGGGAATCATAAGGAACAGACTTAAGATCACTTCGGTTATAGAAAATGCTAATAGAATATTGGTGATTCAAAAAGAACATGGTTCCTTTGAAAACTGGCTGAATAAAAATCATCCTAAAACTTTAGAGGAATGGGTTAAGGTCTTTAAAAAACAATTCAAGTTTACCGGAGGTGAAATTGTTAACGAGTTTTTAGTCAGTATAGGTTACTTTCCTGGCGGGCACGATAAAACCTGTCCTGTTTATAAAATGATAATAAAACAATCCCCTGCGTGGCATAAGGATAAAAAGTAATAATAAAGACTTTGGTTGGTAATATTTTTAGCTGTGCAGTTTATATTTTATTCGTTTATATTATATAAAAAGATGGAATTCAATTGGGCGATATAGTATTCTGGACAATTATGAGAATTGCAGTAGTTATTCCTGTCTTGTGGATCCTGCGGAGTTATATAAGTTTTGAGTTATGGTGGGCTGTCTGCCTGATGAGTATTTATCTTATTATTATTCATCCTGCGATAATTTATTACAAACGCTTTGAAGAAAAGAACAAGGATATTATAGAATCAACTCTTTGTTCTTCGTGCAAACATTTTGATAAAACAGCCGTGCTTTGTATGAAATATGATAAACACCCTTCTATGGAGTTGCTTCCCTGCGAGGGCGTTGACTGGGAGCCTGGCTTCAGTGAAGTGGATAGTAATGTGAGGGGAAATTAATTATACTCATAAAAAGTTTTCCCTTCCTTTAAACCTTTTACTAAATTAAGTGACTAAGAGGTATAATTGATAAATTTATTATTTCCCACAAATAAGTTAACTAATATGACAAAATATCATTTTTCAGGAATTCTTGGCTATACAGGTTTATTTCTTTTATCCCTGTTAAGTGTTTATGGCTGTTCATCTGTACCGGAAGTCACCAGTTTGCGCAATAAAAATGAAATTGTGGTTGACGGAAATCAGGAAGATTGGGGGAATAAGTTTACTTCTATAAAAGATCAGAATGCAGCTGTAGCCTTCAGAAACGATGATGAAAATCTATACATCTGTTTTATTACATCAGATAACCAAAAAATAATAAAGATCTTATCCTCCGGATTAACGGTTTGGCTTTATCCCCAGGATTCAAAGGATGTTATAGGGATCCAATATCCCGTAAGAAAATCATCGGAAGATTTTCGTTCAGTAGTAAACAACAGGAGCGAAACCATGGAACCGTCCGATATAAACGGAAGAATTCAGAGATTGCTGAAAATTCAGAACGAATTGATTATTGTAGACGAAAATAATATTGGCATATTCAGTTCTTCGCCCGATGTGGATAAGGGTTTTAAAGCGAAGATAGGTTATGCTATGAATCAGCTTGTATATGAATTGAAAATCCCGCTCACAAAGAACAAAGAGTTCACACAATTTGTTCTTAGAGCGAATCCTCAGGATAATATAAGAGTTAAGTTTGAATCAGAAAAGGTTCAAAATAAAAGTTCTGATAATGACCAGGGTGGTGGAGGAGGCATGGGAGGGCACCGGGGACGAGGTGGGAATTCCGGCGGCATGGGGAGAAAGGGAGGGGGTTCAGGAAATAACTCTCCCATTGATTATGAGTTTAAAGTAAAGCTGTCCCCCTTATAGGAACCCAGTTTACTTCGCACATAAAAATAGATGTCTTTTTCACAAAGAGATTTACTAATTTTGTACTGAAATATTATTATTAATAGGTGTAGAAATGATTGCAGAAATTGCTCTTAAAGGATATTATTTCCATTCGGAAGAGATCTCTCTAAAAAAGATACAGCTTTATACTTTTGTTTTGTTGTTCTCAGCTGGCAATATTATTCTTCCATACCTTTGCCATTCAGTTCCTAACGGAGGGAAAATTCTTCTTCCTTTTTTTTTCTTTACACTTATTAGTTCATATAAATTTGGAATCAAAGCCGGATTATTGACGGCAATTATTTCTCCATTATTAAACAATTTGCTTTTTGGTAACCCGCCTTCAGTTATGCTTTTTGATATTATTTCAAAATCCTTTTTACTTGCAATTATTGCATCTTATATCTCAAAGAAAACAAAAAAGATATCCCTTGCCCTGCTGACTGCCGTAGTTTTATCCTACCAACTTGTCGCGGGATTGTCCCAATGGATCATATCCGGCTCAATTCAAAATTCCTATTCTTCATTTATAATAGGAATTCCGGGAATGGTTATTCAGATTATTCTGGGATTTGCAATATTAATAGCTCTGAAGGATTATGAATTCAAAAACGATAGATGAGATCTTAGATAAGATTAAGGCAATTGAATTCCGGGAAGATTTTGATACGATAGTTGCAATAGCAAGAGGGGGTATTTTTCCGGCAGCTCTGCTTCAGCAGAAACTTATGATCGATCTTGAAATTATCTGGCTTAACTTCAGGAATGAAAAACAACAGCCCCAGCATGATGAACCCGTCCTAATGAAACCGATTTCTTTTGATTATATCTACAAAAAGATACTGCTCGTCGATGACAGGAGCCGAACTGGAAAAACATTCGACAAAGGAAAATCATTACTTAAGGGAGCCCGGTTAATTAAAACATTCGTTGTAAACGGAAAAGCAGATTATCCGCTTTTTGATGAAGACTGTTTTACCTTTCCATGGAAACTTGTTAAATAGGTTTTGCTGATTAATGGAATACAAAAATCTCTTACGAGCGTTAAGACACAGGAACTATAAGCTTTTTTTCAGCGGTCAATTAATTTCGCTGATAGGAACTTGGATGCAAGGTCTTGCAATGGGGTGGCTTGTATACAGGATGTCAAATTCGGCATTCATGCTTGGTTTGGTTGGATTTGCAAGTCAGATTCCTACTCTCATACTCTCTCCCTTTGCAGGCGTTCTCCTTGACAGGTGGAATAAACACAAAGTAATAGTTATTACACAAACATTATCGATGGTTCAGGCATTTATACTTAGCTACCTTGTCCTNNAACGCAATTGCTCTGAATTCTTCAATGTTTAATGCGGCAAGATTAATAGGTCCTTCAATAGCAGGATTAATAATTGCCGCAGTGGGAGAGGGAATGTGTTTTTTATTGAATGCCGTTAGCTATATTGCTGTAATAATATCTCTCCTTGCAATGAGATTAAATTATGTTAAGCATCCGCATCAGGATAAACATGTTATGGCGGGATTAAAGGATGGGATCAAATACGCTTGGAACTTTATCCCTATCAGGTTGATTCTTCTAATGATTTCTTTATTAAGTCTTGCCGGGATGCCTTATACAATACTAATGCCTGTGTTTGCACGGGAAATATTAAAGGGCGGAGCTCATACAATGGGCTTTCTGGTTGGTGCTATTGGCGTAGGTGCTTTATGTGGTGCTCTTTACCTTGCATCCAGGAAAAGCGTTCGTGGTCTTGGAAAGGTAATACCAATGGCCGCAATCTCATTTGGAGTTTGTCTTATTATTTTCTCCTTTTCGCATAATTTAATTTTCTCTTTAGTTATGCTTCTTTCAACAGGGATGTCGATGATGATCCATACAGCTTCATGCAATACTATTTTGCAAACAGTTGTGGATGATAAAATGAGGGGAAGGGTGATGAGCTACTATACAATGGCATTTATGGGGATGACTCCCTTCGGCAGCCTGATTTTCGGAGGACTTGCTAACCAAATAGGTGCCCCCCATACTGTTATGTTCGGGGGTATTGTCTGCATTCTTGGAGGATCAGTGTTTGCCTATAAGCTTCCTTTGTTTAAAACATTAATCAGACCAATTTATAAAGAGAAAGGAATAATTCCTGAAATCGCAGAAGGAATCCAGGCAGCATCTAACTTCCGTACCCCGCCCCAAAATTAGTGTCCCGGTATATATTCAATCTTTTCTCGTGTCTATTCCTGTGAGTTCTCCCACATAACATTTACAAAATTTCTATGTTTATTTAACATTATTCTTTTGTGACATTTCTGTGACAATTAAAGAGTTACTGTACCTCAGAATTATTAATGTTTCGGAGGAAAAAATGAAAACGCAGCTTCTTCTGGTCTTAGTAGGTTTTATTATTTTTATTGGATGCGCAAAAAATATGGAGGTTAAAAACACAATGACAATATCCCAGATGGAAAAAGGGACGGAAAAAGCAATCTTTGCAGGGGGTTGTTTTTGGTGTATTGATGCCCCTTTTGAAAAGCTTGATGGTGTTAAAAATGTTATCTTCGGCTATACCGGAGGGCATGTTAAAAATCCTACTTATGAACAGGTTTGTTCCGGAACTACGGGACATGTTGAGGCTGTTGAAATAATTTATGATCCAAAAGTTATAAGCTATTCTGAATTACTTGATGTTTTCTGGAAACAGTTCGATCCTACCGATGACGGCGGCTCTTTCTATGACAGGGGTACACAGTATAAATCAGGAATCTTTTATGTTGATAATAACCAGAAAACTATTGCGGAGCAGTCAAAAGAACAAATGAATAAATCTGGAATATTTTCCAAACCTATCGTAACAAGAATTGAAAAATTAACTGAGTTCTATCCTGCGGAAGAATATCACCAGCATTTCTATAAGAAAAGTCCTGACAGATATAATAGCTATAGACAAGGATCAGGTAGAGATAATTTTATTTTGGGACTCTGGGGGGATCTTGGCGTAGACAAATATGAAAAAGCCGCTGATGATAAATCAAAATCGAAACTTACTCCGCTGCAGTATGATGTAACTCAGAAGAATGCCACAGAGCCACCATTCCAAAATGAGTATTGGAATAACCACAAAGTTGGAATATATGTCGATGTTGTTTCAGGTGAACCGTTATTCAGCTCATCTGATAAATTTGATTCGGGCTGCGGTTGGCCAAGTTTTTCTAAACCGATCGACACGAGGTATATTGAAAAGGATACCGATAATTCTGCCGGGATGACAAGGGTTGAAACAAGAAGCAGGTTCGGAAATTCNNTGTATCAATTCCGCTTCCTTGAGGTTCATTCCAAAAGAGGATATGCAGAAAGAGGGTTACGGCGAATATATCTGGTTGGTAAAATAAATCTATTGACCTCAGAGGTTTTCCTAAACCTCAGAGGTCTTTTAATCACGCTGGCAGAATTTTCTTTTATTCTAAATATTTCTTAATCAATTCACCAATTTCGCCGATCTGCTCTTTACTCAATCCGGGCCAGCTTGGTAAATTTATTCCGCACCATCCCAAATGTTCTGCCACCGGGAATTTTTGAAAATTATGGGCAAACATAGGCATAGTATGTGCTGGGTAAAAGGTGGGTCTTGTTTCAATGCCATTTGCACTTAAATGTTTCCTAAGATCATCTCTTGTCTGAGGATTATCCAAAAGAATCGAATACATCCAGTATGAATGAAATACATTCCCAATCTCACCATGTGTTTTAACGGGGGTTCCTGACAGAACATCCTCATACCAGTTTCTGAGTTCTCTTTTCTTTTGGATTTTTTCCTGTGCATTTTCAAGTTGTGCCAGTCCGATCGCCGCACAGATATTTGTCATTCTATAATTAAATCCTATTACGTCGTGCCAGTATTCCCTGTATTTTGCTAATCCGTGCATCTTCAAATGATATGCCCTGTCATATAAAGTTTCATCATTTGTTACAACCATTCCTCCTTCACCCGTTGTAATGGTTTTATTTCCATAAAAACTGAATGTTGATATATCTCCAAAAGTGCCCACGTGCTTTTTATGATATAAAGATCCGAAAGCCTCAGCGCAGTCCTCAATTAAGAAAACATTATTCTCTTTAGCAATCTTCTGAAGTTTATCCATTTCGCATGGATGACCGTATATATGAACAGCCATTATCGCTTTAGTGGATGGAGTAATTTTCTTTTTTACATCATCAGGATCCATTTGCCAGGTATCTTCAAGTGAATCAACAAATACGGGCTTTGCGCCCGTAATCACAATTGTGTTTACAGATGCGATGTAAGTAAAGGATGGTACGATCACTTCATCCCCCGCGCCGACGCCTAAAGTAACAAGCGCTAGGTGCAGTGCCACCGTTCCGTTGGATACTGAAGCTGAATGGCTGACCCCGATGAACTCACTGAATTTATCTTCAAAAAGGTGTATGTATTTCCCTTTGGATGAAATCCATGAGGAATCGAGACAATCATCCACGTATTTTTTTTCGTTCCCGTTAAGCGTGGGCTGGTATATCGGTATTTTAATATTCAATTTAGTCTCAATTGGTTTTTATGAATCAGGATTTTTTATAATTTCTCGTAATTGCGATTATCCTGTTAAGGTCGATCATATCGATACATTCAAGTTTATATGGACATACTTTTTTCCAGCAGGGAGAACATTCGAGCCCATCAGGAATAAGTTTTTCACCCCTCCCGTATAGTTCGATTTCCGCCGCGCATGATAAACCGAACCAGGCAATAACATATTTTCTTAGGGCAATTGCCATATGCATTCCAAAGCTGTCTCCGGAAATAACAAGGTCGCAAATATCCATAAAGCAGAAACCTCTTCTTAGTCCAAGTGTTGTTGGAGTCAGGATCACTTTATTTTTTAGATTCTTCTTTACAGAATCCGCGATCTTCAAATTCCTTTCTGTGTCTTCACGCCCGCCCAGCAGCACAATTACCTTATCACTATCTCTGCCAAGTTCATTTATCAATTGCACATGTTGTTTAATCGTCATCTTCTTGTTTGGGAAAAAATTGGAGCATCCCGTATTAAACCCTACGTATGTTTTTTTAGGATTATATTTAATCTCTTTTTTATAATTATCAATAAATGTTTGTTCATCATCATCAAGTTCGAATGAATATTCATCCATCTTATATTCAAGTTCGAATGCTTCATGCAGAATATCTAACCCGGACCGTTTATTTTCCCTGAATTTAAGCTGGTCATCATTCCCCAGCACATAACTGTAAAATGCTCCTTTGTTGGCTGGAATTATCTTGCCATCATCATTTAACAGGAAGCCCAGTTTTGTCTTTGCTTTTAATTCATTTGTAAAAGCACAGGCATAATCTGATTTATCTGAATTCATAACATAATCGAATTCAATATTTCGGAGAATCATTCTCTGCTCATCATTCCATACAAATACACGGTCTATAAATTTATTGTTGTGCAGTACCTTCTGAGCATTTTCCATTGTCAGCCAGTAAACTGTGCTTTCAGGAAATTTTCTTTTGATGGCAGGAAGGATTGCTGTATTATCCAAAACGGCCCCCAGCGCCTCAAGCGATATCAATAATATTTTTACCCCGATATGGTTTTCTGGTATGTCAGCCTGGCATCCATTCTCAAGGCAGTTCTTGTAAGAAATGCAGGGTTTGTATCCGGAAAATTTCTTACATCGGGGTATGTTCAAATCTTTTAATTCCATTCTAATTTATTAATGTTTTTATTCCGTTAATTACTTGCTCAATGCTTATCCCATTTTCAAAATGACAGATCTTCTTATCGGCACTGCAATTTTTATTACAGTATTCCTCAGGCACTTCTATATTTATGGATCTCTTGTTTAATATTCCCCAGTACTTCACGCTGTTCATCGGTCTGTGGCAATTAATTCCTATACATTTTATGTCTAAAGCATCTGCTAAGTGCAGTGGACCGGTGGAATTGCTCATTAAAAGATCCATTACAGAAATTATTTTTATAAACTGCCTGAGATTCCCTACTTTACCGGCAATATCAGTTATTCTATTATCTTTTAAAGATTTCACACGTTTAAGAAAATGATCGGACATTTCCATAGCTGTAAGGAGAATCTTCAAATTCGGTATCTGCAGGTTAAGTATTTCTTTTATTAAAACGAGATATTTGTTCTCACTCCAGTTAGGAGCTGATCCCAGGCTCCCGGTATGCAGCATGATTTTACAATCTTTATCTTCAACATCAAAACTCTTTAGGAATTGATAAGCTTCTTTCTTCTCATCTTCAGTCACATAAATTTCAGGATTCAAATTATCAGTTTTTACTCCGATTTTCCTTGCGGTGTCCATGCAGAAATCTGCTTCATGTTTCAACGGGATGTAATTATGCCGGTCAACACTTCTCATTCCTGATATTATCTCATAAAGTCTATGTCCTTCACCGACTCTTGTTTTAATTCCCGCAAGCATCATTTGGTAAGCGGCTCTTTCAGTAGGATATACCATCAACCCGTCAGTAAAATATCGTTTGCGCAATTGTTTTACCACTCTCCAAAAGCTTTCTTTATTTAGGTCATCTGTAATTATTTCATCAAGATAAGGATTATTTGTCAATATATTCGCCGTATTCGGATTTGTTAAAGTTGCCACAAATGAGTCCGGAAATTTCTTCTTTATCTCCCGTATCATTGGCGTGATCATTACAACATCCCCGACACGGTCGGTTCTTACAATTAAAATTCGTTTATTCAATATCTTAAGGTTAAAATGTCACCAAAAATAAATAAAAACAGTGATATTTCCTTATGACCAATTTAATCGGGATTCCTCTGGTTCGTGGTTTTACAAGATTCTTTTTCTAACTTGAGAAATACAGTTTAATACAGTAAATTCTTACAAGTAAATAAACGTTCCTCGGAGAAATTATAATGAAAAGTTGTCTGCTCTTTTTTGCTATATTATTTCTTTCCGTCCCTTCAAATTATTCGCAGGGAAAAACGGAAATTAAATTCAATCCTGATGATCCATTCGATCTTCAGGAAGTCGGGGCTTTTATTATCAGGGACAAAGACAAAATCAAGGTTCAGTTTGTTGCTCCGGAAAATCGACGGCTAAATGGTTATCAGAATGTTGATCTTAAAAAGGATGACATTATCATGGCGGTAAACGGTAAAACCATCAGAAAATTAGGCGATCTGAGAGAAACTTATGATAAGCTAAAAATCGGCAAAGATTTTAAACTTGAAGTTAAGCGCGCCGGCAAGATAATGACAATCTCTCTTAAAAAGGCTGATCCTAAAAACCTGCCCCCAAAAAGAGTAGCAAAAATAAATGATTCTGGATGGATGAAGGATAAAGTCTTCTTGCATGGCTGCGGCGTACTGATAGGAAGAATCAATGAAAAACCAATGATAGAAAAAATACATGGCGACAATGAAATAGTTAAAAAGGCACGTCTTCAGGGGGGAGATGTGGTGACGAGTATTAATGGAAAGTCAGTTAAAACTTTCATTCAATTTAAAGAGGCTTACGATAACATTAAGCCTAAACAGGATGTTACTATCAAATTCGGTAATAAATCTATATCATTTAAAAAATCTGATATCAAAGGAACTGGCGAACTACTTTAGCTTCCTGTTAAGAAATGCATATATTTCTTTCCATGCTTCTTGAGTTGTGCCCGAATTATATCCGGTCTTATTTGTCTGATTCATAAAAGCATGTCCTGATTTCGGATATTCAAATACCTTAATATGTTTTCCTTGCGCCTTAAGTGCCTGCTCAAATTGTTTTACAGCATCCGGTGGGATCACTTTGTCCTCCTCTCCGAAAATTCCCAGAACAGGGGATTGAATCTTGCTGATTAACATCGAATCAGTTGTCAATCTTCCGTAACATACTACTGTCGCTTTAAGGTTAGGAATATTTATTGCGCCCTGAAGTGAAAAACCTCCCCCCATGCACCATCCAATACAGCCAATCCTTTTATCATCAACCTGCGGTAATGTTTTCAAATAATTAAAAGATGAAATCACATCCTTAACAGCCTGGTCCTGGTTTAATGATTGGCTTAATTTCATTGCCTCATCCGGTTTGTCGGTTACTTTTCCTCTGTAAAGATCTACACACAGGGCAACATATCCTTTTTTAGCAAACATGTCTGCATTGTCTTTCATCCATTGTGTTACACCCCACCATTCGTGCACTAAAATTAAGGCAGGATGTTCGCCATCCCCTTTCGGTAGCGATAAATAACCAAGTACTGTGTCCTGATTGTTCATAAATGATACTTCCTTTGATTTTTGGGGATAAATAGTGAATAAAAATGAGAAGATGAAAAGAAATAAAAAGATTTTCCTATACATATTCTATAACCCGCATAATTTTTATTATTACTAAAAATATATAAAAGATATTTAGGACAAGACTTAATCTATATCACTATCTTTACCTCGTTAAAAAACATATTTCCCTTTGATCTTATATTTCAATAATTTAATTTTAATATACTGATAGAAATCTTTGGGTGGTTTAAGGGATTATGCTTTCAAAAATATATTCAAGCGCGACCTATGGGATCGATGCCTACATTGTTGAAGTAGAAACCAATGTAGAAAAGAACATCCCGTCTTTCACTATTGTGGGATTGCCTGATAATGCAATAAAAGAAAGCAGGGAAAGGGTATCTGCTGCCATTAAAAATAGCGGATTCGAATTCCCCATAAAAAAAATTACCGTTAATCTTGCTCCTGCTGATATTAAAAAAGAAGGAAGTTCTTTCGATCTTGCAATTGCAATCGGACTCCTCAGAGCCTCAGAAAAACTAACCGACAATTTTCTAGAAGATACTGTTTTCCTTGGAGAGCTTTCTCTTGATGGCACCCTGCGTGCAGTAAAAGGCGCTCTGTCCATCGCAGTTGAATCAAGGAATAAAGGTATGAAGCGGATTATTCTTCCCCTCGATTCCGCAAAAGAAGCTTCCCTTGTAAGTGAAATCGAAGTCTATGGTATGAATAACCTTCAGCAAGTAATTCAATTTCTCATGAATGAGTTATCGGTTCCAACCACAATAACAGATAAGAGTTCTCTGTTTTCATATGTAAATCAATATCATCTCGATTTTAATGATGTCCGTGGACAGGAAAATGTAAAAAGAGCTCTTGAGGTTGCCGCCGCCGGATCCCATAATATAGTAATGATAGGTCCTCCCGGTTCCGGCAAAACTATGCTCGCCAAAAGACTCCCGACTATTCTTCCACCGCTAAATTTTGAGGAAGCAATTGAAACAACTAAAATCCGCTCTGTTGCTGGTATAATTCCCAGAGGACAATCTCTGATAACTGAAAGACCTTTTCGCTCGCCCCACCATACAGTGTCAGATGCAGCTTTGGTTGGCGGAGGTTCTGTTCCAAGACCCGGCGAGGTTTCCTTTGCTCATCATGGAGTGTTGTTCCTCGATGAAATTCCTGAATTCAAAAAGAATGTCCTTGAAGTACTAAGACAGCCTCTCGAAGATGGAAGTGTTACAATTAGCCGTTCAAAGCTTTCCCTCGAATTCCCGGCTAATTTTATGCTTGCCGCTGCAATGAATCCTTGCCCGTGCGGTTATTTTTCAGATCCGAATAAAGAATGTACTTGCTCACCTCCACTCATTCAAAAATACATGGCTAAGATTTCAGGTCCCTTACTTGATCGTATTGATATCCATATTGAAGTGCCAGCGGTAAAATATAAAGAACTTTCCTCCGAAGTTAAAAGTGAATCCTCCAAAACAGTAAGAGAAAGGGTCATTCGAGCAAGAGAAATCCAGCTTAAAAGATTTAAAGGAATGGATCATTTCTTCTCAAATGGCGATATGGGTACAAAAGAAGTTAGAATATTCTGTAAACTGGATTCCTCAGGCTCTGAACTGCTCAAAATGGCAATAAATAAATTAGGACTTTCAGCAAGAGCCTTCGAAAGAATATTAAAAGTCAGCAGAACCATTGCGGATCTAGAAAATTCGACAAATATCCTTCCCCAGCACGTTAGCGAAGCAATCCAATACCGCAGCCTCGACCGCGAATTATGGAATCATTGATGAGTCTGGTCTAATAAGCTCTTATTTGTCATTCTGAACGAAGTGAAGAATCTCTAAGTTGTTATAAATAAAGAGATTCTTCAGTCGCTTCGCTGTTCAGAATGTCTCACCTTTTTAGACCAGACTCATTGATGTTTGTTAATGTTCACATATTTGTTTACCTTATAATTAAATAGGAAAAAAGAATATTATGAAAGAAAAGTCAACTGGTGATTTAGAGAAATATATATCAAAGCGGAAACGAAAAGATAAAATATTTGCAGTGGATTTTGAAGTAGGATATGAGAACTTCAAAATTGGAGTACTTCTTAAACAGGCAAGAGAAGATGCCGGAATTTCACAGGAAGAATTAGCTAATCGATTGAACATTCACAAATCAGCAATATCCAGAATTGAAAACCATTCAGAAGATATGCGGTTATCTACTTTAAAGGAATATCTTGAAGCCGTAGGGAAGAAACTGAGTCTAAGAATTTTATAAACACATGAATTTTGTAACTACTCGGGGAAATCCTAAAATTTATTATGTATAATCACTCCGGAAAAAAATTAAAATCCTATACAGTATGTAGGCACAAAATCCGGAAAAGGTCGGAAAATAAATAAAATATATTTTTCGACCTTTTCTCCAAATCGTGCCTACAGACTATGTGGGCTTTTCAAAATTATTTCCCTGGTTTCAGAATGATACAAATTTGCCCCAAACTCACGAAAGATGAGTATAAGATGAGCGACTCAGATATGGCTCAGAATACCCATAGATCGCCCCCTCGCCTATATGTCTCAAAATGTAACATATACTTAAAACATGTGGTTTTTTTTGCAATTTAAGTCTTTTGGGGGCATAGATACAGGGACTCTTTTCATATTATCAAAAACATCTTGAAAGTTCGCCTAACGTTATTAAAGCAACAACCAAACAAAGCAATACCGTTCTGAAAACACTGTCTGGTGAAGCGATTTTGTAGGTAGATAATTATTTACAGTTTTGACCTTTCAAATTTCTTTTCAAACAAAATGCTTCATTAGGTTCACTTAATAAAAGGATCATGCTACCACTATAACCAGCACTTCCTGAACTAAAATCAAGAAACAGATAAATCTTCTTTTTATTCTTCATTGTAAGTTTATATAGCCTTGTTCCTTCAGACAGTTTGTTTCCCTTATCACATCTCACAAGAGCAATTTCACATCCTTTTTTCTTAAAATAATTTGTAACTAATTCTGGATTAAAAATATTATCAGGATCGATTAGGTCATTACTTAGAACAATAGCAGAGATCCCAGTCCTTGGACCATATAACTTTATTTCCCAAGATAAAGCTTTCTTTTTCTTTTCTAAAACATATAAAGGTTTATTATTAAGAGTCACAATAACAGAACCGACTCTATAAAATGCTCCAAGGTCGGAATTAAAATCCTTATGGCCATTTGGTGTATGATTTTGAGGAGAGTCCACATTGTCTATACCATT
Source organism: Ignavibacteriales bacterium (assembly GCA_003141435.1). Classification (GTDB taxonomy): domain Bacteria; phylum Bacteroidota; class Ignavibacteria; order Ignavibacteriales; family Ignavibacteriaceae; genus Fen-1301. Next base: position 21,105 of record PLLW01000024.1, read on the forward strand.
TGTTTTCCAACTAATTGGAGAATTATCTTCAGTTCCAGCCGTCCACCCATCGTCATTATGTTGTCCTGCAATGGCATACGTTTTTATTAAATCGAATAATTCAATTTTTGTTTGTGAATAGATTGGTTCTACCATAAAAACGAATGATAAGAAAAAGAATTTTACAAAATTCATAATTACTCCTTAATATTGTGTGCCTAACTGTGTTTTGTTTATCCGTCCTAGCTGCAATGACGGCTCTGTCAACTCGACTTCATCTATAAATAATTACCACAAAGGATAGATACCTAGATCTCTTGCTTTTTTAATATCAACAATATGCACTTCACTAGAATTTTTTTGTATCGCTTGATTATACTCCTCATTACCCTTTTTGGTAGCAGCATCAAAAGTTGAAGTCAACGAAACAATACTATTAATAATGTTACGACCAACAAATGTTGTCTCTATGAATAATGTTTGGTCAGAATTGGAAGCAAGTCGAACTTCGACAAAAGCGTGGCCAGGAATTAGCACTATCACAGGTTCAAGCCCAATATTCTCAAATAATGAAGCGAACAATACTGCACCGTCAATACAGTTTGCGGATTTTTTAGAAATGGATTCTCTTGGTAATCTGACTCTTTGAGCNNACTGCATTGAAAATTGACTTGATTTCTGCCATTACGTTGGGATTATTATAACCGGCTAAGGATCTTCCAAATAATTTTTCTTTTGCATTCGATAGTATATTTTCAACCATTTCGTCGTTTGGGGTTACCCATGCAGCAATTAAAGATTCAGTGTCATAAGGTGTATTTAATGACCATACCATATCATCAGCAGCTCGGATTTTTAAGTTTCTTGTTTCTTCATAAATATTTTTATCATCAATTCTTGCTTTCAACACTATAGTTGTGGGAACAACAGAATGATTTCGTAATAACTTATTCCCAAAAGGGGTCTGTGTAATTTCCTTATTTTCATTAGACAATAAATCAATCGTTGTTATTTCTGGAGATGTCCATTCTGGTATTTCCGCTACTAATGATATTCTTACCGATTCGTTACTTTTATTACTTATCATCCATCTGGCAATTCCAGGAATATTTGAATATTTATTCCCTTCTGAAATAAATTTAGCTATTACTGGAAATAATTCTTGCTGAACTTCAACAGAAACATCGATACTTTTCGACAAGGATAGTTGCGCAAATGAAGAGCTAAAGAATAACAAGTCCAATACACATAAATATGAAATGAAATTTTTCATTTATACCCTCTGCTGATTAAAAAAATATTGTTTACCCTAACGGTATTATGATTTATACGCTGGTAAATAATATTATTATATAAAACCATCAATCAATTTATTATACCAATAAAATTGCGGAAAATAAAAAATACGGAAATTTCATATTGGGAAAAAGCATCGAATCTATTTGAGCTTATCAAAATCCCGATCTCCGTATGAATTATTACTTTGATAACTTAATTATTAAAGATGGAAGTTTCAACTAATATTCTGAAAAAAGGGATAATTTATAATGGTTATGGGATTGTTTTTTGCCCAATACTTTCTCAAAATTTCTGATAGGAAGGCTTTCTTTGTTATATCCCTGCTGGAGCAACAACATGTATAAGATTAGGCTACATTGTATCAAGTAGTCTCTTCAAAATGAGACCCAACATGAGACATCTAAGTAATTTTAGCAACTCATTATTGTCATATTATGGTCGTGAGTCACAAATCGTAAGCCTTTCCTTTTCACCCGTATTTTCATGTGTAAATTCATTCCGGTATTTACAACAATATTTGAGCGGCGTCCCATTACTATCTTTTGATACAAAGGTAAAATAAAGTATGCTATTCAAATAAGAATTGTAATTACTCCGCTCCTTATCATTAAACGGAATGTCAACTTCAAAGTGTTCATCTATCTTCACTTCAACAGGACTTGTTCTTATTCTGCTCAGCTTGAAAAAATCTATCTTTTCTCCATTCGGATTAAAATAACAAATAACCCCAATTCCGGTTAACTCTTTTGCTCCTTCAAGTTGTGTTTCCTCTATCTTACTGATAAAGATTTTAAGCTTAATCCCTTTTGGAGAAATACTCGCTTCTTTTATTTTATTATCAGCAAAAATATCAGGAATAATAGTATTATTTAAAGTCGGTCTCTCAGGTATTAAAAAAGGAAAGTTCATCTTCTCTATTTTATGGAAAGCATCAAAAGCTTCTATTTTTGAGTTTGTCCAGAAATATTTTAGCTCAGGGATCGAATTAACTATACTGGCAAATTTTGTCAGGGGGCTCATAATGTTTCTTGATTTTATTGCCTCAGGTGAATTACTGATCTTAACTTCCGTTGGCATGGCATAAACGAAATACTTCCCTTTTCTGCTCCTTCCTACTATGTTTCCTACTTTCCCGCCTAAATCTCCTAGTACCTGGTTGTTAAATGAGCCCATTTTATATTCTCCTTTATAAAATAACAGCTTTCTTACTAAAATATAATTATTTATTAAAAAAAGCAGATCAATAAATTATTTAGCACCCAATAAAAGTACTCTCAACTTAATCTTGTTTAGAGAACGCTTAGCTTTCAGAGCGATTTGAAAGCGACTGGGGTTATTTGGGGTTTAACTATTTGGTATGAAAATTAACCCCCTTCTTTACCACCGACCCTCTCTTCCGCAGTAATTATTACCACTCCAACTCAAAAAAAAATACCCCTCTATTAATATATACTCCACTTTTCCATTTTTGTCCACATAAAAATCAAACTATTTTAGGGCAAAAATTTATCTCCCTTTCGTCTTCAATATTAACCGGTAGTTCAACTCAGGGTTATAAATTAGCATGATCCGATAAAAATCGTTTGGTATCAGAATTTAAGGGAATAGCTTTTCAATATTATGCAGGTTCTCAGAGAATTGTTCCCACTCAGCAATTGTCCTGTCAAGCAATTCCTTAGTCTGTATGTATTCAAGATTCCGCTCTTTTGCTTCCTGGGGATTTGAATAAACAGATGGATTGGCAAGGATTTTTTCCAGTTCCTTTTCTCTTATCTCAAGTAATTCTATTTCTTTTTCAAGCTTTTCAACCTGTTGTATAAGATCCTTGGTGGCAATGTATTTTTTCTGACGAAGTTCTGCTTCTATACGTTTCTGGTCCCTTCGGGTGGAATTGAGATCGGCAGATTTTTTCATCCTCTCCGAAGTTTCCTCAATTGCAGCATTCTGTTTCTTATCAAGATAGTATTCGATTCCGCCATTGAAAATTGCTATTTCCCCTTTCCTTATTTCAACTACCTTATTTACAATAGGTTTCAGAAAATCAACATCATGAGAGACAAGAATAAGTGATCCGGTGAAATCTGATAAAGCTTCTTGCAGAACCTCTTTCGACGAAATATCCAGATGGTTAGTCGGTTCATCAAGAATTATAAAATTCGCTTTTGTTAATAGAATTTTAGCAAGGGCTACTCTGCTTTTTTCTCCTCCTGATAATACGCCAATAGGTTTAAATACATCGTCTCCTGAAAATAGAAATGATCCAAGTAGTAACCTTAATTGCCCTATTGTTTTGTTCTCGGCAATCTCTTCCACAGTTTCAATTATGTCTTTTCCCGGATCAAGGTTGTCAGCTACATCTTGAGCATAATAGGAAATGACAGTGTTATACCCCGGTATCCTTTCCCCGTTATTAAAATCAATAACACCGGCAATAATTTTGGCAAGAGTTGTTTTGCCCGCTCCGTTTGGACCCACAAAAGCAATTTTCTCCCCACGGCTTAACTCGAAGTCAACATTATTAAAAATTGTTTTCAAACCATAAGATTTACAAATCCCCTTAAGTTCAATATTTATTTTCCCGCTTGAAGGAGGAGCTGGAAACTTAATGTAAATATCCGATTTGTTTTCTGGAAGTTCGATTAGATTTACTTTCTCAAGCTGCTTTATTCGGCTCTGAACCTGTTTAGCCTTCGTTGCTTTATATCTGAATCGTTCAATAAACTTTTCAGTTTCTTTTATCTTCTTCTGTTGCTGAAGAAAAGAATTCTCAGCCTGTATATCTCTTTCCTCCTTGAACTTCAGGTAAGCATCATAGTTCCCGTTAAAAATATTGAATCTGCCGTTATAAATTTCCAGGGTTTTATTGGTTACTTCATTTACAAATCTTTTATCATGGGATACAATTAGCAATGCTCCCTTATAGCTTTTAAGAAAACTGCAAAGCCAATTTAATGAATCAATATCTAGATGGTTTGTCGGTTCATCCATCAGAATTAAGTCGTTCTGTGATATTAAAATTTTAGCAAGGGCTATTCTCATCTGCCAGCCCCCGGAGAATTCATTGGTCAGTTTTTCAAACTCATCAATCTCAAACCCAATGCCAAGAAGGATTTTTTCTACCCTCGCTCCTACACTATAGGATCCTAATTCTTCAAGTCGGTGATGTACTTCCCCAAGCTGATGGATTAAATCGTCTCTCTCATCTTCCGAAATAGTTACTTCCGACAATTTTTCCGTTATATCAGTTTCTTTTTTTTGAAGATCGATGATATCTGTTAGAGAAGATTTTGCCTCTTCTAAAAGTGATTTCCCCTCATGAATAACTTGTTGCTGTGGAAGATAACCAATGGTTATCCTTTTCTGTTTCTGTATTTTTCCCGATTCAGGTAACAGTTCCCCAAAAATCATTTTAAGAAGTGACGATTTCCCCGTACCATTAGCCCCGACGAGTGAAATTCTGTCCCCTGAATTTATTTTAAAGCTTACTTCCCTGAAAAGATATTTCCCGCCAAATTGAAGCGAAACATTAATTAGATCAATCATTACTGCCCGGCATAAAACTCATTGTCTTAGTATCGCAACCTTTCCTGAAGCTACGCTGTTTCCTTCTGTGTCGTATGCAACTATAATATAAATACCGCTGTTTACTAAAGAACCAGCATCATTTCTGCCGTCCCAATATGCTACCCTTCCGCCAGGTGAAGAAAATTGCCGTACAAGTTTCCCTGAAATTGTTAATATCTTAATATCCGTGTTTGCTATTAATCCGTCTATTGTTAAAGTGTTGCTGACACTTTTTATTATAAAAGGACTCGGATAGATTCGCAGCCCTGAGAAACTTTCCACTGGTTTGACCGAAGATGTTTTTAGTGAAATTAGCCCTGCGTTTGTGCTTGCATAAACAGTTCCTGTATTCTGATCGATTGCAAGATTTTGGATAATATCAGAAAGCAGTGGGCTGTTTTGCGAATTATAAACTGCCAATAGATTCGTGCCATCCTGGTCTACTAAAAATAGCCCTTGATTTGTTCCAACCCATTTTTGATTCAATGGATCTACTAGAATACAATTAATATTCTGCTGACGTAAAATGAATACTGAACTTATGCTTAATTGAGGAGTCTGCGAGGTCGCAATTGTGTAGGTATTTGTGATTATATTTACTCCAAGACTTGTTCCAACCCATAAGTCCCCCCTTTTATCCACAGCTATAGAATTTACTACATCTGTATTTAAGTTTTGCACGAAGGCTGATTTATCATCAGAAGGATCATTGAATGTATTATTCTCATTAAAATAAATCAATCCTCCATTAAACGGGTCATCAGAAATATACCATTTAGTATCATATTGGTCTATAACAAGATCCATTTGTGATTTTACATCAATACTTGATGTCGCGGGAACAAGAAAGTGATAATAAGTGCTGTCCTTTGTTAGTACTGCTAGATTTTTTCGATCCGCCGTCCCATAGTTCAAAAACCAAAGGTTATTCTTACTGTCCTGTGCAAAACCTGTAACAACTAGAAAATTAGGATTGATCGGAATTCCCGCCATACCTGTGATTGCACTGGAGAAAATACTAATATTGCCGTTTGTTATCCGGGCAAAACCTTGTCCCCAGTTTCCGATGTATGTTATATTATCGGGTTCACAGTAAATACTAAAAAAAGCATTGGAGGGAAGGATGGGATTTGAAGACATATTATAATTTGTCCAGTAATCATTATGTAAGGAATAAAATCCCACACCTGAAACATCCGTACCTGTCCCGACCCAAAGCGTACCATCATTATCCACACCTAGCCCATAGAAAAGATTTGCATACGGACCGTTGGGGAAAATATTTGATGTCTGATTATTTTTTATTTGAATAATTCCATTGCTGCTGGAACCTAATAATCCATATTGAGAATCAATTTTGATATTATTTACGGGGGAGGGAAAAGAATAAATTTTAACTAAATTCCCATTGGCAAAGGAATAAACGTTAATGCCGCTGTCCAGAATAAATAAAGTATCGTTATGTACAAATAGGTCAGTGATATTATAATAAATCATTTGCGGAATATAGGTCTCAAATCCCAGTCCGTTAAATTTTGAAATTCCTTTGTCAGAAGCAGCAATTACTGAATTCCCATATTTAACAATTTTATAAATATTATTTGATGGAAGACCGTTATTGGTACTGTAAACAGTCCATGATTCTGGAGCAGATAAATTAGTGGAACCGGTTTTCTGGATAATTACTCCGTTATCCGATGCAGCATATATGAGATCATATTTAACAGCGAAATTTATCTGCGAGTTTGAGGTCAAATAATCAAACTTGAAGAAAGTATCATAAAGTACATTATTCTTCGGATCAATAAGTGTAATCCCGAAATCTGTAGCGGCTATAATAGTGTCACCGGAAGATTGCAGGCTGTTTATCTGTTTATTGGATTTGTCAGAATTAAGAATATCAAGAATGGATCCGAATTGATTTGTTATGGGATTAAGTACATCCAATGCTCCGTTACTACTGCCAAACCAAATTTTGCCTGAATTATCAACGGTCGTTGCAGTTATATTAATTCCTGTCATTCCCTCTACTTTTGTAAACTTCCTATATGTACCGTCGCTTGGATTATACTGAAATGCACCGCCCGTAGAAGCACCCCAGATTGAATTATTGGAAACAATAAAATCATTTATACTTCTCATTGAAGTATAAATTTTCCAATTGCCTGCTTGCTGGGGAAAATTAAAGGAAAATGTAAAAACGAATAAGAATGCAAATATTTTTTTCATTTTACTTATGTTATTTTGAGTAGAAAAGTAGAAAATTCTTATTCGCTTCCTATTATTATTTATTCAAACAAATTTAATATATTTTTTCAAATTATTTAGTTTAAATTTTATCCATTAGGTTTCCCATTTCAATTGCTGTCATCGCAGCATCCCAACCCTTATTCATTTTCGTAGTAGATGCTCTTTCTATTGCTTGCTCTATATTGTCGGTAGTTAATAAACCAAAAATAACAGGTATGCCATATTGTAATGATACCTTTTGAATCCCTGTTGTTGCCGTCCCTGCAACATATTCAAAATGTGGTGTGCCACCTCTTATTACAGCTCCAAGACAAATTATAGCAGAATATATTCCTGATTCCGCTAGCTTCTTTGCTGCAAGGGGAATCTCAAAAGCGCCCGGAACTTTAATCAGAGTGATATCATCATCATGTATACCCTGTTTTTGAAAACAGTCCAATGCGCCCTTAAGAAGTTGTACTCCAATAAATTCATTAAAACGGCTGAGGATAATTGCAAATTTTTTCCCTTTTATGTTAAGATCACTTTCAATTGTTTGCATAAGGTGTTTATAATTAATAATTAAACTTTAATATGCTTCAGAACTTGACTGAAGTTTCTCTGTTCTGTCAGCAATTTTGAGATATTCAATTAATTCGGAAATGTCCCCTTCCATTATTTTTGCAAGATTATAAAGTGTAAGACCTATTCGGTGATCAGTTACTCTGTTTTGCGGAAAATTATATGTCCTGATTTTATCGCTTCGATCGCCGCTTTTTACCATTAGCTTACGTACAGCAGATATCTCTTCATTCTGTTCTTTTAATTTGGCATCGTAGATACGGGCACGCAATACTTTCATTGCTTTCTGCTTATTTTTAAGCTGTGATCTTTCATCTTGGCATTGAACTACCAGACCGGTAGGTATATGAGTTATCCTTACGGCGGTTTCTACTTTATTAACGTTTTGTCCCCCGGCACCGCCTGAACGGAAAATATCAATTCTTAAATCGTTCGGATTTATATCAATCTGTACATCTTCTGCCTCTGGCAAAACTGCTACTGAAGCTGCAGAAGTATGTACTCTGCCGCTTCCTTCAGTTTCAGGAACTCTTTGTACTCGATGAACTCCGCTTTCAAATTTCAATTCGCTGTAAACACTTTCTCCGCTGATAGAAAAAACCACTTCCTTTATTCCGCCGAGCCCGGTATAGCTTATATCAACAAGCTCGGTACGCCATCCTTTAAATTCTGCGTATCTTGTGTACATTCTGAAAAGATCTCCCGCAAATAATGCTGCCTCTTCTCCTCCGGTGCCTGCCCTGATTTCCATAATAATATCTTTATTATCATTTGGATCTTTAGGAAGGAGAAGTATTTTTATCTCTTCCTCCAGTTTATCCCGCCTTTTGCCCAGTTCATCAAGTTCGGATTCAGCAAGAAAAGCAAGTTCTTTTTCAGAACTCGAGTAAATTATTTCTAAATTACCCTCTATGTTTTTTAATACCTCAGAATATTCTTCATATGCACTAATAATACCTAAAAGATCACTTCTTTCTCTGCTTAGGCTAACAATTTTCTCTCTGTCATTCATGAAAGCAGGGTCGGAAAGCTGCTCGTTGATCTGGTCAAACCGGCCTTTTATTCTTCGTAACTTATTTATCAATTCCATAATTAAAATTCAAAATATAAATATAATAAAGAGGGCTGTTAATTTCTAAGCCTTTATTTTATGTGGTTTCTTCTTTTAAAAGACTTTACTTTTACCTTTTCTAAATGGAACATTATTTCTAACTTGATATTCTAAATGTTTTGGTAAGTTCAATAGTTACTTATCTTGACATTAATCAATCATAAGGTTAATTTTACACGCTTTTTGAATTTTTAGGAAATAAGTTGGGTAGATTGCAGCCAGAATCCGATATTAAACTTCAAAATGAATTAAAGAAATCAGGTCAAATTCCAACTCATATTGCCATTATTATGGACGGGAACGGCAGATGGGCTAGAAAAAAAGGACTTCCAAGGGTTGCTGGTCATTCCAAAGGAGTGGAATCTGTTAAAGATATTGTAAAAGCATGTGCTGAACTGGGGGTAAAATATTTAACTTTGTACACTTTTTCTACAGAAAATTGGAAGCGTCCCAAAGAGGAGGTCTCTACTCTTATGCGTCTTCTTTTAAGAAGTTTGAGGGATGAAGCCGATGAACTTAATGAAAATAATATTAAGCTTACTAGTATTGGTAATATATCCGCTCTGCCTAATGAAGTTCAAAAGGAACTTCACGATGCAATGGATAAAACTAAAAACAATAAAAAAATGGTTCTCAACATTGCATTAAGCTATAGTGGAAGATGGGAACTTTTAGAAGCGATGAAATGTATTGCTAAAGAAATTGAAAATAAATCTTTAATTACATCTGATATTGATGAAAAGTGTATATCCGATCATCTTACAACTAAAAAATTTCCTGATCCTGACCTGCTGATTAGAACCAGTAATGAATTTAGGGTAAGTAATTTCCTGCTTTGGCAGATTGCTTATACAGAATTCTTTATCTCTGATGTTTATTGGCCGGAGTTCAGAAGAAAAAAATTATATGAGGCTGTGAGAAATTTTCAGCAAAGAGAACGCAGATTTGGTAAAGTTAGTGAACAACTTAATAAGAATGAAAAAGGCTTAAAGAATGTTTCAAACCTCCCTTAAGAAATTATTTAAAAATATATTCCTTGTCCTGGTCATATTTTCATCAATTTCTTTTTCTCAAACCACAAGATCTAGTTTTAAAATATTAGGGATTGCTGTCGAAGGTAACAAATCTGCCGATGCCGCTACTATTATTGCAAATAGCGGTTTAAAAGTTAACGATGAGATTCAAATACCGGGGGATCAGACTCTAAATGCAATAAAACAGCTCTGGTCTCTTAATATATTTGCTGATATTCAAATTGCAATAGATAAGCAGATTCAGGATGGTGTTTTTTTGAAAATTATTGTTAAAGAACAACCGCGATTCGAAAAGCTTGTAATTGAAGGGAATGATGAGTTAAGCACTACTGATATCGAAAACAAAATAGGTTTTATAAGAGGTCAAATAATTAAATCTGCAGATATCTCCCGCCTCAAGCAAAAAATATTAAAAAATTATGCTACTGATGGATATCTAAATGCACAAGTTGATCCATTGATTTACAGATATTTTACCGCCGATACTACTAAAAAGGGAATAAATGTAATCTGGCNNATTGAAAAAATTAAAGACAGAGTTTTATTGAAACTCAAGATCAAAGAAAATGAAAAGGTAACTGTAAGAGAAATCCATTTTATAAACAATACTGCATTTCAAGATGGGGATCTCAAAGGTGCCATGGATGATATTGAGGAAGCTAAATGGTGGAAATTCTGGAGCGGAGCAAAATTTGATAAAGAGAAATTTGAAAAAGACAAGAAGAATATAAAGGATTTCTATCTTAAGAACGGATATAGAGATGCCGAAATAACAAATGATTCTCTTACCTATTATAATGATAATAAAGATCTGAAAATTTATATCACTGTTTATGAAGGTCCTCAATATAAAATAAGAAACGTAATTTGGGAGGGAAATACAGTCTTTTCAAGCGAGGTTTTAAATGAAAGACTCGATTTTAGAAAAGGAGATGTCTTTAATTATGAAAAATTTGAAAGAAATCTTAGACAGAATGAAAAACAAAATGATATCTCTTCACTATACCTTGATGACGGATATTTGACTTTTAACCTTAAGACAACTGAACAGAAAATTGAACCGGATTCAATTGATCTTATTATTAGAATGGAAGAGAAAAATCAGTTCAAAGTAGGGCGCGTAGATATATCCGGTAATGATAAAACAAAAGATAAAGTTATAAGGAGGGAGCTTTATACAATATCTGGGGATTTCTTTAACAGAGCACTTTTATTCAGAAGTGTTCAGCAGCTTGCAAATTTGCAGTTCTTTAATTCTGAAAAATTGTATGGCCCACAGGGAATTGACTATAATCTTGAAAACGATAGTACGGTTAATGTTGCATTTCACGTTGAGGAAAAATCAAGTGATTACCTTAATGCGTCTGTAGGTTATAGCGGTAGTTTTGGATTCAGTGGTTCAGTTGGAGTTACACTGACTAATTTTGCTATGAGTGATCCTTTTTCACTCGGAGGGGGACAAATTTTAAGTTTTAATTGGCAATTCGGTGTTGGTAATGTCTATAGAACCTTTACACTTGGTTTTACTGAACCATGGACGTTTGATACCCCCACCCTAGTCGGGGTAGAGCTGTTCGATACTAGGCAGCAATATATCTATGACTTAAGTCAGGCTGGTGGAACAATTAAGGTTGGCAGAAGGTTAAAATGGCCTGATGACTTTTTTTATATTCAGGGATTATTTAGATACCAGTACAATGATGTCATAAATGGACAAGGTTATTATGCCGAGGGGAAAAGCAACCAATATACTCTTGGTGCAACAATAAGCCGTAAAGACATTGATAATCCTACATTTCCTTCCAGGGGATCGTCGGTTTCTTTAGATGCAGAATTATCTGGTAAACCCATTTTGCCTGGCGATGTTAGTTATTATAAGCTTGGTTTTAAAGCCGAATGGTATAAAAGATTGTTTAATTCAAATAGGGTAGCTTTATATACGGTTTCAAATATTGGCTATCTGCAGGAACTGGATAAAGTTTCTGAAACAAAAGTCAACCCATTTGAATATTATTACATGGGAGGAAACGGATTGGTTATTGCAACTGAACCACTTCGAGGTTATGACGACCGAACAGTCGGTCCTCAAAATTCAGCAGGTACAGTTATTGGCGGAAGAGTTATGGCAAGATTTACAGCTGAATTCAGGGTAGCTGTTGCTCTAGAACCTATTCCCGTATACCTTCTGACATTTGCAGAGGCAGGGAACGTATTTGAAAAATTTAGCAACACTGATATCTTTAATTTAAGAAAATCTGCCGGTATCGGTGCAAGGTTGTTGATAAATCCGATTGGATTAATCGGCTTTGATTTAGGTTATGGGTTCGATAGAAAAGCTGTTGATGGCAAAGATCCAGGATGGCTTTTCCACTTTCAATTTGGGAAAGGATTTTAATAAATTTAATACATAAATTATTTGAGGAAATATAAGTGAAAAAANNACACAATTACCCGAAGCTATAAAAGCACAAGGTGATCTCGATGCTTTAACAAATAAATGGACTGCACAGATTGACAGCATGACCAAGGAACTCCAGGATTCATATGCTGACTATCAGAAACAGCAAGGGACAATGAAAGAAGATAAAAAACAGGTAGTACAGCAGCAATTAGTTGAAAAACAACAGAATATAGAAGGGTTCAGAAGACAGAAATTCGCCCAGGGGCAAGGCGAAATATATAAGGAAAATGAAAAAATCTTTGCTCCTATTAAAGATAAAGTTTATAAAGCAATAGCAGAAGTAGCTAAAAAAGAAGGTATGCAGTTTGTTTTCGATAAAACTGGTGATGTTTTACTTCTTTATGCTGACTCTTCTTTTGATGTTACTTATCAGGTGCTTGATTCTCTTAAAAGAGGCAAGAAGTAATTTTTTATAGTGACTCCCGTTCGGATACTCTTGAATGGGTTTCTTATTTTACCGAAATAAGCATATTAAATTATTATCTCGAATATTTCTTTTTATATTTGATACGATTTAAGAAATAAAATGATCAAATTTACACGAGGAGCGAATATGAAACGAATACTTTTTCCATGCGTATTGCTGTTATTAGTGTTCACTGGGTTATCCTATGGGCAGATAAAAATCGGATATGTCGATTCTGATGCCATAATGGATAAATTACCCGATGCCCAGGATGCCAAGCAAAAATTGGATGTTTTGGTTCAGGAATGGCAGGGAGAACTAAATAAAATCGAAAATACCTGGAAAACCAAATATGATGATTATGAAAAACGAAAATTAATAATGACAGATCAGGTACGTACAGAATTAGAAGCAGAGCTTGTTAAGCTTGAAAAACAAATATCAGATTACCGAGAAAAAAAATTTGGTACTAATGGTGAAATGTTCCAAAAACAGGATGAACTGATGAAACCAGTTCAGAATAAAGTATTTTCAGCTATAAAAGAAGTTGCTCAGGAAGAAGATTATGATTATGTGTTCGATAGAAGCGGCGATATTCTATTGCTATATGCAAAAGATAAATATGATATTACAGTAAAAGTACTAAATAAATTGAAATTATAAAATGAAACTATTATTGCAAGTAGTTTCCGATTTCATTGGTGGTAAAATTACCGGGAACAGGAATTTGGTAATTAAAAATCTTGCTAAAATAGAAGAAGCTCAGCCTGGGGATCTTACATTTTTATATCTGCCGGCATATGAAAAATTCCTGTCCTCAACAAAAGCTTCTGCTGTAATTGTTAAAACTGGTTTCAATAAAAAAAGGGATGATATTTCTTATATTGAAACTGAAGAACCTAATAAAGCTTTTTTTAAATTGGTTAGTCGTTATTTTACTCCCAATTTTCCACTCAAGGGCATAGATCCCACAGCATTTATTGATCCTTCCGTTAAAACCGGGAAGAATTTTGCTGCGGGCAAAAATGTTGTAATCTCTGCCGGATGTTCTATCGGCGATAATGTGAAAATATATCATAATACTGTAGTTCTTGAAGACGTGGAAATAGGGAACGATTGCCTTTTGTTTCAGAATATAAGTATTAGGGAAAAATGTAAGATTGGGGGCAGATGTATTATCCACGCCAATACTGTAATCGGCTCGGATGGTTTCGGATATGATCAGGATGAAAGGGGAGTTTTTCAAAAAATCCCTCAAATAGGTAATGTGGTTATTGAAGATGATGTGGAAATAGGTTCAAATGTTTCGATTGACAGGGCTTCCATTGGTTCTACTATAATAAAAAGAGGCACTAAAATCGACAATCTATCCCAGATTGCTCATAATGTGGTTATAGGAGAAGATACAATTATCTCCTCCCAGGTAGGGATTTCAGGAAGTACCAAAGTGGGTAATAATTGTTTTATTCTGGGACAGGTTGGACTTACAGGACATATCGAAATCGGTGACAAAGTAATTTTAATTGCCCAATCTGGTGTTTCAAAGAGCATCCTAAAAGAGGGTACTTATTTTGGTTCTCCCGCCAAAGAGGTCAAAAACGCTTTCCAAATTGAGGCTCATATTCGAAATCTTCCTAAATATGCGGAAAAAATTACTCAACTGGAAAAGCAGATAAAAGAGATTAATGCCAGGCTCGACAAGATTGAGTAGATAAGTTTCTTCTTCAATTGTATTTCAGACCCCATCTTACTATTTTGAAAATCTATTTTAAGATAATTAGGCAATAACCAAGGATTCTAAATGTTAGAACTTCAAAGAACTATAGGTAACCCAGTCTCAATGTCAGGAATTGGCCTTCATACCGGGGCTACCTGTACCATGACTTTTAAACCAGCACCTGAAAACCATGGGATAAGATTTATTAGATGCGACTTAGCAGATAAACCTGAAATCCCGGCCAATGCAGATTTTGTTGTAGATGTCTCCAGAGGAACTACTCTTGGAATTGGTGAAGTTAAAGTCCATACTGTTGAACATGTTTTAGCTTCAATTGTCGGTCTGCAGATAGACAATATAATAATAGAAATTGACGGGATAGAGCCTCCTGTGGGGGACGGCAGTGCAATGCCATATGTTGAGGTTCTCTTAAAAGCCGGATTCGTTCAACAGGAGGCTCCAAAGGATTACCTGATTATTGATAAAACAGTTGCATACCATAATAATGAGAATCAGATTGATATTGTAGCACTTCCATTGGACAACTATAGGGTTACAGTTATGGTGGATTACCAAAATCCTGCGTTAGGCAGCCAACATACAGGACTTTTTGACCTTGAAAAAGAATTTGTCAACGAATTTGCTCCGGCTAGGACATTCTGTTTTTTGAGTGAAGTTGAACAACTTATCAATTTCGGACTTATAAAAGGAGGGGATATTGATAATGCGATAGTAATTGTAGATAAACTTGCAAACGATGAAGAACTTGAAAATATCAGACAGAAAGTGGGAATAAAGTATAAAATTACACTTGGCAAGAATGGAATATTGAATGATAAAAAACTGAGATTTAAAAATGAACCTGCACGTCATAAATTGCTGGATCTTATTGGGGACCTAGCCTTAATTGGGGTGCCTATTAAAGCTCAGATTTTAGCGGCTCGTCCGGGTCATATGGCAAATGTTGAATTTGCCAAGCAAGTTAGGAAATTATATCAGCAGAAAAAACTTGTAAAAAAATACCAATATGTCAAAAAAGAAGGGGTAGTTTTTGACATTAATGCTATTCAAAGAATTCTCCCTCATAGGTATCCCTTCCTTTTAGTGGATAAAATAATTCATCTTGAACTGGACAAAAAAGTAGTTGGGGTCAAATCTGTTACTATTAATGAACCTTTCTTTCAAGGACACTTCCCCGGTCAGCCAGTTATGCCAGGCGTATTAATTGTGGAAGCTATGGCGCAAACCGGAGGAATCCTCCTGCTTAATGCCCTTCCCAATATTGATGAAAAGCTTGTTTATTTTATGCAAATCAATAATGTTAAATTCAGGAAACCTGTTGTTCCCGGAGATCAGCTTATTCTTGAAGTTGAACTGGTCAATAAAAGAAGCAAGGTCTTTATTATGAAAGGGAAAACATTTGTTAATGATGAACTTGTCTGTGAAGCAGAGCTTATGGCAGGTATTGTAGACCGTGATAAAAAAATAGAAAATAAATGAATTGGCTTTTTATAAATTCCGGTTCTGGTACTGGAAGATTTAACATGGATTATGATCTTCAACTTGCAAAAAATTACAAGGATGAGGAGTTCGTTCTCAGGTTATATAAATGGGATCCTTCTTGTATTTCACTAGGAGCAAACCAAACTCCGAACTCAATTAATTCAGAGCTTGCCCGCCAAGACAATATTGATATTGTTACAAGACCTACCGGGGGACGTGCAGTTCTTCATGCCGAAGAATTAACCTATTCTGTCATTTATCCGCTAGATTTTCTTTCATCCGCAAAGGATATCTATCGCCAATTAAATCTTGCTATACTAAAAGGTTTGAAAATATATGACAGCAGACTATCTTCTTTTGAATTGGAGAATCATCAACCTAATTTTGCAGAAATTTATAAGAAGGAAAATAATGACGTCTGTTTTGCAGTTTCCGCAAAAAGCGAGATAAAATTTTCCGGCAAAAAGATTGTGGGGAGCGCCCAAAGGAAATTTGAGAACGTTGTTTTGCAGCATGGATCAATTCTCTGTGGTCCTTTCCATAAACGGATTACACATTATTTGAATCTCAGTGATGAAAAAAAAGAAGAAATTGAAAAAGAAATAGAGAGCAATACCATCGAACTTGGTGAGATCCTAAATGAGAAAATTGATTATTCCCGCTTAACTTTATCACTTTGTAAAGGATTTGAGGAACATTATAACATGACTTTTTCAAATTCACTATCGTTGCCTAATGAATTAATTCTAACAAATAATTAAAAATAAAATGAATACTGAAAAAGAAATAAAAAGAGTGACTACCAAAACCCTTTCTTTGCTTAAAAAGAATAATATTAAAATCACTTCTTTAACAGCTTATGATTTTATTACTGCTAAACTTCTTGATGAAGCCGGCATAGATATAATTCTGGTGGGTGATTCTTTGGGTAATGTATTCCAGGGTAACGAAACGACTCTGCCTGTTACGATGGATGAAATGATATATCATACAAAAGCTGTCAGTAAAGGAATAAATAGGGCAATGTTAATTGTGGATATGCCATTTATGTCATATCAGTTGAGTGTTGATGAGGGCTTTAGAAATGCTGGTAGAATAATGAAGGAAACTCCTGCCGGTGGTGTAAAACTGGAAGGTGGAAAAAGAGTTGCGAATACAATAAGGCAGATTACCCAAGCAGGGATTCCTGTCATGGGACATATCGGCCTTACTCCTCAAAGTATTTATCAATTTGGAAGTTATCGCGAAAGAGGAAAAAATAAACAGGAAGCTGACGAAATTCTTGAAGATGCAAGAATTATAGAAGAAGCCGGTGCGTTTGGTATTGTGCTTGAAAAAATTCCAAGTGAGCTTGCTAAAAAAGTAACTGAATCTGTCAAAATACCAACTATTGGAATAGGGGCAGGTGTTCATTGTGATGGGCAGATTTTAGTAACCCCGGATATGTTAGGGCTTAATATCGATTTTCATCCACGCTTTG
Organism: Ignavibacteriales bacterium; assembly: GCA_003141435.1. Taxonomy (GTDB): domain Bacteria; phylum Bacteroidota; class Ignavibacteria; order Ignavibacteriales; family Ignavibacteriaceae; genus Fen-1301. Next base: position 38,470 of record PLLW01000024.1, read on the forward strand.
TAAGGCATTATTCATCTCTTGCCGAAGAGATACTTAAGGCAGTATTGAATTATATTGAAGATGTAAAGCAAAATAATTTTCCTTCTAAAGAAGAAAGTTATTGATCTTATTAATATGCTAAATCAGAATAAACAATAATTGTCATGTGTGTGAAATTTCAAATTATTCTGTTTCTTCTGTTTTGTTCACTTTCGATATTCCCCCAGGTTGAATCGCAACTTTATCTTGAAAATGCTGTCATTGAATCAATTAAAGGGGACAGTAATTTTATATGGGTTGCAACTTACGGACAAGGGATTTTTCGTTATTCAAAAAAGGAGGATAAATGGTTCAACTACTCAACCAAAAAAGAAAACCTTGAGAACGATCTTTTTTATAACTTAGCGGTAAGTAAAGATTATGTTTGGGCAGGTTCTGGCGATGGTCTTTTTATTTTTGACAAAAAGAAAGAACAGTGGAGGAAAAGGAAATTTGCCCAAGGGGGAGAAATGGGAAATTGGATAAGGTCATTATGTTTTGATCCCTCACAAAATGTTCTCTGGATAGGGAGATTTAAAAACTTGACTCGTCTGGAAGTTGCAAAACAGAAATTCTCCGATTATGATCTTACCACAAATAATGACTCTAAAACTAATATTATAATATCCATTAAATTGGATGGCGACAGCTTGTTATGGGTTGGTTCTGAATCAGGCGTACACATCTATAATAAAAATGAAGATATTGATGATAAGAAGAGTTGGGACTTTTTAACGAATAAAAAGGGGGGGTTTGCTGAAGATGGGGATGCAGTCTCTGTTCATGATATGTTATTTGATGATAAATACATATGGTTTGCTACTGATGAATTTGTTACTCATCTGCAACCAAAGTTCAATATAGGGGGGATTTATGTATTTAACCGTAAATTCAAATGGGACAGAATATCGGAGGAGGATGGTCTTCCTGGAAACGGTATTTATTGTCTTGAACGCACAGGCAATTATATCTGGTCAGGTGTTTATTCTTTTGATAGGAAAAATAAAAAAGAATATGGAAAAGGTCTGGTTTATATAAATAGGTTTAATAATAAAGTTCATGCTGTGGACTTAAATACTTTAAATATAAGCACTTCTCTTATTCTTTCTCTTTATTTTGATGGTGAAGATCTCTGGATAGGGAGTGATAAAGGTCTTGTCCGTCTGAAGTTTTATAATTCACTTGCTTCCTGGGGAGGCACAAAAGTAATTAAACAAGATGAAAGCACTAAAAAAAGGAAGAAAAAACTGATACGTTAAAATTTTTCGTACCATTTTTTATTCTTAATTTGATATTTTAAAAATAATATACTTTAATGAAAAATATTTCTGAAAAAAGATTAGATCAATTAAAGAATTCCTTCAACGGATTGAAAGTTGCAATTGTCGGTGATATGATGCTCGACTGCTATTTTCGAGGAGAAGTAAAGAGAATTTCACCTGAAGCACCAGTCCCAGTTCTTGAAGTTGACAATGAGTTCTATCGTTTCGGTGGTGCAGCGAATGTAGCTTTGAACATTTTAAAGCTTGGTGGCATCCCATACCCAATAGGTGTGATAGGCAACGATAATGATGGAAGGATATTCATGTCCCTGGCTGAGGATGCCAAAATAAATTTATGCGGGCTGATAATAGATGAAAGCAGACCAACAACTGCTAAGACAAGAGTAATTGCTCATAATCAGCATGTGGTAAGAATTGATAAAGAAAGCAAAAAATATCTTTCTCCTGAAGTTCAGGAAAAATTAGTAGAGTTCATGGAAAATAATATTGATAATCTCGACGCTATCATACTGCAAGATTATAATAAAGGAGTATTAACCCCCTCCTTAATTGAAAAGATAATTTCATTAGCGAACAAAAAGAATTTACTGATTACAGTTGATCCTAAATTTAATAATTTCTTTCTTTTTAAAAATGTTACCGTAATCAAACCAAACAGGAAAGAGGCTGAAGACGTACTCGGAATGAAATTAAGAAATGACGAGGACATCACAACCGCAGGTATGAGAATTCTTGAAAAGACAAACGCAGCGAATGTTGTTCTGACGCTTAGTGAAGAAGGGATTGCTGTTTTTGAGAAAAATAAGCCGGAAAAAAGAATGCCTACAATTGCGCAGATAGTTGCAGATGTTTCCGGTGCAGGAGATACTGTTATTTCTACTTTAACAATGGCACTTGCAGCAAAAGCAAATATTGTTGAAGCTTGCTACCTTGCTAATTATGCTGGCGGAATTGTTTGTGAAGAGGTTGGCATTATTCCTATAGAACAAGATAAACTCTTTGATACTATCAGGAAAGAAATTAAATGATAGTCAAATGCAGAGATGATATGATCGGAATAAGGCTTGAACTAAAGAAACAGGACAAGAAATTGGTTTTTACAAACGGTTGTTTTGATATACTTCATTCAGGGCATGTTGACTACTTAAATAAGGCGAAACAACTTGGCGACTATCTTTTAGTGGGATTAAACAGTGATATTTCAGTTAAAAGTATTAAAGGGGAAAAAAGACCAATAATTAATGAAATGGAAAGAGCCACGCTTCTGGATAACCTGAAATGTGTTAACTACGTGACATTTTTTGATGAAGATACTCCAGAACAATTGATAAAAAGTCTGATACCAGATATACTTGTAAAAGGAGCTGACTGGACTTTAGATCAAATTGTCGGCCGCGAAATTGTCGAGGCAAACGGGGGAAAAGTTAAAGCTATTGAATTTTCATGTAATCAGTCAACGTCAAAAATCATAAACCTTATTATTAACAGATATTCCAAGTAATTCTTTTTACGTTAATACGGAAATTTAATATTTCTTTTTAAAGGGAAATTCATTATAGTTCATCAGCTTGGAACTCTTTATAAATAATATGCTTAATTGTCCAGCGCACGCCCGGTTTTGTCAATTATTTTATTTTTGTTTTAATAATTTGGTGTTTTTTGGTTAAGACAGAAAAAAACAAAGTTATAAAAAAGAAAAGAACTCTTTTCCATAGAATTGTAAATATTTTTCTTTACTCTGGAATTGGGCTGTTTATTCTTATATTGCTCATCTTCGGTGCTTCTCAAACATCTACATTTCGCGAATATTTAAGAAAAACAGTTATAGAGCAGGCAAACAAGAATCTTAACGGGACACTTTATATCGGTAAAATTGATGGTACAATCTTTTCTTCTCTTATTTTGCGCAATACTGTCCTCAATATGGGTAAAGATACACTTCTGAATGCAGGTAAAATTGAATTAAGGACCAGCCCCCTTCAGCTTTTATTAAAAAAAATTAAGATAAGAAAATTAGAAATCGCACAGGCAGATATTGCTCTTATTGCTGACAGCACTGGCAGGTTGAACCTTTCTAAGTTAACCCGTCCCTCAAGTTCCGATACTTCCAAATCAACTTTCCCTTTTAAGATTGAGGTAACGAATTTCAGCCTTATCAATATTAATTTTAGCTTGCAAAGATTTGATTTTACTGGAAGTAAGGCGTTTTATGATGTCTTAAACATGAATGATCTTCGGCTTCATAATCTTAATGTTTCACTTAGTGCTTTTGCAGACATTGATAACCACGAATATGAACTTGATCTTAAGGAACTCTCATTAACCTCCAACATCAATAATTTTACCCTTGAAAAATTATCTGGCCAGTTTGCCGTAAACAAAAAAGAGTTTTTTGCAAATAATCTAAAAATTAAAACATCGAATTCGGAAATTTTGATGAAAATAAAAGCGTCTCATAATATTTTTGATTCGAAAGCCGATTTTGCAAAAGCCAAACTTGATCTGAATATTTATTCGGATAAATTTAATTTTCAGGATGTTTCTCCTTTTGTTTCCTCTCTTAATATATTCAAGGAATCTTTGGCAATAAAAATAAAATGCGAAGGAACATTAAAGGATCTTTCTGTTAATCTGATAGATATTAAATTTTTGAAAACACATCTTGANNACATGCCTGTTTATGAAAAACTTGGTTTATTAAGATTTGATACTTTAACCTTCTCTGGACATCCGCTTAATTTTAAAACTTCAGTATCCTTAAAAACTGATAAAGGAAGACTTCTGGTTGATGCTGATCTAAATTTTGAAAAACAAACGAAATATAATATCAGGTTCGGTACTCGTGGTTTAGACATTTCCCCTTTTTCTAATCTTTTATCTGATCTTAATTGCAACGGTACAATAAAAGGATCCGGAATAAAACCGGATGACTTAAATGCAATAATCACTTTCAATGCTGACGGTTCTGTTATAAACGGGAACAGGATAGATAATTTTAACTTTAATGCAGATGCAAAGAACAAAAATATTGATTTTAATTTGAATCTTGCTTCAGATACTTCCTCTATAAATATGAATGGTTTATGCACCTTCAGTAAAGGAAATAATCTTTCCTATAAGATAGCCGCGGAAGTTAACAAGCTTGACCTTTATAGATTTGTAAAGGATTCTTCTCTTATAAGTAATCTTAATTTTTCAGTCAATGCTGAGGGGGATGGTTTTAGTCCCGACAACCTCAATTTATATCTAACCCTCTTGTTAAAAAATTCAACGATAAATGGAATCTTTATTGACAGTACTAGGGCAATAGCTGATATAAGAAAAAATGAGGGTAATGGCAGAGTTATAAATTTAATTTCCGATCTTGCTGATATAACTGTTACGGGTGACTTTACTATTTCAAGCATGGTGGATGCATTATCAAAAGAAATTAACCTGGTTTCGAAGATATCTAAAAATAAAATAGATGAGATATTGCCATCAGCTGATCCCTTGCAAATACCCAATATGGTTATTACACCTGCTACAAAAAAGATTAAAATCAAACCATCAAGTGATATACCGGCATCCATGAAATATCTTATTGAATTCAAAGACTTTGCCCTATTATCTCTTTTCCTGGGGCATGCACAAATAGAAATAAATGGTGAAATGTCAGGCGAATTAAAAAATACAAAAGACAGTATATATTTTAGCTATAACACAGCGATCGATTATATTAAATACCACAATAATGATGATGTATTCTTTTTGTCTAAACTTAATCTTGATCTGAATGTTGAAAATGGACATCAAGGTGAAAAGCTAGAAAATTTACTTGCCTCACTACATTTAAATACTGATAGAGTTTTTGCCGGTGCGGATATCCATGATATTCTGTTGGATTTCAATCTGAAAAATAGAATTGCAGGTCTTAATTTTTCTTCTTCGATGGAAAATTCTTCTGTCAGATTAAATGGAGATGTTGATATTTCAAGCAATGTTATTAAACTGCTGCTTGATACACTTAATCTGGACTATGATGGATTCAGATTGATAAACAAGCAAAGAACTGAAATTGATTATGCAAAGAATGATATAATTTTCAAAAATTTTATTCTGGGCAGAGATTCTGCTGAAATTATTATAAAAGGGACCCTGTCACAATATAGCAGCGAGGATTTAAATATCTCATTAAATAATTTTAAAGGGAGAGACCTAACCACTACCTTATTACAACTTCGTGAGGAAAGTACTCCTGATGCAAACATAAGCTGTAACATGGATATTTCAGGTACTTTTACTAGTCCTGTAATAAAATTTGATCTTAATGTTGACAATATTACATATAAGAATACTTATTTCGGTTCATTTATAGGGGGATTTAATTATCTAAATAAAAACGTTGCACTGAATTTTAAATTTATAAGCCGACAGCTTAATCCCAACGATGCCGCACTTAAAATAAATGGAAATTTGCCTATAGATCTTGCATTTTCGGTTGCATCGGAGAGAATAAATTATAACAGTCCAATAAATATTAAAATAAATGCAGATGATTTTAACCTTGGTGCATTTGGTGATTTACTCCCTGTAATAAAAAAATTAAGAGGGAACCTCAAGACTAATTTCGAAATTAATGGTACTTATAATGATCTTAAACCAAATGGCTATATAGAGTTGTCTAAAGTTTTATTTGTTGCTGAATCCAATAATATAGAGTACAATGCCGAAATGAAAGCCACTATTCAGAATAAAAATCTGAATCTTGAGAAACTTGTTCTTCAGAACATTGAGGGAGAACAAGATGGAGGAAAAATTACCGGGAGCGGAACTGCAGTAATAAATGGTTTTAAACTGGTTTCATCGGATTTCAATATCAACGGTGACCTTAAAGTATTAAATGAAGGGTCAAAATCAGCAAGTCCGACAATCTATGGGGATCTTGTTATTGGTACTAATGGTAATGTAGAATTTAAAATGGATGAAGACGGTGCCTTTCTTAAAGCCCCTATTGTGGTAAAAAAAGCGATGCTTACTCTACCACCTTCTCAGAGTGCTTACAGGAACACATCAGATAGTTTTATATATAAATATTTAACAGATACAATATCTGTGAAAAAAAACAATATGGATTTCGAAAGTCTTGTTAATTATTCCAAAAAGGGAAGTGTTCAACGAAGCAGCGGGCGGGTAAAAAAAAGTTACTTTAATTACAATATAGATGTTAATGTACAGGATGGCGCTACTATCATATATGTTTTGTCTAAAGAATTGGATCAGAATCTTACAGCTGTTCTGAAAGGAAATTTTCTTTATGAACGAATTGACGGAAAATCAAATACAGAGGGCGAATTGACTCTTCTTGAAGGATCTACCTTTGAATTTTATAAAACTTTACAAGCAGAAGGGACAATCAAATTTGAAGGTGATTTAACAAATCCTAATTTAAATATAATAGCAACCTATAAAAACTATTATAATCCGGCTGATACATCTTCTTCAGCGGTTCAGGAGGTTCTTGTTGCAGTAAAAATAAGAATAAATGGTCCCCTTAAGGAACTTGGAAAGAATTTCATTAAAGACGAGAATAACATTGCCGTTTATTATGGCGCAGACAATATTGACAATAATATAGCTGATCCAACCAAAGATGCCTCCGATGCTTTCTATTTTCTTATTGCCGGAAGATTTAATTCAGATATGACTCCTCAGGATAAAAATGCTGCCTCCGGACAACTTTCAAATACAGCTACATCAATGGCAGGATCCGTGTTAGGGGGTTTTCTTAATAATAGTTTTGGTAGTTATGTCCAAAATGTTGAGGCAAGACGTGTAGGCACAGCGACTAAATTTAATTTATCCGGAAGTGTAAATAAATTCCGTTATACAATCGGTGGAACAACAGATATTTTTCAGGATCTTAGCCAGGCTAATATCAAGGTAGAATACCCAATCCTTAAAAGTTTAATAATAAGGTTCGAAAGAAAACAAGCAATTATAGAAACAAACAGCTTAAATGAAATGATAGATGAACTTGGTCTTAAATATAGGTTTGAGTTTTAATGAAGAAAAAAATAATAGCTTTCTTTAAAAAGAATCCCGGTAGGGGATTGAAGAGCAGAGATTTAGCAAAAATGCTTAAAATAATAGAGGAACATGAATATGTTTCGTTAAAATCATTTCTATATTCCTTAATAGATGAGGAATTTTTGATGAAATCGGGCAAAAGATACATGCTTAAACAAATTCCAAAGTCGAATAAAATTACGGGTATACTTCAGATTACACAAGGAGGATTTGGGTTTGTTATTCCCAAAGATTCCAATTTAAAGGATATTTTTATAGCTTCAAGGAATTTGAGCACTGCTTTCAATGGAGATACTGTTGAAGTTATGCTCTTTGCTAATCAAAAAGGGAAAAATATAGAAGGACAGATCACAGGAGTTATTAAGCGGAAAAAAGATGAGATTGTTGGAACACTTCAAAAGGCAAACTCTTTTTATTTCCTAAAACCAGATGATCGGGAACTGCATCGCGATATTTATTTAAGTAAGAACAAACTTCATGGGGCAAAAACGGGGGATAAAGTAGTCGTGGGAAATATAAAATGGGAATCTCCGGATCTTAATCCGGAAGGGGAAATAATAGAATTAATAGGAAAATCAGGCACACGTGATACTGAAATTATTTCGTTAGCGCGTGAATTTAATCTGCAATACCGCTTTTCAGATAAGACGCTGAAAGAAGCTGAACAGATATCTGAAGATATTTCCCCTGAAGATTTAAATGACAGGATAGATTTTAGAGAAAAGACAGTCTTTACGATTGATCCAGTAGACGCGAAAGATTTTGATGATGCATTATCAATTGAATTAATGGAAAATGAAAATTATTCAATTGGGATTCACATAGCTGATGTTTCAAATTATGTCAATTATCAAACCAATCTTGATAAAGAAGCATTTTCGAGAGGCAATAGTGTCTACCTGGTTGGAAAAGTAATCCCGATGTTACCAGAGAAATTATCAAACAATATTTGTTCGTTAGTTCCTTATAAGGATCGATGCACATATTCTATTATTATTGAACTTACAAAGAGAGGCAAAATAGTCAAATATGAAATTGCAAAGACTATAATTAACAGTAAGAGAAGATTCACTTATGAAGAAGTTCAAGAAATCATTGACAATGAAAAAGGTGATTTTGCAAAAGAAATATTACAAATGAATTCTTTAGCCAAGACATTGAGGGCAAAAAGGCTGCGTGAAGGGAGCATCGATTTTTTCTCTCCTGAAGTTAAATTTGAACTTGATGAAAATGGTGTACCAATCAAAATTTATAAAAAGGAAACACAGCAGAGCAACATGCTAGTAGAAGAATACATGTTACTTGCTAATAAACTGGTAGCCAGTCATATAGCAGCCCCGGAAAAAGGAAACATAAAACCTTTTGTATATCGAGTACATGATCTTCCCGATAATGAAAAGATATTTGAGTTTGCAAAGTTTGTGAAATCATTAGGGTATTCATTTGATCCAAACGCAGCTTCAAAATCAAACCAATTTCAGTTATTAATGCTTAGTGTAAAAGGAACCGAAGAGGAGGCTGTAATTAATGAATTGGCAATTCGTTCAATGGCGAAAGCCGTTTATTCTATTCATAATATTGGTCATTATGGACTAGGATTCAAGTATTATACTCATTTTACTTCTCCTATCAGGCGATATTCCGATCTTATGGTACACAGGTTGTTATATAAATACCTGAAGAATAAGGGTAGTTTCAAATATTCTAATGAAGAACTTGATGAAATTTCGGATCATCTATCCATAACAGAAAGAAATGCTGTTGATGCTGAAAGAAAATCTGTTAAATTAAAACAGATCCAATATCTTCAGAACCACATTGGGGAAGAATTTCATGCGATTATATCCGGAGTTACTTACTTCGGAATTTTTGTTAAAATTACTGATATACTAGCAGAAGGACTAGTTAAAATTCGTGATCTTGAAAATGACACATATGTTTATGAAGAAAAAAAATATGCTCTTGTAGGTAATACCACCAAGAAACAATACCGGCTTGGTGATAAAGTAAGTGTAAAATTAATCCGTGTAGATATTACAAAAGCGGAAGTTGATTTTATAATTTTAGAATGAAAGGGTGCGCTAAAATGTATAAATACTTATATAAAATATCTATAATCTTTTTATTACTTCAGTGTACTATGTTCGCACAGTTCGGGCAGAATAAAGTTCAATATAAAAACTTCACATGGTATTATATTCAGACAGATCATTTTGATATATATTTCTCGCAGAAAGGTTCTGCTCTTGCAGAATTCACAGCTAAGGCTGCTGAAGATGCGCTTTCCCTTATTCAACAGAGTTTTAATTATAAGATAAATAATAGAATAGTAATTATAGTATATAATTCCACAAATGATTTTCAGGAAACAAATGTTACTGATGAATACTTATCGGAAGGGATAGAGGGATTTACAGAAATGTTTAAGAACAGAATGGTGATCCAGTTTATGGGTTCATATAAAATGTTCCGGCATTTAATTCATCATGAACTGACACATGCTGTAATGAACGATATGTATTATGGCGGCTCCGTACAAAATGTAATAAGTAATAATATTTCACTTAATCTTCCATTATGGTTTAACGAAGGCATGGCAGAATATCAATCGTTAGGCTGGGATGTTGATGAGGATATGTTTATTCGTGATGCCGCAATTAATGATTATCTACCGGATATTATGAATCTCGACGGTTATTTAGCTTACAGGGGAGGACAGGCTGTTTTTTATTATATTGCTGAAAAGTATGGTAAAGAAAAAATAGGAGAATTAGTAAATAAAATAAAAGGAATGGGAAATTTAGAGGAAGGATTAAAAGCTTCTATTGGGCTGGATTTAAAAGAGTTAAATGAAAGGTGGAAAAAGGATATTCGACAAAGATACTGGCCTGATATTGCAATCAGAAAAGATCCTGATGATTTTGCCAAGCGCTTAACTAAAAAGGAAGGTTTAGGGTTTTATAATACGAGCCCAGCCATGTCTCCTCAGGGGGATAAAATCGCCTATATATCCAACAAAGATTATTATTTTGATGTTTACTTAATGAACGCTATTGACGGTAAGATTATTAAGAAGCTTATTAAGGGGAACAGAACGGCAGATTTTGAAGAACTTAATATTATAACTCCCGGTTTAACCTGGTCGCCTGATGGAAAAAAAATAGCACTTTCAGCAAAAAGCGGGGGATACGATGTTATTTATATTATTGACATCGATTCGGAGGACAAGATAACGATTCCCTTAGAGTTAGATGCAATAAAGAGTGTTACCTGGTCGCCTGATGGTAAATATTTAGCCTTTGTGGGTCACAATGCAATTCAATCTGATATTTATTTGTGGAATTTAGAAACAAAAGCTCTTACAAATCTTACTAATGATATTTTTACAGATAATTATCCTGCCTGGGCACCTGATAGTAAATTATTATATTTCTCATCTGACAGGACTAATTATATTAATACCAATGTACTTCCAGATTCATTCAAAATTTATAAATATAATTATTCACAGAGTGATATATATTCTATAAATATTGAAACAAAGCAGATTAGCCGGATAACCAACATACCTGGCTGTGATGAAACTTCACCAATAGTTGGACCTGACGGAAAAGAGATATTATTTCTATCTGATATGAATGGAATAAATAATATTTATAAAAAAAGAGTAGAAATTCTTCCTTCGGATTCAGTAAAAAATGTTACTGAAATTGAACCTGTTCCAGTTACCAATTCTTTAAATGGATTATACCAGCTTTCTGCTTCAAAAGACGGGAAGAAATTAACTTTTTCTACCTTGTTTCAATCTTCTTTTAATATTTTTCTTTTGACTAACCCATTTGAAATCAAACAGGATACAAATAAACTTTCTCTCACTAATTATATATCAAAACTTAATAAGTTAGGTTATACAGAAAGAGAGTTGTATAAAGAAAATACTGTTAAAAAGCAGACAGCAAAAAATGACACACTGATTTTTTATTCGGGCCAAGTTACCGATACTACTAGAGTATATGGGGATTCAGTACAGATAGATCTAAATAATTATATTTTTGGCAATAATATTAAATTAAACCAGGGAAAGGATACATCCCTTATATCTAAATTTAATCTTAAAGATAATTTGGATGCGAAAGGAAATTTTAAGGTAAACAGATATAAAATTACTTTTTCTCCTGACATAGTTTACGCTAATGCCGGATACAGTTCTTTATATGGTCTGCTGGGTACGACAATTATTTCATTCAGCGATGTTTTGGGAAATTATCGATTAATTGGCCAGACCAGTCTGCAGATAGATCTTAAGAACAGCGATTATGGTTTAGCTTACTTTTTTCTGCCTGAAAGGGTCAGCTATGGAATAGAAGGGTTTCATACCGCCAGATTTATTTATCTAACACAACCGCAGACTGGTGCAACAGATTTATACCGTTTCAGGAATTATGGTGGCATTATATCTCTAAGCTATCCCTTGAATAAATTTTACAGGTTTGATGCAGGCTTAAGTTTTTTAACTGTTACAAAAGAGAATATTGATGACTCAAGCGAACCATCCGAACAGGCTTCTTTTCTAGTTCCAACTCTAAGTTTTATTCATGATAATGTTTTGTGGGGGTATACTTCTCCGATTGAAGGGACAAGATATCGATTGGATGTTTTAGGCAATCCCGGAATAAAAAATACAAAATTAAGTTTTTACTCAGGACTAGCCGATTACCGTACTTATTTCAGATTCTTTACGGATTATTCATTTGGATTCCGACTATCCGGTGGATCTTCGGGCGGACCAAATCCGCAGCGTTTCTTTATAGGCGGAGTAGAAAACTGGATAAACAGATCTTTCGCTACGACAGAGATACCTGTAAATTCTGTATCTGATTTTGCTTTCCTAACAGCAGCTCTTCCTTTAAGGGGTTATGATTATGCCACGGAGATTGGAAATCATTATGCTCTTATGAATGCTGAATTAAGATTCCCATTCATTAGGTCAATGGTGACAGGGGGTATTCCTTTATTTTTCAATAATATTTTGGGGGTTATATTCCTTGACATGGGAACTGCCTGGAATAGCAATCATCAACTACGGTTCTTTGAGAGAAATGATAATGGGAGTGTTATTTCAAAAGATCTGCTTACAGGGACAGGAGTTGGGGCAAGGGTTTTCTTCCTTTATTTCCTTTTAAAATTTGATGTCGCATGGGCTTATAATTTTAACCAATTCTCACCTCCTAAATGGTATATTTCTTTAGGTGCAGATTTTTAAGGATAATTCAGAACAGCCATTTTAATTAAAACGGCAGTGATTTTATTCATTTTCAAAGGGGAGGAAAAAGATGGGAATCATTCCGGGAATTCCAAGAAGAAGAGAGATAGCAAATAACCAAAAATAACCAACTGATTGTTGTACAACTCCGCTTAGAAAACCGGGTATCATCATGCCAACTGCCATCAAGCCTGTTGATATTGCATAATGAGAAGTTTTATATTCCCCCCTTGAAACATAAATCAGGTAAACCATGAAGGAGGTAAATCCTATTCCGTAACCAAACTGTTCAATTATCAGGCACAATTGAACAAGAGGATTTACCGTATAAATTAGATTGCCATTCATTCCAAACATCTTAATAAAAAAAGAGAAATCAAGATTCCATATTATATGGGGCTGTGCGTAAGCCATATATAAAAATAATATGTTAGGCAGGTTCATTGATAACGCCATAGCCCAGATTAATTTTTTCAGACCATATTTCTTAATAAGCCAACCGCCAATAATTCCGCCCACAATTAATGCAACGACTCCAAAGGTTCCATACATTATGCCTATATCGCTGATATTAAAACCCATTCCTCCAACGTCTCTACTATCAAGCAGGAAAGGCTGTGCCATTTTCAAAAGCATTCCTTCGCCAAAACGATAGAGCATAATGAAACTAAGAATTACTCCAATCTTTTTCTGTGTAAAATATGCTTTGAATATCAGACCATATGGAATTTTCTGTCCAGATGTTTTTACGGCATGATCGGTATCGGGATAGGGGAGAATAATACTATGATATAAGTATAGAATGAAAAATAAAGCAGCTGAAATTCCGAATGCAGCAGACCATCCATTAATAATGGAACCACTTTTATTTCCGATATCGCCGGCTAATTTTACTAAAACTCCCCCAGCAGCGATCATTGCTAAACGATAAAAAGTACTTCTGATTCCAGTAAAGAATGCCTGATCCTTTTTATCAAGAGCATGGAGGTAAAATCCATCAGTTGCGATATCATGAGTTGCAGAAAGTAGTGCTACAATTGTAAAAACGAATAATGAAACGAATAAGAAAGAATTCATTCTTACAATAAAGGTCATAATTAAGAAACAGACTGCCATGAATAGCTGCATATATAAAGTCCATTTCCTTTTTGTAGCATATGCATCGACGAAAGGACCCCAGAATAATTTAAGTGACCAGGGCAAATAGAGAAAACTTGTAAATCCTATAAATACATTTGAGGCATGGAGGGATTTATACATTGCCGTTGATAATTGATTTACCAAGACAAAAGGAATTCCCTCAGCGAAATACTGAGTGGGAATAAATGACCAGGAATTTCTATTTCTTTTTTGCAATAAAGATGGCCCCCATAGCGGGAGAATATTCGGGTTCTTTTATTGTAATCATTTTATATGATGCAGCGAGTTTATTTCTCAGTGTAACGGAAAAAACATTTGTTGTACTTATTAATCTTCCGGCAAAACTAATCTCAATATATTCTTTATTTAATTTCTTCAACATACATGGTATTAGATTTAAAAGCTCTTCAGTCTCCTCATCAATTATTCTTAAAGCAACTTTGTCGTTATTTGCTGCCGAAGCTAAAACCAAAGGTGCAACTCCGGCAATATCCAAATTATTTTTATAGACTGCATTTATAATATCCTGACCAGATTGGATCTGATATTTATCATTTAGTAAACCGGTTATAATTGTTTTTTCAGCTCTTCCATCAAATTCCTTAGCGGTAGCTATCAGACCTTTTTTGCCGAGCATGTAACCGCTCCCTTCATCGCCAAGTATTTTTCCAAAGCCACCACACCGGTGAATAATACCATTCTGATCTTTTCCGTAAATTATTGAACCAGTACCGGAGATTAAAATACACCCTGGTTTTCCATTAAAAGCTCCCTCCAAGGCAACTTCTGCATCAGTAGTAACTTTCAGATTAATGGAATGAGGAAGAAGAGTTTTTAAGTTTACCTCTAATTTTTCTGATTCTTCAATTCGTCCTGCTCCTGCAGCACCTATTCCAACATAATCAAGATGGGCCAAAGTGATTTTAAGTTTAGAGAGGCATGAATTAATTAATTGTAAGATAGTTCTTGAAGAATCAGATAGGGGGGGGGATAAAAGATTTAGGGGTCCTCCTTTCAAGGAATAGAGCTGATTATAATTTTCATCTGTTATAATACAGTCGGTTTTAGTCCCCCCCCCATCAATGCCAATAAAGTATTTCATAAAAACAGGTTGTATTAAATTAAAATTTGTAAAGTCAGTTTTGGAGACTATAATTAATCAAATTATCTTTGCTTATCTAAATATAAATATTATTCCAAGTAATAAATAAATTTAAGCTCCAGAGAAAGTGTTGAAATTTTAATCTATTTTAGCCACAGTTCTTAATAATGAGAAGCGAATATTCTTATTATTTCATAATCGGGATAACTAGTTAAAATTGTTAAATTAATAGAATAAATTAGCATTTGTTATTCGGCATCAGTTTTGAGGAAAGGTAAACAATTTTCAGCAAAAAGCTGAGTTCATTTTAACAAACAGGAGCTATTAATGAAAAACATATTCACTTATCTTCTTTTTATCTTTTTGATTGTTGCACTTTATGGATTTGCCTTTTCTTTTGCTCAGAGCAAAGGTATTGATGCCAAGAAAGTTTTTGAAAGTCAGAAATGCAATGCGTGCCATATGGTTACAACTGCAGGGATTACTTCTAAGAAAAAAGATGCTGTTGATCTTTCTACTGTTGGTTCAACGTACAAAGCAGACTTCTTAGCAAAATACATCAAGAAAGATGCAAAAATTAAAGATATGGCTCATAAGGTTGCTTTTAAAGGCACAGATGAAGAACAGACCTTATTAGTAAAGTGGTTGGCATCATTAAAGAAAAAATAAGAATAGACTTAGGCAGGTCAGAATTCATGACATTTCTCAGATTATTAAGCAATAAAAATATTTTGCCTAATTGCTTAAATAAAATGCGTATTTCAATAAAATTAATTTATTTAGTATGTGTTCTGTTAATTCTTCCAAATAAAATTGCTGCCCAAACAAACGATGACTGCCTGACCTGCCATAGTGATAATACATTGACAATGACAAGAAATGGAAAAGAAGTTTCCATATATGTTGATTCAAAAATAATAGGGGGATCGGCACATAAGAATCTTTCCTGCATATCCTGTCATGTAGGTTTTAATCCGGATGATATTCCGCACAAAAAAGATATTCAACCAATAGATTGCAAAACCTGTCATAGTGATGCACCGCTGAAACATCAGTTCCATCCGGACATGATGAAAAAAAATTCGGTTATAGGAGGGAAGGAAACAGACTGCAAAAAATGTCATGGTACACATGATATCATTTCTCCGAAAGTAAAGAACTCAAAGTTTAATAGAGCAAATATTGTAGTGGCATGTGGTTCCTGCCATACCAGCAACAGAGATAAGTTTGAACTTTCTGCACATTATAGAGGATTTAAATCAGGATTAGGAGAAACTCCAGTTTGCATAAATTGTCACATGAATCCCGGTATTGTTTATGATAAAGGCAGAGACACATTAAGCGTAAAAACAGCACAAGTGAAGTTATGCTTGTCATGTCACCTGGATGATCCAGAAATAAGGGCAAGGACATCTCCAGCCGCAGGGTTTATTAAATCTTATGAGCAGAGTGTGCATGGTATTGCATTATCAAAAGGGAATTCAAAAGCCCCAAGTTGCATTGACTGCCATACGAGTCATGAGGTTAACGGTCCTAAAGTATCTATTTCCACTGTTAATAAATTTAATATTCCGAAGACTTGCTCTAAATGCCATAGTGAAATTTCAAAGGAATATGCGCAAAGTATTCATGGTACATCCGTAGCAAAAGGAAATCAGGATGCGCCTGTCTGCACAGACTGTCATGGTGAGCATAATATTTTAAAGCATGATGATCCAAGATCACCGGTAGCTTATAAAAATCTTTCAACGCAGGTTTGTTCACCCTGCCATTCTTCCGTAAAGTTAACTGCAAAATATGGAATGGATGCCGATAGGTTTAAAACATTCAGCGAAAGTTATCATGGACTAGCACTAGAAGGGGGTTCATATGCTGTTGCAAATTGTTCAAGCTGCCATGGATTTCATAATATAAAACCATCCAGCGATCCTACGTCGATGGTAAACAAAGCGAATCTTTCGAAGACGTGCGGGAAATGCCATCCGGGTGCGAATGAAAATTTTAGTAAAGGCAAGATTCACGTTACAATGGCACAGAAAGATGAGCCTATTCTTTATTGGCTTGCTACACTTTATATCATTCTGATCTTTTCAGTGATTGGGGCGATGTTTTTACATAATTTCATGGACTTTATAAAGAAAGCAAAGATCAAGAAATTAAAACAAAGGGGCCTAATTGCCACAGAACATCACGGTCATTCGCTGTATTTAAGAATGAGTCTTAATGAAAGGGTCCAGCATATTCTTTTAGCGATCAGTTTCATGCTGCTTGTATTAACTGGTTTCATGCTTCGGTTCCCGGATACATGGTGGGTTTCTCATATTCGTTCGCTGAATGAGAATGTTTTCATTTATAGAGGTTTACTCCACCGGATCTCCGCAGTTGTAATGGTGACAGTCAGTCTGTATCATATCGGTTATGTTTCATTTACCAAGCGAGGGCGTAAGCTCATTTTTGATCTGCTCCCAAGATATGTAGATCTGCAGGATGCAATTGGAATTGCAAAATATAACCTGGGTATCTCAAAAGAAAAGCCTAAACTTGATCGTTTCAGTTATGTTGAAAAAGCAGAATACTGGGCTCTTATTTGGGGTACTATTATTATGAGTATTACAGGCGTAGTGATGTGGTTTGACAACACGTTTATTGGTCTTTTTACAAAGCTAGGTTTTGATATAGCCAGAACAATTCATTACTATGAGGCATGGATAGCCTTTCTTTCAATAATTGTATGGCATTTTTATTTTGTAATTTTCAATCCGGAAATATATCCGATGAATATTGCATGGTTTAAGGGAACAATTTCTGAGGAAGAGATGGCTGAAGAGCATCCTGCCGAACTTGAGAGAATAAAGAAACAGAATAAAGAATAATTCTGAAGGTCTATCGGGATTTATTAAATTTATAATTATTTAAAATGAACAAAAGATTTCCATCGTCATTTTATAATCCGTTGACCATAGCTGGGGTACTGATAGCAGTCATCTCGTTTGGATTGATACTGTTCTTAATGCTGCTTGAATTATTAGCTACAGAACACAAGCCTTATATGGGTATTATAGCTTTTGTAATTCTGCCGGGCATACTCATAATCGGACTTTTATTGATTGCTTTTGGCGCATACCGCGAACATATGAGGGAAAAATCAGGTCATTTCAGTAATTACAAATTTCCGGTTTTTGATCTTAACAATCCGCAGCACAGGAGAGCATTCACAATTTTTTCTGTAGGCACAATTCTATTATTATTATTTACAGCATTCGGAAGTTTCCAGGCCTATGAATACACGGACAGCGACCAGTTCTGCGGGACAGTATGCCATAAAGTTATGAATCCGGAATACACGGCATATCAAAGTTCACCGCATGCAAGGGTCGGGTGTGTAAAATGCCATATAGGTTCAGGAGCTGAATGGTACGTGCGGTCAAAATTTTCAGGAGCTTACCAGGTGTATTCAGTTCTTTTTAATAAATATGAGAGACCGATACAAACCCCGATACATAATCTGCGTCCCGCCCAGGAAACATGCGAGCAGTGTCATTGGCCGAAGTTTTTCTATAGTGAAAAGGAACATCAAAATACATATTTCATTTCTGATGAAGGCAATACTAAATGGACATTAACATTGTTAATGAAAGTCGGCGGGGGTTCTGAAGAATCAGGAAATAAAACAGGCATTCATTGGCACATGAATATTGGCAACCAGGTTACGTATATGACAACGGATCGGGAAAGGATGAATATTCCCTGGGTCAAATCAAAATCACTATCCACGGGAAAGGAAACAATATATAAGAGTAAGGATGTCAAAATAACGGATGAAATGTTTAAGCCTGAGAATGTAAGAAAAATGGACTGTATGGATTGCCATAATCGTCCATCGCATCAATATAATCCTCCTTTCCGTTCAGTGGATCATTTAATGGCGTCAAATGCTATCGATCCTTCCTTGCCTTATATAAAAAGCATTTCAGTGCAAGCATTAGAGACCCCATATACCGATAAGAAAACAGCGTTAGATAGTATAAAAATAATTATACAGGAATTTTATTTGGCTAATTATCCGGATATTACATCATCCAAAAAAGCGATAATTGACAGTGCAATCTCACAAGTACAAGTGATTTATTCACGAAATTATTTTCCTGAAATGAATGTAAGCTGGAGATATTTTCCTGAGCAGATTGGTCATATGTATTCGCCCGGCTGTTTCCGTTGCCATGACGGCAAGCATGTAAGCAGTGACGGTAAAATACTTTCAAAGGACTGCAATATTTGCCATACATTGCTTGCACAGCAATTTGAAGGGCAACTAGCACAGGTGTCATTAGGCGGTGTTGAATATAAACACCCGATTGATATCGGCAATGCCTGGAAGACAAGCATCTGCAGCGACTGCCATAACAGAAAAAAATAATTTAATTTATTTGGTTGTTGGTGATTAGGGGGACAAATCATCCAAATATCCTGCAAAATCGAAATTTATTACTATACCTTTGAGAAAGTGGGATATATTATTCTGATCTGACGAAAATCTTACTTGAGCAGTATGCTTAAAGATATAGACAGTGATGCAGAATAAATAAGACAGTCCTAAAGCAATAGTAAAACCACATTAGAAAGACATATTTTACAATTCAGTGGCAATTGAATCTTAAATTTCTAATATTTTAGATGATATTAACTAAGTAAAAAAGTTTAAGCAATTAAAAAAGGACATATTATTTTATCGGTGAAAATGTAACTTGATATTAAGCACAATGGGGTTGCGAATGAGATTACTATTTTGTAAATTTTGAACATTCAAGTAAAATGGTCGAAAAAATGAACGAATCATTATCGAAGGAAAGAGAAGAGCAGATTATTCTTGCGGCGAGAAAAGTATTTGCGCATTATGGGTTCTCAAAGACCACAATGGAAGACATATCATCTGAAGTTGAAATGGGGAAAGCTTCATTGTATTATTATTTTCCTACCAAGGAAAATCTTTTTCAGGCTGCAATTAAGCATGAGCAGGATGAATTTATTAAAAAAGCCGATTCCCTATTTCAGAAACATGCAAGTGCCGGAGAGAAATTAAAAATTTATGTTGATGAAAGGCTGAAATTTTTCAATGAACTTGTCAATCTGGGCACACTTTCATTTAATGCAATACATGACAGACACGCCATTTTCCTAAAGATGTATGAATCATTTGCCGAACAAGAAATTGGTATTATCAACAAGATTATAAAAGAAGGGAAGACCAAAGGGGAATTCATTTCAAATGTGCCCAAATGTTATGCTGAACTGCTTATACATCTTCTGCAGGGGTTAAGGCTGAGGAGTATAAAATCAATAACCGGTTCCGAGATGGACCCTAAAATATACCGGGAACTGCGCAGTGAAATGATGATGACTATTGACATGTTCATTAAAGTAATTCAAATAAATAAAAAAATTAATAAGGAGTAATATTACTTTGGCTGATGAAACCGGGAAAACAATTGAAACTACAATAAGGGAAGAGGAAATAGAATCGGTTCCTATATACAGGAAAAAAAGGATTCTTATTCCACTGTTTATATTTATTATTATAGGGGCTATTGCCTGGTATTGGTATATTGGGCATAAGGGATATGTTTCAACCGATGATGCTTTTATTGATGCCGATAAGGCTACGATAAGTTCTAAAATACCCGGCAGGATAATTAACCTGAAATTTGCCGAGGGAGATACTATTAAAATGGGGCAGGTACTTTCAGTGCTTGACACTTCCGACCTTAAAGCACAGGAGAAACAATTTATAGCGGCTACTATAAATGCGAATGAAAGTATCACTCTTGCAAAGGTAAATCTTGAAAAAGCCAAAGATGATTTTGCGAGGGCACAAAGCCAGTACAGGGATAATATAATTACCAAAGAGCAGTATGACCATTCTGCAAAAGCCCTAGACGCTGCTCAGGCGGAGTATAATATATCATTAACAAAGCCGGCAATGTCCAAAGCTCAGCAGGAAGTAGTAAAAGCACAATTAAAAAACAGCACGATTTATTCTCCGATTGACGGAGTAATAGCCCGGAAATGGATACTTGAAGGGGATGTTGTGCAGCAGGGGCAGCCGATCTTTACTATTTTTGATATGAAAAATATCTGGATAACAGCGCAGTTTGAAGAAACACGGCTTGCTCTTGTGAACATAGGGGCTAAGGTTGAGATTTCTGTTGATACATATCCTGACATTAAATTTTCAGGAAAAGTAATTCAGATCGGTTCAAACACAGCCTCTCAATTTTCACTTATTCCACCGAATAATGCATCAGGAAATTTTACAAAAGTTACGCAGAGAGTGCCGGTTAAAATTTCAATTGACAAGGGGAATTCTAATGTAAACCTTCTGCCGGGGATGTCAGTTGAAGTAAGAGTTAAGGAAAGAAATTAAGCATGGCTGAAATCAGAAGCAGAGTAATAGGGAACATTCCATCGCTGCATCATGAACACTCATCATATAAATGGTGGGTGCTGGCAAACATTATGGTGGGAACATTTATGGCGGTTCTTGACGCGACTGTAGTAAATGTAGCATTAAATAAAATGATGACAACATTTGGAACAAGCGTTGATAAGATTGAATGGGTACTTACTGCTTATCTCCTTGTATTTGCCGTAATGCTTCCGACATCCGGGTGGGTAGCAGATCATTTTGGTTATAAGAGGACGTACTTTTTTGCATTATTTCTTTTTACGCTCGGGTCATTCCTCTGCAGTTTATCCTGGAGTGAAGATGCATTAATTGGTTTCAGGCTTGTGCAGGGGGCGGGCGCCGGATTCCTTATGCCGGTCGGCATGGCTATTATTACAAGAGAATTCCCACCCGAGAAAAGAGGTATTGCTTTAGGTTTCTGGGGCATAGCTGCTGCCGCTTCCGTTTCGCTGGGGCCGATGGTGGGGGGATATTTAGTTGATAATTTCAGCTGGCAGTCGATCTTTGATGTGAATATTCCTGTAGGAATTGTTGGAATGATAGCGACATATTTAATTCAGCGTGAATATAAAACAGAACAAACGCGTTCTTTTGATTTTATAGGTTTTATTTCAATGTCTGTTTTTTTAACATTTCTACTTCTAGCGCTCTCAAACGGAAATTCTTCATGGAATACAAACGGCTGGACATCAGATTTTATACTAACCTGTTTTGGGCTTTCATTAGTCGGTCTTGTAGTTTTCCTGGCAACTGATCTTTCCATTAAGAATCCGCTTATTGAATTGAGCCTGCTTAAAGATTTTAATTTTTCTGTTACGAACGGAATATTATTTATTTTTGGAATGGGGTTATTCGGGAGTACATTTCTACTGCCATTATTTTTACAAAGTTCACTTAATTACACAGCACTGCAGTCAGGGCTTGTTTTTTTTCCTGTGGGAGTCATTCAGGCAATCATGTCTCCTTTGTCCGGCATCATGTCCGACAAAATAAATCCAAAAATTCCTGCATTTATCGGAGTAGTTTTACTTGCAATAGGATTATTCCTGCAGAGTAATCTTTCACTTTTTAGTGAACATGCTCAAATAATGGGTGCATTATACGTAAGGGGTTTTGGGATGGGGATGCTGTTTACACCATTAAGCACAATAGCCTTAATGAAGATACCGAGGATAAAAATGGCACAGGCATCCGGTTTATTTAACGTTATAAGGCAGATAGGCGGAAGTTTTGGCGTTGCTATATTCGGGACGATGCTTACGAGGAGAATTATTTATCATTCAGCTTTAAATGGGGCAGCAGTAAATCAATATTCTGCAACGTTCAGAGACATACAATACCATATGCAGAATTTTGTACAACAGACAAACGGAGGTAATGGGAATTCTGTTATAGTGAAAGCCCAGGCTCTGATTGGTCAGCATATTGTAAGCCAGGCGTTTGTTCAGGCAATAAATGATGATTTTTACCTGGCAGGGGCGATAACTCTTTTGTGCCTTGTACCTATCCTGTTTCTCCGTACTAAAAAGAAAAAAAGCAAAGAACATATTGCTATTATGGAATAGCGAAAGGATAACTTAAATGAAAATCAGAAATCTTATATTTTGTTTTATAATAATCAGTGTGGCATCTGTTTATTCGCAGAACAACGGGATCCCGATTGATCTTAACAGAGCAGTTCAATTGACAATTCAAAGATATCCATTGATATTGCAGTTAAGCAGGCAGGCGGATATTGTGGATGCGAGAGTGAGCCAGTTAAAAAGTAATTTTCTACCTTCGATTGATGCGGATTTTTCTTATGCAAGGCTCGGACCAGTCCAAGTTTTTCAATTCGGTTCCTTATCAGCCCAGTTATATCCTGAGAATAATTATGATGCTCATATTGGTCTTGGATATACAGTTTATGATTTTGGGAAAAGGGATGCTCAGATAGACATGGTCAGTTCAAATAAAAATACGGCTTTGGATAATGTAGAAATGGCAAAAACAAACTTAGCCTACCAGGCGATACAGGCATATTATTCAATCCT